>QHXU01000006.1:16132-23429 GCA_003223065.1 Acidobacteriota bacterium | reverse complement strand
AGTGATTCACAAAGCCATCGTTCGGATAGCCCGGGATATTGGCAAACTGAAATGGGGCGATTGTCGGATTCCGGCTGGATCCGAGCGTGACCGTTAGCCGGTCGGCCTGCGTGATCAGCAGGTCGACTTTTTCGGTCAGCTCGTCGCGATTGTCCTGCGCCGACCCCTGAGAAGCAAGGAAGCCCGTGGGCGAGGTCGTCAACAGATTGTTCTTGATGTAATTCTTCGCGATGCTGTTGATCTTTGCAGGATCAATGATGCCCTGCGCGGCAAGAGCGGCGTTCGGCTGGAAGTATGGGTACGGCTGGAGGAACTTCACCACGTTCGTGTCGGGACCGGTTCCAGAGGCATTCGATTTGGAAAAATCGCCATTGAGTTCGGCTGGAGTGAACACCTGGGTCTTTGACGTGCTCTGCAACTGCGTCTGTCTCTGGCCCTGGTAGGCCACAAAGAAGAAGAACCGATTTCTGCCATTAAACTTGGGGAACAGAACCGGACCACCCGCACTCGCTCCGAACTGGTTACGTTTGAGCGTGTCCTTGGGGAGTCCGAATTCGTTGTTGAAAAACGAATTCGCGTTGAAGTCGGCGTTGCGAATGTAATCGTACGCGCTTCCATGGAAGGTGTTGGTCCCGGACCTCGTGACTACGCTGACGATGCCGCCGCCGTTGCGGCCATACTCGGCGTTGTAGTTACTGGTCAGGATTCGAAACTCTTCGACGGCGTCCGGATTCGGATTGAGCACGGCGGCATTGCTCAACAGATTGTTATTGACGCCACCATCGATCAGAAATGTCACCGAATCGGTTCGAGACCCGGCAACGCTGAACGCGGTCCCGCCGGCAGTGGTGGTCGGTCCAGCCAATCCCGGGACAACGCCGGGCACAAGGAGAGCCAGATCCATGACGTTGCGGCCATTCAGTGGCGCATTGACGATCTGCGTGGCGGTGACGCTGGTCCCAAGCGTGGCGTTGACCGTTTCCACGCCGGATGCATTCGCTTCCACCTGAACCGTTGGTAACGACGCCGATCACGCGGCCTGTCGCGTTCTGCCCGAATAGACCGACTGCGGCCAACAAGCAGAGTGCAAATACGGCAAACAGCTTTTGCGGCGCGGTTACTGTTTTGTGGAACCCCGGAGCCTCCGCCGCGACGCGATACATGCCAATGGGCAGAAGCAAGGCCTGATAGCTGCCGTCGTCGCCGGTGGCTGTTTCGGTGCTTACGCCGGTGTCGACATTGGTGACGGTAATTTTCGCTTTAGGAATTACGGAACCCGACGGATCGGTAACGACGCCGATCACGCGGCCTGTCGCGTTCTGCCCGAATAGACCGACTGCGGCCAACAAGCAGAGTGCAAATACGGCAAACAGCTTTTGCATGTACTAGCCCCTTTCCACGATGCTGCGGAAACCACTACAGCGATGTTCTATCTTGTGTATCAGATGTAAAAGGGTTGCGTCAAATGGGGAACAGAACATCGGCCGGACCGGCGAAGCGCTATGATGGTTCGCGGCAAAGATTGAAATCCATTTCGTACCATGTACATCCGTTGCGTGCGTCATGCGCAAGATGGTCGAGCGTCTGTGACAAATGGCAAACCCTGAGAGTCCGGAACCGTCGCGGTCTTTCATGCTCCGCTACGGCTGTGCCGTGGTCAGCGTTGCGCTCGCAACAGGTGTGCGGCTTTTATTGGACCCATTGCTCGGCGACCGGAGCCCCTTTTCAATATCACTTTTCGCCATTCTGCTGACGGCCTGGTATGGGGGTGTCCGGCCCGCATTGGAATCGGCCGTTCTTGGTCTTTTTTGGACCGACTACTTCCTGATGCCTCCGCGTGGCAGTTTTGTGATTCATGAAGCGCATCAGTGGACGGAGCTGCTCTTGTACCTGGCCTTGAGCATTGGCATCGCCGTGCTCGGCGGAAGAATGCAGGCTGCACGCCTGGTCATGAGTCGAAACCTCCAGCAAACACAGATAGCGCTCTCGCAAACAGAGGAGCGCTTAAATCTTACGCTGCGTTCCTCAGGGATCGGCGTCTGGAGTTGGGAGATCGCGCCGAATATCGTCAAGGCAGATGAGAATTGCTCGTCCCTCTTCGGCCTTCCGATCGGCGAGTTTCCGAAAACGGTCGAGGGGTTTTCCGTGCTGGTTCACCCGGACGACCGCGCGCGTCTCCAACAAGACATCGCCGCTTCGCTCGAACGGGGCGCAGAATACAACGCGGAATTCCGCGTCGTGTGGCGCGACAGTACGGTCCGGACCCTGGCTTCGCGCGCAAGAGTACATTTCGGGGAAGCCAGACGACCACTCGAGTTCAACGGCGTCTGTTGGGACGTGACGCGGCACCAGGAAGCGGAGGAGAACCTGCGCCTCGCCAACGAGAAGCTCAGACAGTCCGTCCAGGAGCTGGAACGGCACAAGGAACAGGCCGTGATCCTCGGCAAGATGAACGATTTACTCCAAGCATGCTCCGCCTCAAAAGAAGCCTACGACATCATCGCCCAATTCTGCGCACACCTCTTCCCCACGTACGCCGGAGTACTCTACATTTTTAGCGCCTCCCGCAACCTGGTCAACAGCGTAACCACCTGGCACGATCCTCACGGCAGTGACGCCGAGTTCGAATCCGACGACTGCTGGGCCTTACGCCGCGGACAACCACACATAATCGAGCCCGGACGGATCGGCACACGATGCCGCCATCTTAAAGACACCCAAGGCGGACACGCCTGCCTCCCACTGATGGCGCAAGGCACCGGTCTGGGCATCCTGTACCTGCAAAAGCATGACGGAGCACAGGCGCCGGAAGAATTCCTCACTCCGGAAGACCGGATATTAGCCGCTACCGTCGCCGAAAACATCGCCATATCTCTCTCCAACCTCTACCTCCAGGAAGCCCTGCGCCTCCAATCCATCCGTGACCCGCTTACCGGCCTCTTCAACCGCCGCTACCTTGAAGAGTCCTTAGAACGAGAACTCCACCGCTTGGCACGACGAAAACACTCTGCAGGGTTCGCCATGCTGGATCTCGATCACTTCAAAACCTTCAACGACACTTTCGGCCACGAAGGCGGAGACGCCCTCCTCCGGGCGTTCGGACAATTCCTGCGTGAACACCTCCGCAAAGAAGACATCGCGTGCCGCTACGGCGGCGAAGAGTTCTGCATCCTCTTTTGCGAGTCATCACTCGCGGACACTGTCCGCCGCGCCGAACAGCTCCGATCGGGAGTCAGCCACCTTATTGTCCAATACGGCGGACACCACCTCGGCGTCGTCACCGTGTCCATCGGCGTCGCATCCTACCCCGCCCACGGAAGCACTTCAACCGAGTTGATCGCCGCTGCTGACGGTGCACTGTACCAGGCAAAAACGGAAGGGCGTAACCGGGTCGTCACGGCACCAACCACAAGCGCAACGGCTGAAATGCTTCCGCAAGCATAACCGGACATGAGCGGGGAATGGTTGGAACTGGCCCGGTAACCACTCTCTACGTGTCGCGGCCTTCTCATTCCATCCCGGTCAAGGGTTTTATGCCGGCGCGCAATCAGAAAACGTACTTCAGCGCGAACTGCATCTGCCGCATGCCCACGCGGGTACCGCCGATAGTTCCGAAAGCATTCGAGCTGCGGCTGGTGTTGGGGTTACTCCAGTTGGGATGGTTGATCGCATTAAAAGACTCCCACCGGAACTGGAGATACTGGCGCTCGGTGAAATTGAAGTTCTTGTGCGCTGAAAAGTCCCAATTCAAGAGGCGGGGTCCAATCAGCGTGTTTCGGCCGACGTTGCCGAACGTGCCGAACGGCTGAACGGCGAACGCAGCCGTGTTGAAGAAATGCTCGGTGGTCTGCTGGTCTCGCGGAAGCACCGGATCGATACCGGTAGCAATCGGACGATCGAATCCGCCTCCCGTATTCGCCTGATCCGTGCCGGTGCTGACCGTGATCGGGAAGCCGGTCTGATAGACGATGATCGAGCCTGCCTGCCAGCCGCCCACCATCGCGTTCAGGATCGGGTTGTTGACGTTTAGCGGCCGGCCCTTGCCGACCGGCAGGTCGTACAACACCGAGTTCACCAACCGGTGAGCCGTGTGAAAGCTGGATAGCGCCCGTTCACAAGCCAGACAATAGCTGTTCTGCGGGAAAAGCGTGTCGCCGTCATGCGTTCGAATCGCGCTCCCCTCGTCAATCGACTTCGACCAGGTGTAGCTCACTAAATAGGTCAGCCCTGCGCTGTAGCGTTTGGTCAACTTCGTCGAGAGCCCGTGGTAGTTGGCGTTGCCGCTGTTATCTACGAGCTGTATGCGGCCGAATTCGACATAGGGCGTCCGTTCGGAGTGGGGCGCGGAGCCAGGCAGTTCTTCATTGACGGCGCGTAATTGCTCGATATGATGCGATTGGTTCCCGAGATACCCGAGTTCCAGCACCGAGTTGCCCGGCAGCTCGCGTCGGTTATTAGTGTACGGCGTCACTCGTTCATACTTGTTCGCAAACGAGTACGGCGTTGGCACCACTGCTTTCGCTCCTGCCAGACCGGCGAACGCGGTATCGAAGGTATACAGGTGGGTGGCATCCGCTTCAAACCGCGTCCGCCCGGCCAGATTGCGGGCCATGTCGAAACGCGGGTTGCCGGTGTCCTGGGAATAGAAAATGCCGAATCCGCTGCGAACAACCCACTTTGGCGTCGGGTTCCAGGTAATTCCGAACCGTGGAGCCCAGTCGGCGTAATCTGTCTTCACGAGCCGGTTGCCGAGACTACCGTCACGCCGGACTTGAATATTCGGCCAAGCCAGGTTCACACCCTCCAGAGGGTCGCCTTTGCCCTGGCGAAGAAAGAACGGGTGACGGCTCAAATCGGCCACTTTCGGCACACGATCTTCAAATGGCATGCCGACGGTGAAAAGGCGGCCGGTCTGGTCCTCCCATGGTGGAGTCAACTCGTAGCGCAGCCCCATGTTGACGGTCAGCTTCGGACCGAGCTTCCACACATCGTCCATGTACAACGCATAACTCCAGTTCCGGAACTGCGCTGAGGCAATCGAAACCGCCGCCTCGGACCGGCGCGAGTACCCCAAAAGGTAGTCCGCAAAAGAGCTGCCACCGGACTTAGCGCCGCTGCGGACAATCGCGGTCGCATCGTTCTCGAAGATGAATGATCCGCGGGCAAACTGGTTGCCGATCTGATTGTATTCATCGCGGCGCGCTTCGCCGCCAAACCGCAACGAGTGTTTGCCGTGAATCCAGGAGAAGTTGTCGATGAACTCGAGCGACTTATTGTCGTTTACGTATGGACCCTCGGAATCATCACCGAACCCGCTAAAGCCCGACAGCGAAACGGCCGGGATACCCCAGGCAACCGGATCGCCTCCTTTCAACCCGGGAAGACCGAGCTCGGTGACTACATCGCGTTTGAATGCCAGCTCGCGGCCCGCGGAGTTGAAGAAGCGCGTCAATCCGAACCGGAACTCATTCACTTTCGACGCAGAAAACACGCGCACATTCGACCCCATATATTGCTCGACGTTGGTGAGCACCTGGAATCCGTTGAGCTTCAGGCCTTCATTGAGCTGATTTTCGTCGCCCCAACTGTACCGGCCGAACCACTGCGAATTTGACGATTCGGCGAAATCCATTCGCAGAATGAATTGATCCTTATTGATCGGGCGGCCGATTGCCTGTTGCCGGTTCCGTACCAGTGTCGAGTTGGGCAGGTTCGGCGCCGGGTAAAATTCGAAAAGCTTCTTCGCCGTAGAACTGATTAAATTCGGGGAGATGATGTTTCCCGGGAACGGCTGCTCGATCACATCAGCGCCGTTGACCATTCGCGTCGATGGATCATAGATCGTAGTTCCCCGAGCCAGCAGCTCGGAGAAATCCCCGCCCCGCATGGCCGATGACGGTAAGTCATAGGTGGCCTGCACCTGCCGCCGCTGCCGGAACGCCTCATAGTTCGACATGAAAAACAGCTTGTTGCGGCCGTTGAGAATCTTCGGAATCCATACGGGACCACCCAAGGTGAACCCGTACTGGTTCCATTTGAACGGATCTTTAGATGGACGGGCCGAGGTGAAGGCATACTGTTTGGCATCCAGCTTGTCGTTGCGCAGAAATTCGAACAGCGTGCCGTGGAAATCGTTGGTCCCCGGCTTGGTCGACACGTTGATCTGTGTTGTCTCGCGCCCGAACTCGGCGGGATAGATGCCGCTTTGGACCTTAAACTCCTGCAGCGCGTCGATCGAAGGCTGAATAACGTAAGTATTGAAGTTCGGGTCCGTGTTGTTCACGCCGTCGAGCGTAAATGCGTTGAAATAACTGCGCTGGCCGCTGACGGCGATGTTCTGCGTGGAGCGCTCGCCGCCCTGGCGCGATCCGGCCTGACCGGCGCTTCCAAATCCATAGCTGACGTTGGGCGCAAGCGAGACCAGTTGCAGGTAATTGCGGCCATTGAGCGGCAACTCGACAATGCGCTTGTTCTCTATTACCGTGCCCACGGTCGCGTTCTCAGTAGAGAGCAGCGCGGCGGATGCGGAAACTTCCACCGACTCAGACACCTGCCCCACCGCCAGTTCGATATCGATGCGCGCGCTCTGTTGCACCTGGAGTTCGATGTCGGTGCGCGTGGTGGTCTTGAATCCAGCCTTTGCGACGCGCAGTTGGTAGGTGCCGGGCGGAAGCGCAGGGAACGCATAAACGCCGGCATCGTTGCTCATGGTCGACCGTGAGACGTTGGTCCCGATGTTGGTCACCGAAACTTCCGCGCCCGGAATTACGGCGCCCTGCGCGTCTCGCACTTCGCCTGTAATCTCGCCGAAGGTTTGCCCGAACAAGGACAGCCCAAAACAGAGGAACAACGCGCTTCCCCGAACCACAGAGATCGTTCGCATTTCTCACCCCCAGGCAATTTGCCCGGCTGCCCGGCCCCACTTTGAAGCCCGGACCCGAGTTGGCTGCCTACTTTATCAAGAAAGAGCGGCCGGTGTAAACCGGGCCTGACTCAATTGTCCGCGGGGACTAAAGGAGGCAGAGACGACGCCGGCTTTCCCATCACCCAAGGCTTGAAACCGCGAAGCTTGAGATACCTGAAGGTTCCCGCAGGTTGTTGCAAGCGGCGCACGGCGCGCAGCGATGCGGGGTTATCACCGCGAACGAAGGTACAGGCTCGGACCACTCCGTTGGCGCGCAACCAATTAAGGGCATAGCACCGCACGATAGAGTCGATACGCCGCCCCCGAGATTCGGGCACCGTATAGCTGTCGTACGTAAACGCCTCTCCTGGACCGAGAATAAGGTCCATTCCT
>QHXU01000006.1:2501-16081 GCA_003223065.1 Acidobacteriota bacterium | reverse complement strand
GGGCATGAACGATCCGGCTATTGGGGTCGAGGGCCATGAAACAGACATCCCCGTTACGCAATCGATCGTGGAGTTTTTCTATCGTATGCCCGTCATCGCCCCACGCAGCGGCCATGAGAGGGAGATCGATCACCGACGCGGGGCGCAAGGTCAGACCCGGCGGGTTTTTGGTTTCGGGCAGATTCTCGTCCAGTTCGCGCACAAAAAAGTAGATGGTCCCAAGCCTGAGCAACGGCGAACATATCTTCTCAAGCCCGTGAATGAAAAGGTTCGTCAGCCCGCCGAGTTCAACGAGTTCAACCGTCCTGCTCCAGGCAATGGAAAAGCTGCGTGCTTTTGCCATTTGCATGCCTTTGCCTTCTCAACCCCATCTGGGGTGCGAAGTTCCGCGGCAAACGCAGCCGGGCAACGGCCTTATCGAATGGACCGAAGAAAAATGGGCGGGCCCTCCGAGTGGCCCGCCCACGCCTTAACGTCGAGCAATGGAAGCAGCGACGTTCACCGGCTTGATCGGCCGGCTTCGCGCGAGCTGCTCGCGCTCGGCGGCTGAGGGGCTGAGCTCACGGCCGTAATCGGTTCCACTCTCCCAGACTTGGGAGAGGAAGTAGCGATCTCCATAACGATGGAACGTGAGGTGAGGGGCCTGGACCTTGGCGGAGCTAACGGAGTGAGCCAGCGCGATCATGCTCGAGCTGCCATCCACGCTCCGGAGCAGAATCGTGCCCGGGCCAGGGTCTACCTTCAGGGTGTACTGGCCGGACGGAAACGATTTTGCGCCAGCCACGAAATCGAACGGGATCGTGGCGGTCATGAAATGAGATTGCGCGTACAGCGAACCGCTTGCGGCAATCAAAAGGATACGAACGAGATGCTTTGTCATTCTAGCCTCCACAAGGGAAGAAGCACATAGGATTCCAATCACAAAATATAGTATTTAAAGCTAAATTCTCAGAAATTTCGCAGCGGGCCGAAACGAATTCGATACAGCCTTAACTAAAACGCTTCAGGTGGTCTCGGGAAGCCGGAAGTGTCGCGGACAGCACTTGGCAAACTATTCCCGTTCGTTGCTCGTATGCTTTACAGTATGCGAACGCATGTGACGCTTTCTGTTGGTCTTGCGATTACTGCCTCTTTCAGCTTTCCTTTTTCTGTTCGAGCACAGCAACCTGCGCTGACTCGGGTTCAGCCTGACGGAGGGATGCAAGAGCCCACAACAGTTGATTCAGAATATCGGAAATTCGACGGACTCCTCGCGCAACTTCGGGCTCGCAACGCGGAACAGTTTGCCATCAGCCCTAAAAACGGCATCGACGAGGCAACTTACGTTTCGATCGGGGGTATCGAACAGTGGGTCACAATTCGCGGCGAGGATCGTGCAAACCCCGTGCTGCTGTTTCTGCATGGCGGGCCGGGTGACGTTACCAACCCGTGGACATTCGCTCTATTCGCTCCCTGGGAAAAGCATTTCACGGTAGTGCAGTGGGACCAACGAGGCGCGGGTCGAACCCTTAGAAGAACGGGCCATGCTGTTGCGCCGACGATGACACTGGATCGCATGGCACAGGATGGCATCGAAGTGGCGGAATATCTGCGCACACATCTTCGGAAGGACAAGATCATCGTAGTCGCTCATTCGTTCGGATCGATCTTCGGTATGCGGATGATTTCGGCAAGACCGGATCTCTTCCATGCGTACGTGGGCACGGGTCAGGTCGCCGATAGCACCAGAAACTACTCGGCCGCGTATGACGCGTTGGTGAGGAAGGCGCAAGCGACAGCTAACCAGCCGGCTTTGGATGATTTGCGCCGGGTCGGCCCGCCGCCATACAAATCCGGCGAGGGATACCGCGTGCAGCGGAAGTGGGCCAACCGCTTCGAGGGAGCGGACCAGTTCCTGTTCGGCACGCTTGGCCTAGCGCTCGTAGCCCCAGGAAAATCCGTTCAGGACATCAATGACTCCGCCGATGGCCAGATGCTGAGCGGAGAGCGCCTTGTCTCGCAGACCACGTCTCTTGAGCCGAAGGATCTCGGGCTTAACTTTGCCATCCCTATCTTTTTCCTTCAGGGTGCGGAGGATTTCACGACTCCAACCGAGCTCGCGCGGCGGTACCTCGCGTCAATCAGGGCGCCCAGGAAGGAATTTGTGCCGCTTAAGGGCGGGGGGCACTTTGCCGTGTTTATGAACTCCGGCCAGTTCTTGGAGGTGCTCGTAAAGCGCGTTCGACCGCTAGGCCTCCGGCATTGAGAACACCCGTCCAACCGGCCGAACGGCGGTTTGAGCCACGATTTTTTCTGATGAATCTATAAAAATTAGCGCGATTTTGCGCTGGCCCGCAAAGCGTGGACGTCCACAATGAAGCGCGATGGATCGCTCGACGCTGAGATTTGCGCGATGGCCCGGGCCCGCGTCTCAAATTTGGCTGCTTCGCGTTTCCTCCCGGTGTGGCGCAGAAGGTCCGCGTAATTGCGCAATATTTGCGCCACTTGAGGATCCAGCGGGCCGAATGCGGCTTCATAAATCGACAGCGCGCGGCGGAACGCATCTTCAGCCTCGGGGGCGCGCCGCTGCGCGAAATAAATGCAGCCGAGGTTATTCAGAGCGGGTCCCGCCTGTACAGCATTCGCGCCGGACTGTGCCTCGGACTGGCGCAAAGCGCGGCGGAGCAGGTCTTCGGCGTCGCGGCTGCGTCCCAGGATGATGTACAGCCTCCCGATATTGTTGAGCGGCTTCGCAAGCTCACCGCCGCCGGGGCCGAACCACTGCTCCAGGATCGCCAGCGATTTCAAGTACAAAACCTCGGCCTCTCCAGACCGTCCCTCTGCCTCGAAAACGACACCGAGCTCATTCAGCGTATCGGCGACTTCAGTGCTGCTTTCGCCAAATACCTTCTCGCGAATCAACAATGCCCGCTGGAACAAGAGCCCGGATTTGGAATAAAGATGTTCCAATCGATAGAGGGTGGCAAGGTTATAGAGGACGGTTGCCAGGCCGGCGCCGGCGTCCGGAACCGTTTCCCAAATGGCGAGCGCCTGCCTGTATCGGGATTCGGCCGCCGTGTAACGCCGCTGATAATAGTTCATCGCGCCGAGGCAGTCGAGAGTCACCGCCCGCCGTTGCGAATCTTCCGAAGAGGTTCCCAACACGTCCAACGCCGCCTGAAAGAACTTTTCCGCCTCCGCTAACTGGTTGGCACGGTACGCCTGATTGCCGCGCTGGATGAGCACGGGCCACTGCTCGCCGCCGGAGGCGGACGAAAGCGCACCCGGCGCCGCCAGCAGAAGGACCAACCCGAATCGTAGCGCTAAAGGCATCGCAAACCATCCGGTACCGTGTGGGCAATCGAGCCGCCATTTGCTGTTTTCCCGGCGCTTTCGCGGTTACGAAATCGTTTCCGCCCCTGGAGATGGAAACATTTCTGTTACGCAAGAACAAAAATGCTAACACCACGACGCGAAAAGCTGTATAATGCAACCCTATTGCACATTAGCGGAGCGTGGCGGCAGCGTCGCTTGAAGCCTGCACGATGGCGTCGCGTTTTTGTGCGATTTGAGACTCTTCGGAACGGAGGCACGAGATGCTCGGGCCGAACGTGTCCCACTACGAGGTCGTCAAGAAGCTCGGCGAGGGCGGAATGGGCGTCGTTTATCAGGCTCGCGACCGGAGTCTCGCGCGCTTTGTCGCGCTCAAGTTCCTGAACCCGCACCTGCTCGGCTCCGACGAACAGGTGGCACGTTTTGAGCAGGAAGCGCGCGCGATTTCCGCCCTCAATCACCCCAACATAGCGACGATCCATGGCATCGAACAATCGGACGAATACAGGTTCCTGGTGCTCGAGTACCTGCCGGGAGGCACGCTGGCGAGCAAGCTGGCCGAGCTGAAGGCGGTCAACAAGAAGCTCCCGATCGAGCAAGCGCTCGACTATGGCATCCAGATCGCCGAGGGCTTGAAACACGCACATGACCACGGCGTGATCCACCGTGACATCAAGGCCTCAAATGTGATGTTTACCGAGGACGGCCGGCTGAAGATCACTGACTTCGGACTAGCCAGGCTTGCCGAGGAACTGCAAGTGACCACGGTCGGCACTGCTATGGGCACACCATCCTGCATGTCGCCGGAGCAGGCGCTGGGGCTGCCGGTGGATCACCGGGCCGATCTCTTCTCGCTGGGAATTCTACTTTACCTGCTCTTCGCGGGCGAAATGCCTTTTCGCGCTCCGACCACGCCGGGGCTCATGCACCAGATCGTATATGAACGCGCGCCGGCGCTGGCAGCATTCCGGAGTGGCATCCCGAGTGCAATCGAGGGGATCGTTTCAAAGGCGCTTGAAAAGGACCGGGACCAGCGGTACCAAGCGGCCGGACAGTTGCTGGATGACCTGGCGGCGGTTCGTCAGGGAACCGGCCAGGTGAGTGTACATTCGCGGGCTTCTCTAGAAACAGTGGCGGTGCGACCACTGCGCCCCAGGAGACGCAGGGCGTGGGCTATCGGAGTTGCGGTGCTGGCGCTTGGTTGTATGAGTAGTGTTTTGATGGTTCCGAAATTACGAGAGCGGGTCGCGGAATGGCTGCCGGCGCGGCCGCTTCCGGTGGAAAAACGCGTCGCAGTGTTGCCCTTCACGACCAGCGATCCGATGAACCAGGCGTTTTCGGATGGACTGAACGATATCGTAAGCTATAAACTCGCGCGCCTCGAGCAATTCAAAGGATCGCTCCTGGTGTTGCCGGCGAGCCTGGTCACTTCAAAAGAGGCGACAACGCCGCGCGTTGCGCTAGAGAGACTTGGCGCAAACCTGGCGATTTCCGGAACGGTGCTTCGTACCGGCGAGCATTTGCAGGCCATAGTGAGCTTGGTGGACACGCGAAACCAGGCGCAATTGCGCTCGGCGACGATTGAAACCCCGCCCGCAGAGATAACCACCTTGCGCGACCGCGTCGTCGCGAAAGTGGCGCAGATGATGGATCTCGAAGTGACCGCGCAGGCGCTCAAGGCTCAACAGGCGGGCGATACATCGATCGCGACCGCGTATGCTTCCTACCTTGAAGGACGCGGGTATCTCCAGCGGCGGGACCGTCCCGAGAATCTCGACAAGGCCATAACCGCCTTCAAAGAGGCGATCGCGAAAGATGACAAATATGCGCTCGCGTATGCGGGAGCCGCAGACGCGTATTTTCGAAAGTACGACAGCGGCAAGGATCCGATCGCCATCAAGGAGGCGGACGCCAACTGCTCGCGGGCGATCGATCTGAATGACGAACTGGAGCCGGTTCATATAACGATGGGCTTGATTCAGGCCGCGCAAGGCCGCTACGAGCGTGCTGCGGAAGAATACAAGCGGGTTCTGGAGCTGAATCCTTCCAGCGCCGAAGCGCTTCGTGGCCTCGCCGACACGTATGAATCCAGGTCACTTTTTAAAGAGGCGGAACAAGTTTACAAGAATGCCATCGCTCTTCGTCCCAAGGATTGGATGAGCCATAACGATCTGGGAGTCTTCTACTACAACCGGCTACACCGTTATGAGGACGCGGAACGTTCTTTCCGGGCGGTCACGGAGCTCACTCCGGACAATCCCATGGCCTTCAGAAACCTTGGCAGCACCTATCTGAAGCTAGGCCGCTATGAGGAGGCCTTCGCGGCTCTCCAGAAATCCGTGACGCTTGATCCAAACGCGGGCGCCTATTCCAATCTCGGAATGGGTTATTACCTGAAGGGGCGGTACGCAGAAGCGGCCGCGATGCTCGAGAAAGCCACCCAACTCACTCCCGACAACGAGAGCTATTGGGGCAATCTGGGGCACGTGCGGCGCTGGGACCCCAACCTTACCGCGAAGGCTCCCGAGGCCTTCCACCGCGCCATTGATCTGGGGACCAAAGAGATTGCAATTAATCCGCGCGACGCCGACGTTCACGCACGCCTGGCCACGTATTGGGCGGCGTTGGGATCCAAGACCAACAGCCTGGCTGAGATCGCCGAAGCGATTCAACTCGCACCTCGTTCGGGCTACGTATTCTATCGGGCAGCGCTTGTGTACGAGCAGGCGGGTGACCGAAAACAGGCTCTAGGAGCCGTGAAATCCGCACTTGACCTGAACTACTCACTCGAGGAAATCCAAGGCGCCGTTGCTTTGAAAGACTTGCGCGAGGACGCTCGCTATCGAAAGCTGCTCGACACGCGAGCGTCAAAAGGCCCCAGCAGCAGCTCACAACACTAAAGGAGAAACATCATGGCAGCACTAGGAGTAGGAAGAGAAGAGGGACAAGGACCAGACGCGAGAATCACGATCAGTGTCGACCCTGACACCGGAAACTTCACTTACACACCCACACACATTCGCGTGGTGTTTACCGACGTGAAGACATCTTGCGTGCTCGAATTCAAGACTCCAAACGACGAACCGTTCGAAGTAATGTTCAAAGACCGGACGCCAGGGAACAAAATGCACCTAAACGAGCGCGACCGGGACCTCACCATCACTAATGAAACACCTGCCGGCCTCTACCCTTATGCGGCCGCGCTATCTGTTAAAGGCCGAACTTTCATCGACGTTGGCTGTGGAGACATCAGCGTAGCCAAGTAGCGGTTCCTGTTTCGGGTTCTGCGCTGCGGCAGAGCTATGCTAAAAGACCGCTATGAGTTTCACTCTCGTCGCGATTGAAGGTCCGCTCAAAGGGACACTTCTGCCTCTGAACGGGACGGAAGTGTCCATTGGGCGCGAAGAGTCCAACACTCTCTCGATTGACGACCTGTCCGCGTCCCGCCACCATTGCAAAATCAGCCGGGACGGAGACAGTTTTAAGCTCACCGACCTGAGCAGCCGCAACGGCACGCTTGTAAACGGCAAAGCGGTGCGCGAGCATCTTCTCAAGCAAGGCGATCAAATTCAGGTCGGGGCGTCGGTGTTCCTGTTTTCCCAAGGGGCCACGGCGCCCGCGGGCAATCCAGTGGAGCTGGATGATCGATCCGTCATCAGCACCACCACGCGGCTGTTCAGCCAGGAGTCGGTGTATCTCCATGCCAAGCAGCTCGAATCGATGCTGCCTTCGCCCGGCACGGCGCGCGACCTCAAGACATTGCTGGAAATCAGCACTGCAGTTCAGGACGCGCAAACGGTCGAGGGTCTTGCGCATCGCGTGCTGGAGCTGTTGCTCGAAGCGATCCCGGCCGAGCGCGCGGCCGTTCTGGTAACCGGCGGCTCGACGGATAGCTTTGAGTCAACTTTCGGGCTGGATCGCGGGGGCAACTCGAGACAGCCGGTACGCGTCTACCCCGCGGTGGCTCGACGGGTACTCACAGACCGCATGGCCATTGTGGTCGACAACTCCGAGGATTCCGCGACCAACGTCCGTTCCGTCATCGCCGCCCCGCTGGTGTGCGGGGAAGAACTGCACGGTGTCATCTACGCGGACACGAGCGATCCCAAGACCCGGTTCGTCGAATCGCACCTTCAACTGGTTACCGCCGCAGGCGCAATTGCCGGAATGGCGCTGGCCAGTGTCCGCCGCCTGGATGCCCTGCACGCAGAAAATCAGCGATTGCAGGCTGAGATCAATATCCGCCACGACATGATCGGCGAGAGCGAGCCGATGATCGAGATCTACCGGCAGATCGATCGCGCCGCGCCCACCGCCGCGAGCATTCTCATTCAGGGCGAAAGCGGCACGGGTAAGGAGTTGGTGGCCCGCGCCATCCACCGTAATAGCCTGCGCGCATTGAAACCGTTCGTAGCTATCAATTGCGCCGCTCTGACCGAGACCCTACTCGAAAGCGAACTGTTCGGCCACGAGCGGGGCGCGTTCACCGGCGCGTTGAATATGCGCAAAGGCCGGTTCGAAGCGGCCGACGGCGGCACTCTATTCCTGGACGAAATCGGCGAAATGGCGCCAGTTCTGCAGGTGAAGCTGCTGCGGGTCCTGCAGGAACACGAGTTCGAGCGCGTGGGCGGCACGAAACCAATTCGCGTGGACATCCGCGTCATCGCCGCCACCAACAAGGACCTCAATGCCGAAGTCAAAAAAGGAGCTTTCCGCCAGGATCTCTATTACCGGCTCAAGGTGATCAGCATTCACATGCCAGCCCTGCGGCAACGGCGCAAGGATATTCCGCCTTTGGCAACACACTTCCTGCGCGGATACTCGGAAAAGGCGGGACGAAAGGTGACCGGATTTTCCCAGGACGCCCGCGCCTGGATGCTGCAGTACGACTGGCCGGGAAATGTGCGCGAGTTACAGCACGCTATTGAGCAGGCGGTGATCATGAGCCGCTCGGAGCTGGTGCGGTTGAGCGACCTCCGCGAAGCCGTCATCGATAGCGGCGAGGTCGAGAGCACGACGCCGACGCGGTATCACGACGCTATCGAGCAGGCACGCCGCCAGGTGATTGGCCAGGCCCTGGAGCAAGCCGGCGGCGTTTACACCGAGGCGGCCAAGCTTCTAGGGCTCCATCCGGTCCACCTGCATCGATTGGTTCGCGAGCTCAACATGAGACCAGAACTGAAGATAAAGGAGTTTCCTAAAGTTGTATAGATCGCGCCCCAGCAAGCTCCTTCGCGCTCACCAGCCGATGGGTTTGCCACGATTCTGCTCATCCAGCCATTGCTGGAGCGGCGCGAAGTAGTCGCGGATCGCGGTGGCATCCATCTGCCGCTGGCCTGTAAGGGTGAAAAGCGCTTCCTGCCACGGGCGGCTCTCGCCCATTTCGAGCATCGCGTTCAGGCGCCGGCCGGCTTCCTGATTTCCATAAATCGAACAGCGGTGGAGAGGCTCCTTACAGCCGGCGATCTTCGCCAGCGCTCGATGAAACTGGAACTGCAAAATGTCCGCAAGAAAATATCGCGAGTAAGGGACATTGGCGGGCACATGGTACTTGGCGCGGGGTCGAAATCGTTTTCGCTGCGCGCGAGCGGCGGTACGACGCCCTGGTATTTCAGGCGCAATTCCCACCAAGGCTTCGTTGTATTTGGAGGGCGGCACTTCGCCCGAAAAGACTTTCCACCGCCACTGATCGATCAGCAGGCCGAAAGGCAGAAACGCGATTTTTTCGAGCGCGCGGTTGAGCAGGAGGCCGATGTCCTTCGAAGCATCCGGTGCGTTCGGGATGAAGCCGAGCTTCACCAGGTATTCGGGAGTGATTGATAGCGCGATAGTGTCGCCGATGGCTTCGTGGAAACCGTCGTTGGCGCTATCGCGGAAAAGGAACGGCTGTTTGTTGTAGGCGCGCTGGTAGAAGTTGTGGCCCAGTTCGTGATGGATGGTGGTGAAATCCTCGGAGGTGATGTCGATGCACATCTTTACGCGCAGGTCGTCGACGTTATCGACGTCCCAGGCGCTGGCGTGGCAGACGACTTCGCGGTCGCGCGGTTTTGTGAAGAGCGACCGTTCCCAGAACGTATCCGGCAGCGGCGCAAATCCCAGCGACTTGAAGAAATTCTCGCCGTAGTGCACCATCTGCAACGGATCGGTCTTGCGGGATTTCAGAATCTCCGTGAGGTCGTAGCCTGGATCGGAATTGGCGGGCGCGACAAGTTTGTAGACGTTGGGCCACTCCTGCGCCCAGATGTTGCCGAGCAGATGCGCGGGGATCGGCCCGTTGGCGGGAACCAGGTCCGGTCCGTATTTTTCGCGCAGGCGGCTGCGAACGTAAGCATGAAGCGACAGGTAGAGCGGCCGCACCTGCTCCCACAGGCGATCGAGCTCCCGCGCGAAATCGTCGGGAGGCATATCGTATTTGGCGCGCCACATTGCGCCGGTATCTTTGAATCCCAACTCGCGCGCGCCCTTGTTCGAAAGCTGGACGAAGCGCGCGAAGTCGTTGCGCATGGGCTGCGAAATCGTGTGCCATCCCCGCCAGACATCGAGCAGCTCGGAGGGATTGGTGCTGTTGGCCATAATGCGGGTGATGTCCTCGATGTCGAGGCATTTTCGATCGCCGCCGGGACAGTATTTGCCTTTACCGTAAGTTCCCTCGAGCGAGGCCGCCAGCCGCGTCGCTTCGGCGCTTTCCTTGGGATCGGCGGGCGTAGCCAGCGTCAATCCCACTTTCAAAAGCATCATCTTGCGAGCCATGTCCGGGGGCAGCTTCAGGTGATCGAAGCGCGTCGCGGCCTTGGCCAGCCGCACGCCCTCGGCGATGGCGCGCTCGTTGGCAAGCGCGGAAAGCGTCTCGGTATCGAAAGTGATGAAGTTCGACTGCACCCAGCTCGCGCGCCCGGCCTCGGTGGACAGGACCAGGAGTTTTTCCTCGGCATCGTCGAGGAATTTCCCGGCGTCGGAGACGGTGGGCTGTGCGAAGAGGGCAGGCGCCAGCAGGAGGGCGAGAAGCGTCTTCATAGACGCCATCTTACAGGCGACAGGGGTCGATTACTTGCGGAGCAGTTTGAAGGCGTGATTCCAGGTGCCGGTGCGCAGGCCGTAGCCGACCCAGAGAATGCACAGAGGCTCGAGCAGACGCGCGCCTTCGATTCCGCCAATGTCGACGGACGGCCAGCCGAAGTCTTTCAGGATTTCCGTGACGGTCTGCTTGGCTGCGGCATCGTTGCCGCAAATGAACATGTCCGGCGGCCCTCCCGGAAATTGCGGCTTGAACATATGCGCGTGGCCGACGGTATTGAACGCCTTGACTACACGCGCTTTGGGGAGCCAGCGCTGGACGCGCTCCCCGCCGGAATCGCTATGACCCACCGCCAGCTCCGGCGGAGCGTTGGGCGGAAAGTTCAGCGGGTTGGTTGCATCGATTACGACTTTTCCCGCGAGGTTGTCCGGTCCGGCGAGCCGAAGAGCGTTCTCGGTGCCGCCCCATAGCGTGGCAACGACAACCAGCTCTCCGAACTTCGCGGCATCGGGGAATGTGCCGGCCGATGCGCGCGGCCCGGCCTGCCGGGCCCACGCTGCGGCTTTTTCATTGTTGGCCTCGCGCGAGCCCAGTCTGACCTCGTGTCCAGTCGAGACGAACGCGTGGCCGAGCGCCCGTCCCACATCTCCCGTCCCAAGGATGCCGATTCGCAATTACGCCGCCTTCGCCGGGTACAAAATCAGCCCCGGCAGCATTTCTGCCAGCACATCCTCGACGCGGTCGACAAAGATGAACTCCATCTCCTGCCGGATGTCGTCAGGCAAGTCGCGGAGATCCTTCTGATTGCCGCGCGGAAGGATCACGCGCTTGATGCCTGCGCGGCGCGCAGCCAGCACCTTCTCCTTAACGCCGCCGATCGGTAGCACGAGACCAGTCAGAGTCACCTCGCCGGTCATGGCCGTATCGCTTCGCGCGGGCTGGCCGGAGTAGAGCGACGCCAGCGCGGTGGTCATGGTGATCCCGGCCGATGGGCCGTCCTTGGGGATCGCGCCCGCCGGCACGTGGATATGCAAGCCCGAGTTCAGGAACAGATCGGACTGAATGCCCAGGGACCCGGCGTGGCTCCAGACATAGCTGCGCGCCGTCTTGGCCGATTCCTGCATCACTTCCCCGAGCTGGCCAGTGATGGTGAGGTCTTTGCCGTTCGGCAGGAGCGTGGCTTCGATGTACAGGACATCGCCGCCGGTCTCGGTCCAGGCCAGGCCCGTGGCGACGCCCGGCGGCAAGTCGCGCCGGATCTGCTCCTGCGTAATCTGCTCCGGTCCCAGCAGCTCGGCCACGCCTTCCGGCTTCACGACCACCGGTTCCATCTGGCCTTCGGCAAACCGCAAGGCGACCTTACGAATCACGCGGCCGAGGGTTTGCTCCAGCCGCCGCACGCCGGCCTCGCGGGTGTAGGAAGAAATGATCTTCTTGAGCGTCGCTTCGCCGATCGAGCATTGCTCGGCCGTGAGCCCGGACTGCTGCAACTGCCGTGGCAGCAGGTACCGGATCGCGATCTGGATTTTTTCTTCCTCGCTGTAGCCGGAGAGGCGCAGAACCTCCATACGATCGAGCAGAGGCGCGGGGATCGTGTCGAGAGTGTTCGCGGTGGTGATGAACAGCACCTTCGAAAGGTCGAAGGGCAGGTCCAGGTAGTTATCGCGGAACGCTTTGTTTTGTTCCGGATCGAGCACTTCGAGAAGGGCCGCCGCCGGGTCGCCGCGGAAATCACGGCCCAATTTGTCGACTTCGTCGAGCATCAGCACGGGGTCGGATGCGCCCGCGCGCCGCATGGCCTGAATGAGCCGCCCCGGCAGCGCGCCGATATAAGTCCGGCGGTGGCCGCGCAGCTCGGCTTCATCATGCATGCCGCCGAGGCTCATACGCTCGAACTTGCGCCCGAGCGCCCGCGCGATCGACTGGCCGAGCGAGGTTTTCCCGACGCCCGGCGCGCCGACAAAGCACAAGATTGGCGCCTTCGCCTCCGGATTCAGCTTCAGGACCGCCAGATGCTCGAGGATGCGTTCCTTGACTTTCGTGATGCCGAAGTGATCCTCGTCGAGCACCTTTCGCGCGCGCGCGAGGTCCAGATTGTCCTGGGTGCGCTTCTTCCACGGCAATTCGATCACGTAGTCGAGCCAGGTGCGGATGATGTTGTGCTCAGGCTGCACCGAAGGCATTTTCTCCAGGCGCCCCAGCTCGCGCTCGGCCTCTTTGCGGACGTCCTCGGGCAGATCCGCCTTGGCCAGTTTTTCGCGAAGTTCCTCAACCTCGGTCTGGTCTGGATTCTTTTCCCCAAGCTCCTGCTCGATGGCTCGTTTTTGCTGGCGCAGAATGTACTCGCGTTGCTCCTTCGACATCTCGCTGCGCGCCTCGTCGCTGATCTTGTTTCGCAGCTCGAGCACCTGGAGTTCGTGCGATAGCCAGCCGTGCACCATGCGCAGCGCATCGACGCGCGTGGGCGTTTCGAGCAGCGACTGCTCGCGGGCCGCCTCCAGGTTCATGAGCGCGGCGACCATGAACGCCAGACGGAGAGGATCCTCCTGCGCAGTGAACATGCGCGCCAGTTCCAGCGGCATCTGCCGCGCCGCCTGAACCAGGCCGACGAATTTCGAGCCCATCTCGACGAGAGAGAGGGTCAGAGCCTCGGTCTCGCGGCTCGAATCGTCGGGCAAGGGCAGCGTGCGCACACGGGCTGCCATGTAAGCGCCTTCCTCTTCGACCTTTACGATCACGACGCGCTCTATGCCATAGACCAGCAGTTCCAGCTGGTTTTCGCCGGAACGCGATGTCTGGCGAATCATGGCATGCGTACCGATGGTGTACAGCTCGCCGGCGCCGGGGGAATCGACCGAAGGATCGCGTTGGGCGACCACTACGATTTCCTTTTCCGCGGTTGCCAGCGCCTTCTCCACCGCAGCCAGGGAACCCGGGCGGCCCACCGACAGCGGCATCAGAAGGCCGGGAAACAAAACCGAGTTCTTCAGCGGCAAAAGCGGCAACGTGCGAATGTCTTGTTGGGTCATGACTAACTCCATTGGCCGGTCCGGGCACCGGCGCTACCTGGACTGGACCGGCCTGGCCGGTCCTTCTATGATTAAGATGCTTCGGCACGGGCGGCGGACTCCACTTCGATCACCATTCTCCCGTTTCGCTCATCGACGAACACCTTCTGGCCGTCCCGGATCTCGCCCGCAACTAACTTTCGCGCCAGGGGCGTCTCGACTTCGCGCTGGATCGCGCGCTTCAG
>QHXU01000006.1:0-2404 GCA_003223065.1 Acidobacteriota bacterium | reverse complement strand
GTGAGCTGGATGTCGACGATCTTCTTCAACTGCTCCTCGCTCAGGCGATGGAACGTGATGATCTCGTCCACGCGATTCAGGAACTCCGGCCGGAACAGGCGAGGAATTTCTTCCCGTTGCGCGTTCGAGGTCATGATGACGATCGTGTTTTTGAAATCGACGGTCCGGCCCTGGCCGTCGGTGAGGCGCCCGTCATCGAGCACCTGCAAGAGCACATGGAACACGTCGCTGTGGGCCTTCTCGATTTCGTCCAGCAGCACCACCGAGTATGGGCGCCGGCGAACAGCTTCGGTTAGCTGGCCTCCCTCGTCGTAGCCAATGTAGCCGGGAGGCGCGCCGACCAGGCGCGATACGGTGTGCTTCTCCTGGTATTCCGACATATCGATGCGGATCATGGCGTGCTCGTCGTTGAACAAGCTCTGGGCCAGGGCGCGGGCCAGTTCGGTCTTGCCGACGCCGGTGGGCCCCAGGAAGAGGAAGCTTCCGATGGGGCGCTTGGGATCCTTCAAACCGCCGCGGGCACGCAGGACGGCGTCGGCAACGGCGTCAACCGCCTCGTCCTGGCCCACAACGCGTTTGTGCAGCTCATCGGGGAGGTGGATCAGCTTTTCGATTTCACCCTCCATGAGTTTTGAAACCGGAATGCCGGTCCAGCGGCTCACGATTTGAGCGATATCCTCCTCGTCCACTTCTTCCTTGAGCAGCGTGGTATCGCGCTTCGCGGATTCGAGCTGTTTCTCGAGCGCCGCGAGGCGGCCGTACTTGAGCTCGGCGGCGCGGTTCAGGTCGTAGGCGCGCTCGGCCTGCTCGATGTCCTGTTTCACCTGTTCGACCTGGGCGCGCAGTTCGCGCTGCTTCCGCAGGGTCTCCTGATCGGCCTGCCATTGCGCGCGGAGCGAGCTGGATTGGGTCTTCAGCTCGGCCAGCTCCTTTTCCAGCTTTTTCAAGCGGTCGCGGGAGGCCTGGTCGGATTCCTTCTTCAACGCCTCGCGCTCGATCTCGAGCTGCATCTGGCGGCGCAGAATCTCGTCGAGCTCCGCGGGCATGGAATCGATCTCGGTCCGCAGCTTGGCGGCGGCTTCATCCACCAGATCGATCGCCTTGTCAGGCAGGAAACGATCGGAGATGTAGCGGTTGCTTAACACGGCGGCTGCGACCAGGCTCGAATCCTTGATGCGCACGCCGTGGTGAAGCTCGTAGCGCTCGCGCAGGCCGCGCAGGATCGAGATGGTGTCCTCAACCGAGGGCTGGTCGACCAGCACGGTCTGGAACCGGCGCTCGAGCGCGGCGTCTTTCTCGATGTGCTTGCGATATTCGTCGAGGGTGGTGGCGCCAATGCAATGCAGCTCGCCGCGAGCCAGCATGGGCTTCAGCAGGTTTCCGGCATCCATGGCGCCTTCGGCCTTCCCGGCTCCCACCACGGTGTGCAATTCATCAATAAACAGGATGATGTTGCCCTCGGCGCTCTGGATCTCTTTCAGAACGGCCTTGAGGCGCTCCTCAAACTCGCCGCGGAATTTCGCACCGGCGATCAGCGCTCCCATGTCGAGCGCAACCACGCGCTTATTCTTTAGCCCTTCAGGGACATCGCCGCGCACGATGCGCTGGGCGAGACCTTCAACGATGGCCGTCTTGCCGACGCCCGGCTCGCCGATCAACACCGGGTTGTTTTTCGTTCGGCGGGAAAGGACCTGGATAACGCGGCGGATTTCTTCGTCGCGTCCGATCACCGGGTCGAGCTTCCCGGCCGAGGCCAGCTTGGTCAGATCGCGGCCATATTTCTCCAGTGCTTCGTAAGTGCTTTCCGGATTCGGAGACGTGACACGCTGGCTGCCTCGAACCTCCTGAAGGGTCTTCATCAGGCGCTCCCGGGTGAGGCCGAGGTCCTTGAATGCTCTTTCCTCGGTTGCGGCCAGGAGAACGTGCTCGACCGAAACGTACTCGTCCTTGAGATGCTTGGCCTCGTCCTCGGCGCGGGTCAGCAAGGTCTGGAGACGGGGCGTGATATAGATCTGGTCGACCCCGGTCGCCGTCCCGGAAACCCGTGGAAGCCGGTCCAGGTCCTGCATCAAGCGGCGATGAACGGTTTCCAGATTGGCGCCGGCTTTCAACAGGGTGGATGGGGCTAGCCCTCCCTCCTGCTCCAGCAAAGCGACCAGGAGGTGCTCTACATCGAGCTGCTGCTGTCCACGACGGGCAGCCAGAGACTGGGCGGTATGAAAACCTTCCTGAAGCTTTTCGGTTAAACGGTTGAAGTCCATACTATTGCGGCCTCCTGTGACAATCAGTATAGCACCTTGGTAGTAGCTCGTACATATAATCTTAGTCTGTCACTGTCAACTATTGGACGCAGCCGGTTGCGGATCAGATTCAATCGATTTGTGGTATTGTTAACTTAGGCATG
>QHXU01000005.1 GCA_003223065.1 Acidobacteriota bacterium | reverse complement strand
CCCGAACGCCGCGAAACGCTCATGCCGTTCTTCTGGAAACAGCTCGCAGCCCGCGGGCTCGCGCTTCCCAATGTCCAGGTCACCAACCCGTATCGCGTTTCTTATCCCGGCTATTCCGAAATCCTGACCGGACGAGTTGAGGAGTCTATTCACGGAAACGATCCCATCCGCAACCCCAACGAAACCGTGCTCGAATTCCTCAAGCGCAAGCTCGGCCTGGCTAAAGAACAAGTCGCGCTCCTGGCAAGCTGGGATACCTTCCGCGCGATCGGTGAGCACACCGAAGGATCCATCTTTCTTAATGCGGGCTATCAAGCCATCGAAGGACCGAAACCCTCGCCGAGCCTCGCAGAGCTGAGCAGCCTCCAGTTCCGCATGCTCACCCCCTGGGACAATGCGCGTCACGACTACATCACGTACACCATGGCGCTCGAATATCTAAAGGCCGCCAAGCCGCGCGTACTCTACATCTCGCTCGATGAAACCGATGACTGGGCGCACGACCACCGCTACGACCGGGTTCTCGATGCAATCTCCGATTTCGATCAGTTCCTCGAACGCCTCTGGAATACCGTCGAGAGCATGCAAGAGTACCGCGGCCGTACCACTTTGATCATTACTTCGGATCATGGGCGGGGAGGCACGCTCGCGGACTGGAGCAACCACGGCAAGAATGTTGCAGGGGCCGATCGTGTCTGGCTCGCCATCGCCGGTCCCGATACACCCGCCACCGGCCTATCCGACGCCGGGGCCGCGCAGCGCGACATCGCCCCCACAATCATAAAGCTGATGGGTCTCGATCCGGCCGAATACAAGGGCGCGACCGGCTCACCGGTGAGCGCCGCTTTTGGCCGCTGAATCAACGTTCAGCTTCGGCCGCGCCGCCCTTCGGCGACACACAGGCGCTGCTTCTCCTGAAACCGCGGGCGGCGCGCTGCCAGAATCCGACCAGTACCACACCGATCAGAATCAGGCCCGCCGACAAACCCATCCAGAGTCCGGCCGCGCCCAGGCGCCGGCCGAAACACAGCATGGCGCCGAGCGGCAGACCGATGATCCAGTAGCCCGCGAAGTGGCAGAACATTGGCGTGCGCGTGTCGCCGGCTCCGCGCAACGCTCCGGTCGCCACCACCTGGAAGCCGTCAAAAAGCTGGAAGAATGCCGCTACGCGCAACAGCACCACTCCCGCGGCGATGATTTCGGGCTCGGGCGTAAAAGCCCGGGCGATCCCGTGCGGGATCACGAGCAACGCGAGCGCGGCGCTGGACATCACCAGCCCGCCCAGCGCGAGCGCGGTCCAGCCGGAGCGCGCAGCGCCATCGGGATCGTCGCGGCCAAGCGCGTGCCCGACCCGCACAGCCGCCGCGGAGCTGATACCGAGCGGCATCATGTACGTCATGCTCACGGTGGCAAGAGCGATCTGGTGTGCCGCCAGCGCTGCGGCATTGAGTTTCCCGATCAGGACGGTCACGGTTGCGAACACGCCGGTCTCCAGGCCGATCTGCAACGCCGCCGGGAATCCGAGTTCGAGCAGCCTGCGAATTCGCCGGAAATCCGGCCGCCATGACGACCCGATCAACCCTCGGTCGTGACTCAAGATCACGATGCCGAGGACCGCCATCATGTATACCCGTGAAATACAGGTGGCCCATCCGGAGCCTTCAGCCCCCAATCGCGGCGCCCCCAGGTTTCCATAGACCAGTACCCAGTTACCGGCAAGATTCACCAGGTTGGCCGTGAGCAGCGTCATCATGATGGGCCGGACGATGTTGACAGCCTGAAGATAGCGGCGAAGCGCGAAGAAGAGGAGCAGCGACGGCGCGCTCCAGTTGAGAGCCTTGATGTACGGCCGGGTCTCGCGCAGCACCGCGGGGTTGATGCCGAGCACGGCCAGCAGAGGGATGGTGGCCCAGACCGCGGCCATCACGAGCGGGATCAGAAAGACCGCCAGCCAGATACCGTTGATGAGCGAATGACGGCAGTCATCGAGGTCGCCCGCGCCGAACGACTGCGCCACCAACGTGTCGAGTCCCAGCAGCAGACCGCTCGCGAAAACCCCGACGGCGTAAAAGATCATGGCGCCAAGACTGACCGCGCCGATCGCCTCCGCGCTTACGCGGCCGACGGCCATCGTGTCAACCACGCCCATCGCCATCCAGCCGATCTCAGATAGTACCAGCGGAGCCGCCAGACGAACCATGGGCGACAGTTCCGCACGAAATCCAGATCGGGTCACTACGAGTAGGGTAAGCCTTTCCTCGGGATCTGCACTTTTGGCCGAATGGAGAACCGCGCCGTCGCGAGGGAACTACTGCTTCACGGGCGGCATTTCGTACAGGTAAATCAGGTGACCCTGCCGCTCGCCGGTCTTGTCGACCTTGTTCGGCTTCCAGCCGGGAACGGCATAATCGTGCGAGACGACACGCGCGCCGGGCTTGAGAAACTTTTCCAGGCGCGGCCGCAATTGCGCATTCAACTGCGTGGCCAGATAGATGGTAACCACGTCGGCGCCAGTCAGATCGACGTCGAGCAGATCGCCCTGGATCACGCGCGCCTGCCCTTCCAGGCCCGCTTTCTCGATGCGCGAAGTGGCCGTCGCGACCAGTTTCGGCGAAATCTCGACTCCGATGGCCTTGGCCTTATACTTTTCGGCTGCGGCGATCAGGATCCGGCCATCGCCGCAACCCAGATCGTAGAGCGTTTCACCAGGCTTAATATTGGCGATCTCGAGCATGCGGTCCACGACACGAACGGGCGAGGCGACGTAAGGAGACAGTTTATTCCCGTAGCGTGGATTCTGAGCAATTACCGGCAGACATGCCAGCACCGGAATGAGAGTAGCAGGCCACCGCATAAAATCAATTCACTGGGAGGAAGCTTGCGACGTATTCCGCCCGTGCTTTGATTTTATTATACGCGAGACCATTTCGGAGACGGCAAACCACAAGTCGCGAGGTTTGGTAATGGTGTACTCGGTACCTTTGAATATCTTCACCGCCCGGCTGATCGAATCTTTCCATGGCACAGCCTGCGGATTCAGGTTGTAGTTCATGTAGAAGACGGGGTAGTCGACATCCGCGCTAAACGGCTTCAGAGTGTCCTGCGCCACCGCTTCATCCAGCATGATCTTCGGTCCGGCGAAGATGAGTGCATCGGGCCGGTCCTCCGCTCCCATTTCCGTTTTGATCAGGTCTGTCAAAAACTCCGTATCCCCGTTCTTCTTGGCGAGGCGTTTCAGATCTACAGTGCCGAGCTTGATGGAATGAATCGCTTCGCCAAGCGCGGGGAAATCGATTTTGTCCGCGCTGGTCTGGCGGTACAACACACGCTGTTCCTGAATGTTAAAAGCGACCACCGAGAACTTTCCAAACTGCGGCTCGCGCGAGATTCGCCGCAAGATCGAAACCAGCGCCGCTGTGTCCAGGGGCCGCAACGTCGGCGATTCGGCGTTCTGCGGCGCAAAGTTCACCAGAACTTTCACGTTAAGAGGCTGCGTCGACTGGGCCCGTTCCACCGGCGGGTCCTCGTTGAATTGTTCGAACTCGGCCGGCTGCGCCAGCCCCGGGGGGATCGCCAGGGCGATCTGTTTGTCCTTAGGAGGCAAAAAAGCTTCCGTATCCCAGTAAAAAGAACAGACACGTTCTGACCGGTCGCGCATCAACCAGTCCACGTGGTAACTGCCTTCGCCCAAGTCGATCGAGCCGCTGAGGGTTGCGTCACCTTTCGCATCCTCGTCAATGGACGGAACACGCACATGCTGGACGAAGTATGCGGGTTCATCCTTGCGGTTTTCCTGAGTTACGCGGAACAAGATCGTGAGCTGATTCTCCGACCCTGCCAAATCCCTGAGCGGGATGGTGACGTCGTAGCCTGTGTGGAAGCGAAGGTCAAAACCGAGAACCGGCTTGCCTGGGGTCACAGTGCAGGGCAGGTCTTTTCGTACGTCCTGCGCCTCAAGGACGGCCATATCCGTATTGATGATGCGGACCACGCCGCCCGAACCGGACAGGGGTGACTGCGCCACAGCAGGCGTGGACAAAAGTAACGTTAGACTCCCGGCAAGAGTCAACGCAGCCAACATTCGAACCCAGCGGATCATCACTTCACCGCCTGTTCTATCTCCAACGATCACCAGCCACTTCGTCCATCGAAACGGAGGAAGCGTACTGGTATTATGGCTGAACCACAAAAAACTTCAATAGCAAACTCGCAACAGCGCAAAGTGCAATTCGCATGCCGCGATTCTGCATTGGTAGATCATACCTCTTCGCGCGGCCGGCCGGTTATCCGGTACCATGCCGCCTTCGCCGAGTTAAGCTGCACGCTATTGACCAATCCCACAGCGAGGAACGCCCGGCCAGTACTAAAGCGTTGGCCCTACCTTCCCCACTCAGTCAACTGCTGGAGGATTTGCTGCGCAGCCTTCTGCCCCGCGCTCTTTTTCGACAGCCCCTGCGCCTGGCTCACCCATTCCTTGCCGAGCCGAACCTCGACCGTAAAAGTCTTGGAGTGCTCCGGGCCGTCCTCGGCGATGATGATGTAGCGCGGCGGAGGCAACTTCAGCGCCTGCGCCATTTCCTGCAACGCGCTCTTATAATCGGCGACAGCGCTTTCCATGCCTTCTTCAGTGGCCGGGAACGCGCCGATCACGCGCGCCTCGATGAATTGCCGGGCGGCGTCCAAGCCCGCGTCCAGGTACATGGCCGCGATCAGCGCTTCGACCGCGTCGGAGAGCAACGCCTTTTTTTCACGCCCTCCGCTCATCTCCTCCCCGCGGCCAAGAAGAAGATGGTCGCCGAGCCTGAGATCCTGCGCGACCTCATAGAGCCGTGCCGCGCTCACCAGATGCGCCTTGAGCTTGGACAGCCGTCCTTCGGGGTAGGAGGCGTAGTGACGGACCAGACATTCGCTCACCACAAACCCGAGGATCGCGTCTCCCAGGAATTCGAGTTGCTCGTTGTCGGCCGATGTCTGCCCTTCCGCGGATTTCTCGTAAATTCTCGACTTGTGAGTGAGCGCGCGCTCAAGCAGTTCCCGGTCGCGGAATTTGTGACTGAGCGCCTTCTCTAGTACCCCCATATCCGCGCTCATACGGTTGAACAGTGCATCCTCATTCCATTTCGCAAGTCGCGGCTTTGAGGGCTTTAAATTCCCGGGATCACTGTTTTGCATTCTTAGACTGCTCGGCGCGAGCTTTCTCGGATTCCGCGAACTGCTTTACCGCGGGGTTAAGGTTTGGCATTGCCAGCACCTTTGCCAGAACGGACAGGGCATCGTTGGGCTTGCCGGATTGATTATAGGCCGTGGCCAGGCGGACCATCGTCGCCGGATCGGCCGTGTTCGCGTCATCCACGGCGGTCTTGAACTCGGTGATCGCCGTGTCGTATTTCTTTCGCACCATCGCCACCATTCCCAGATCCTCATGCGCCTGCGAAATGAAGTCCTTCTTGATGCCCGCCCATTGATCGTCAGGAATGTTCGGATTCATCTTGGGAGCGTTGCCTGCCAGCTCGATCGCGCTCTTGGCGTATTTTTCCGAGCGGGCGAGCTTCTCCTCCTTGTCGAGATCGAACTCACGGGTGCTTCGCGCAAGCTCACCCGAAAGCAGCAGCATCGCCAGGTAGTACTTCGGATCGGCCTCGAGGGCGCGCTCGGCGTAAATGATCGCTTTGGCTGAATCGCCCTTCTGCTTGGCCGCATCCGCCGCCAGATTCAGCGCCCATGCCTTGAACTCCGTATCGGCGAATTTCGTAATCAGCTCATCCACCGCGGCGATGCGGGCGTCCGCCGTCTTCGCGTTCTGGATGGCCAACAGAGCTTCCACTTCTTTTTGCGACTTAGGCTTTTGCGCAAGTACCAGGGCGGCCGCGGCCAGAAACGCGGCCATCATGGAAAGAATTCTTTTGCTCATCGGTTGACTCCCTGCTCATTTTTTAACGAAAGCTTCCTTCAAACCTTTTTCCGCCGCCTGCCGGACCGAATCCGGCGCGCCTTCGACGGCGAGGGCCGCTTTGTAATGTTCCTGCGCATGCTCCCGGTCGCCCTGCGAATCAGCAAGGCGCCCCAAATAGAGCAGACTCCACGACTTGGTACTGGCGTCGGGCTCGAGCTCGAGCACTTTCCGGAACAGGCGGTCTCCCAGTTCCGGATCGCGCTCCAGCACGGCGATCCGCGCCAAACCATAATACGCCCTCGCGTGCAGCGGTTTCTCGGAAGTCTCCTTGAGCAGCCGGAAGAACGTATCCTTGGCGCGCTTCAGGTCACGACCCGAGTACGCCTTCTCCGCTTCCTCGAGCGTTTTTTGGGCTCCGGTCAACTCTACCGGCTTTGGCTTTGCTTCCACCTGGATCTTGCGCACCTTGCGCTCGGAGGCGAACTCGATGTTCTCCAGGCGCTTTTCCTCGCGCCTCAGGTCGATTCCCGCGACCATGTCCGGGAAATACAAGCGCATGGCGCGCTCCTGTTTCTCGTAGATCGCGAGTTGATCCGCGAAGGCGGGAGTCAGGACGAAACCCTCGCGCAGCGCTTGATCGACCATGGCGGGTTTGCGCGCGATCCGGCTCTCGATCGCCTTGATGAAGCATTCCGTCGCGAGCAGGATGAAATCGGTCTTGTATTGCTCTTCGAGGATCGGCGAACCCTGCGCGTAATCGATGAGCGCCGCTTTCTTCTTTAAGTCCTGCGAAAACTTGAGCGCCAGTGGATCAGCCAGGTAATGCAGGTAGGCGTGGCGGATGTCATCGATGGGAAGATCTCCGGCCGGCGTTACGACCACGAAGTAATCATCGGCGTAGCTGCGCGTCTGGACCTGGTTGGGCGCGCCCAGCAGATCAACGAAAATTTGAAATCGCCGGCCGAGAAAGCCGCTGGTCGGGTTCCGCATGTACGCGTTTGCTTGCAGAATGGCCCGCGTGACCGGGTCATGGTACTGCGCGATCGCCTGGTCGAAGTACGGCTGCACCTGCTTCCACAGCTCTTCGATATTGGCTTCCTTGTAGAAGGCCGCGAGCAACGGCGAGAGGCCCTCCAGCGAAGCCGCATCCGGAGGTAGCGGCAGGTTGGGATTTCGAAAGCTGAAATCGGGCGGACCGTTAATCAGAAGCGCATAGGAGATGTATTGGCTCAGCTCGGCGGCAGGATCCTTCTGGCGATGGTCGCGGAAGAATCGCTTCAGCTCAAATACGCTGTTCAGGTCTTTCGCCGCCAGGTGGTCGCGCAACGCCTTGCGCAAGGGGTGATTTGACGCGGAGTTGACTTCGGCGTCGTAGCCGGCTGCGTTCACGGCAGCCAGCACCGTGAAGATGCTTGGACTGGCGTCCAACTGGCCTATCGGTTCCGCCGCTTGCGGCATGGCGGGGATCGCAGCCAGCGAAACCAGCATTGATAAGAATCCGGCCCGGCGCAAAGACAGCCTCTATCCGCCCAGTATATCGAGAGCGGCTTCGAGCTCGCTCTTTGCATGCGGGTCCATCGTCGCGGCGATGCCGCGGCGATAATACGCGCGGGCATCCTCCAGCCGCCCCAGCTTTTCGAGTGCCTGGCCGCCATGGAAATAGGCGGCCGAATAACCAGGGTCGGCCGCTACCACCGCGTCGAATTCGGACATGGCCCGGTCGAGTTCACCCGATTTGACGTACTCCATTGCCAGGCCGTAGCGCGCGAAGGTGCTGGAGGGGTTCTGTGTCAGGAACTGCTGCAGCATTTCGATCCGAGTCTGTTCCATGTTTAAGGGGACAAAATGCGCCTGTCCGCGGGCCTCCTTTTTGGCCGGATCGGACGGGAGGTCCGCGCTGTGCGCTCCTTTTTGTTAGGATACCGCTGTGGCGTGTCCGTTTTTCATGCCGCTTCGTACCCTGGATGGCGGATCTTGGACCCACGCCCCACGGCTGCCGTTAGGCGATCCGTATTACGGAACCTGCCTGGCGCGTCCGAAAGAGTTGTTTGACCCGCCCGAAGCCGTTCAGCGCGATCTGTGCAACTGCGGTTACGCGCGGGGCCGCTGCGATCATTTCACCGATGATGCCGCCGCCGACGCGGTGCGTTTTTCCGTCACGGGTGACGAAAGCGGGATAGTCAGGCTGGTGTACATCATCGAGAAGGAACACGCGCCGATCGAGCATGGGGTGCTCGAATATTCAGTCGCCGAATCACAGCTCGTTAACGACCGCACCAGCGAGCTTCTGGCGAGCCAGGCCCGCGCATTCCTGGAAAGCTACCTGCGGCGCCGCGTCGCCTAAGCCAGCAGTTGCGGTGAAGGCTGCTCTACTATGTCTTGGCTTCCCCAGCCTTGTACATGTACTTGATGTTCGACTTGAATACCAGAAGGTTGGGATTGCCCTCGCGATTAACTTTCAGGCAGGTTTTGTCGTACCACTCGATCACACCCTTGAGCACCTCGCCGTCCTTGAGCACGATGGTCATGGGCGTCTTCGATTGCATTTGCTTCAGATAATAAAAATTCTCAGCGTTGGTCTGGTCGGGTGGCGTGGACTTCTTCTGGCCGTCCTTGCGATTCGCATTTCTGTGGTCTTTGATCTCGTTGAGTGATGGCCGGATCAACTTACGATTTGCGGGCTCCACTGCAGGCTCCTTCTCGCGAGAATGTACGGGGCTGGGAACTTCCGATCTTGTTCTTTGATAACACAGAGCTAGCGGGAGCGCAATTCCACCGCCAGCGCGTCGAGCGCGAGCGACTTCTGGATGTTGCGCCGCACCAGTTCGACCAGCTCATCGACCTTGGCCACGGCGGCCCGCAGCCACTCGAAAGAAACGTGCCGCCGAAGCGCTTCCAGTTCGACTCGTACGTCATCGTTCCGGAGCGATGGGACGCCGTACTCGAGGCGCAGCAAATCCTCGAGCAGGATGTACAGAGCATCGAGATACGAGTCAAGTTTTTCCGTGCGGCGCGCTGCGATGGAGTCGGAATGCTTTAGCCAGGCGCCAAACGGGTCCAGCCCGCTTGCGACTTTCAAAAGCGCCAGCATGGCCGCGCGTCTCCGGTCGTAGGTCTCGAGATCGATCGACACGGCGAGCCCCGGTGCGCCTTCCGCCAACTTCTGCCTGCGATCGGGCTGATCAAGCCCACGCGCCCGGATGAAGGCTCGCATCTCGTCTTCGGTGAGCCGCGATAGCCCGAAGGGTACTGCCCGCGAACGGATCGTCGGCAGCAGGTCATAGGGATTGCGCGCCGTCATGATCAGAATCAGATGCGGAGGCGGCTCCTCGAGAGTTTTGAGCAGCGAATTCGCGGCCTGCTCGTTGGCGCGGTCAATCTGATCGATCAGGAACAATCGCCAGGCGCCCTTCAGAGGCTTTAAGGTCGCGCGATCCTTGAGAAACCGCATCTGCTGGATGGTGATCTGCCGCAGGGGGCCGTCCGGAGCAAAAGTCAGAAAATCCGGATGCGAGGCAAACAGCAGCGGATCGTCATTGCGCTTTTCCGCAGGCCATTTCTCGCGATCAGCGATGAGTGCAGCGTTCTCCTCCAGGCTGAGGTCGTCGCGCTCGATCTTGACGGCGTCTCCTATGAGAAGTGCGCCGAAGCGTCGGGCCAACGTCGCTTTTCCGACCCCTTCCGGGCCCGAAAACAGCAACGTCTGGGGAATGCGCTGCCGCCGCACCATCTCCTCGAGCGCGTCGACGGCGGCGCGGTTGCCGAAGAAGTCTTCCAACTTCCCACGGTACCACGCGAGAGCGCTGCGGATCGTGTATCGTATCAATAATCATGTTCGTCCGAATCCTCGCTGCACTGTTTATTGTGGCCTCCGCGCCGGCCCAATCCCGCACACCAGTTGTGGTCGAGCTGTTCACCTCGGAAGGCTGCTCGAGCTGCCCTCCGGCTGATAACCTGCTTACGCGCCTATCTCAGCAACAGGCGTTCACCGACATCGAAGTAATCGTCTTGGGCGAGCATGTGGATTATTGGAACCAGCTCGGCTGGCCGGACCGCTTCTCGTCGCCCGCTATGACCGCGCGGCAGCAGGAGTACGGGCGCGTGTTCGTCGTCGACAGCATTTATACGCCGCAGATGGTGGTGAACGGGCAAGCCGAGTTCCTGGGCTCCGACGAATTCCGCGCGCGTCATGAAATCGAGAAAGCGGCGCAGGGGCCAAGAGCGAAGGTCTCCATCTGGAAAGTGTCTCCGGATATCCTGAGGTTCAACGTGGAGCACCTGCCACAGGGCACGCATAATGCGGATATCGTGCTGGCGGTCACCGAATCGAATCTCGAAAGCATGGTGCAGCGAGGCGAGAACAGCGGGCGCCGGTTGTCGCACACCGGCGTGGTCCGGAGCCTCGCCTACCTGGGCCATCTCGATTCCAAAAAAAATGGCGCCTATTCGGCGGATGCGAAGCTCAATCTCCATCCCGACTGGAAACGCGAAAACCTAACGCTGGTGCTGTTCGTCCAGGATCGCGCGAGCCGCAAAATTCTGGGCGCAGCCACGCTGCGGCTGTCGCCGGCGGCGAAGTTGGGGCAGAATTGATGGCATGACAACGGCGACACAATTCGGGCTTTCAACCATCGGCCAGATCGCCATAACAGTGCGCGATGTCGGACGAGCGGTGGCGTTCTACCGTGACACGCTGGGATTGCGCTTCTTGTTCGAAGCGCCCAACCTGGCTTTCTTCGATTGCGGCGGCATCCGCCTCATGCTGGGGCCGCCGGAGGGCAACAAGGATTCGTTCAGCTCGGTTGTTTATTACAAGGTGGACGATATCCAGGACGCTTACGCAACACTAAAGTCCCGCGGCGTTGCTTTTGAGGGAGAGCCTCATCTTATCGCCAAGATGCCCGACCACGATCTGTGGATGGCATTCTTCCGCGATCCGGACGGGAACCTGCTCGCGTTGATGAGCGAGATTCGCAACTAACCGGGAAACAGACGGAACCGTCTCAGGAAGAGACTATGCTCGCGATTAAGCCGGCCGTGCGTGCGCTGGCGCGCAACCCCGGGTTCAGCCTCTCTGTAGTGGCGATGTTCGCGCTGGGCGTGGCCGCCACTACCGCAATTTTCAGCGTCTTCAACGGCCTGTTCCTCGGCTCGTTGCCGTTTCGCGAGCCCCAGCGCCTCCTGTATCTGGATGAAACGGCGCCGCGGTGGAATCTTAAGCTGGTCTCGATCGCCTATCCGGACTTTTACGCCTGGCGCGCGCAGAGCCGGGCTTTTGAAGGCATGGCCGTGTTTACTGGCGGGGACTTCAACTTGTCGGGATTCGGCGAAGCGACACGCATCCAGGGCGCGCGCGTGACCTTCGACCTCGCGGGCGTGCTGGGCTTGCAACCGGTGCTCGGCCGCGATTTCCTCCCGGAAGAGGATGTCAAGGACGGCCGTAAAGTGGCGCTGATCAGCTACGGCCTGTGGCAACGCAAGTTCGGTGGCGGCGCCGATGTCCTCGGTAAGATTCTGCAACTGGATGACACGCCGTATACGGTGGTCGGCGTGCTGCCTCGTGAAGCGGTTTACCCCGACCAGGCCGACCTTTGGGTCCCGCTTGGGGCCGATCCCAATGAGCAGAGCGGGTGGTACCTGCGGGGGGTGGGGCGCTTGAAGCCGGGCGTCACGCTCGAACAGGCCAGGGCAGACCTCGCGCGCGTGCACAAAGGCCTGATCCCCACGCGAAACGTCAACGAGATCACGGCGCCGGTGGCGATGCCACTGCGCGAAAGATATCTGGGCGACTATCGGCTCGTGACGCAGGTGCTGCTCGGCGCGGTGGCTTTTGTCCTTCTGATCGCGTGCGTCAACGTGGCTGGACTGATGATGGCGCGCGGTACAGCGAGGGCGCGAGAAGTGGCCATTCGCGCAGCGCTGGGCGCGGGACGCCGCAGGCTGGTGCGCCAGTTTCTGACCGAAAGTCTGTTGCTGGCGGCGGCCGGTGGAGCGGCGGGCGTAGCGCTGGGATGGCTGGGTTTGCAAGCGATGCTGTCGCTGATTCCGGACGTGCTGCCGCGCTGGGTCGCTTTCCGGCTCGACGGCCGCTTTGTCCTGTTCTCACTGGCGGTGATCGGAGCGGCGGCGGTGCTCTCCGGCCTCGCACCGGCGCTGGAGTCTTCAAGCGTGGACTTGCGCGGATTCCTGGCCGATGCCGCGCCTAAGACGTCCCTCTCCGGCGCCCGCCGCCGCAGCATGAACGCGCTGGTGGTGGGAGAGATCGCACTGTCGCTGGTACTACTGGCAAGCGCAGGACTCCTGATCAAGGCGTTTCGCCAGGTGCTGAGCGTGGATCCTGGCTTCCGGCCGCAGAACGTCCTCACTTATACGATCGCGCTGCCCGAGGCGAAGTATTCGAAACCGGATCAGCGCATCCAGTTTTACCAGGCTCTGATGACTCAGTTGCGCGCGGCTCCGGGGGTCGAGTCGGCCGGCGCGACCACGGCGGTTCCGCTCGGCGGGCACTGGGGAAACTTTTTTCAGGTCGAGGGCTCGAGACCCCTGGGGCCCAACGAACAGGACCCGGTTATCCTGCAGCGCATCGTGCTGCCAGGGTATTTCCGGGCGATTGGAATTTCGATGCTTGCGGGCCGCGATTTCGACGAGCACGATGGATCAAGCGACGGTACCCAAGCCATCATCGTCAACGAAACATTCGCCAAACGCTTCTGGCCTGGAGGAAACGCCATAGGCAAGCGCGTCGCCGGCCGCTCCCGGAATCCGAAATGGATGGTCGTGGTGGGAGTAGCGCATGACGTCAAACACTACGGACTCGATCAGGAAGTGCGCCCGGGCGTGTATATGCCGCACCGGCAGGCGCCCGTCGGTTCCTTGACGATCGTGGTGCACGGCGCGATCGCCCCCCGCACGCTCATCGATACCTCTCGCGAAATCATCCGCCGGATGGACCCCGGTCTGCCGATGTTCGAGATCCGCACCATGCGGGAGCGCCTGGAGCGCTCGCTCTGGGCCCGGCGCACCTACTCCTGGCTGTTCGGCGTGTTTGCCGGAGTCGCGCTGGTTCTGGCCGTGGCCGGCATCTACGGCGTCGTGTCCTACGCGGTTACGCAGCGGACGCACGAAATCGGGATTCGCATGGCGCTGGGCGCGGAGCCGGGACAGGTGTTGGGCCAGGTGCTGATGGAAGGGATGGCGCTGGTGGGGACCGGCGTGGCGATCGGCCTTGCGGGAGCGGCGCTCGCGACGCGGCTGCTGCAGCCGCTGCTGGCAGGTGTGAGCCCGCATGACCCATGGGCGTTCGCGGCCGTGGGCCTGGCGCTGACGCTGGCCGCGCTTGCTGCGTCCCTGGTGCCGGCGCGCCGCGCCGCGACCGTAGATCCGGTGCGCGCATTGCGATTTGAATAGGTATACTTGGCGGCATGGCCGCAGCTGACTATTCCGCCGCATTCACCGCTCTCAAGCCCGTTTTGGGCCGATACGCGAGCCGTCTGTACGTCCGAGTCGACAAACCGGATCACTATTACCTCGAAACCAAGTCCCGCAGCTACAAAGGCGAGCGGACGTTCTTCGCGGGCATCCGCGCCGGCAAATCGCACGTGAGCTTCTACCTGATGCCCGTCTATTCCTATCCGGGCTTGCAAAAGGGCATCTCACCGGGCCTGAAGCGGCGAATGCACGGGAAATCCTGCTTCAACTT
>QHXU01000004.1:7840-21453 GCA_003223065.1 Acidobacteriota bacterium | reverse complement strand
AAGCCGCACTGCTGGCCACAGAAGCAGCAGTGCGTCTTGACAAGCTTCTCCGCGGGGTTGCGCGATTCTTCCTGCCAACCTCCCGCCGGTTCGTAGTTCGGGTGCGGGCCAAACTGTTCCGTAAGGTCCTCGAGGCTGGCTGGCGGCTTAGCCACGTGCTTCCTCTTTCATGCGAATTTGTGTGGTAGCCAGCGTCTTGCGTTTGCAGGCAGGGCACAGCGCCTGCCAATGCCCGCCTGGAGCGCCGGTTGTGTAGTCGAAAGCGAGTCGCGAGAGGACTTGCCGCAGATCGTCAATGTGCATTTGAGAAGCGAAACGCTGGCCGCAACGAGCGCATTGAGCGCCCGGCCCGGCATCGCCGGTCTGTTGGTAAAGCTTCACACCGATCTGAGCCGGCCTCTGGAAAATGTGAAAGAACTTCCCGAACGGCAGGTACAGCAATCCCGCGATCACCGTGATCGCGTGCAGGATGGCCAGAAAGCTGTATGCCTCGCCGCGCAGCCACTCCTGCGAGACGGTTAGTGCGAGGCCGGTGATTGAGATGCCGAACAGGATGACGAGCGGGAAGAAGTCCATCGCAAAGGACTGCACCGCCTGCGCGCCCTGATCTCGCATCCGGCGCCACAAAGAGAGCCCGATTCCCGCGAGCACCAGGAATGCAGCAATATCGAGCCCGTGAAATAACGTCTGCGCGAGTGGTGTTCCCAGGCGGAATTGACCGGCCGGGAAGCCGAAGAGGTAAGCGACGTAGGTCATCTGGTCGTCCGGCCGGCTGCGGAACGCCATCCAGCCGAATACCAGCGGGAAAGTGATCGCCATGGCGAGAAGGCATCCCCAGAAGATGCATTGATGCATCCACCACCGCAGCGCGGAACGCCTCCGAATGAATCGCTGCGCGAATATGTGCGTGGCTGCGGTGCGCAGGATCGAATCGAGGCTTCGAAGCGGCCCGCGACTCCAGAAAAGCTGCCAGCCGCGATCCCAGTAGACGCGAGTCGGCGGTTTTTCGATCCACACGTTGTAGTGGTAGACGACACCCCAGGTGGCGAAAATCACGGCAAATGTGTAGATGACCAGCGCCGGGTCGAAATTCTCCAGGTTACGGGATCCGACGACGATCGCCGCGATCAGGATCCCCGTCCAAAGAGTGGCCCAAGCGCCAGCCCGCAGTCGATCGAGCGCGCGGTTTTGCGGCAATGCCGCGGCTTCGCCGCGCAGAAACACGCGGCCGTTCACGAGTCCCAGAGCGAGCGCTGTCAAGGACAGCAATACGAAGCCCGGCCAGATCGCTCCGAGCCGGTCGCGCAACACTCCGAGCAGGAGCGGAGGAAAAAACCCGCCGAATCCTCCCATCGCACCGACCAGACCCGTTACCGTGCCTGTTTCCGCAGCAAAGTATTGCGGAACCAGCTTGAAGACCGCGCCGTTTCCGGCTCCCAGCAGCGCCGCACATCCAAGCGCGCCCACCGTGAAAGGCAGTATCGACGGCCAGGCCAACAGTAATGCGAACGGCGCTGCTCCGAAGAACACGATCGAAAGGACACGCGCACCTCCGATGCGGTCCGAGAGCCATCCGCCCAGCGGCCTCATCCCCGTCGCCAGCAAGACAAAGCCGGCCGCTCGGAATCCGGCATCGGTGGCCGTGAGTCCGAATTCCTCGCGGAGCAGCGCGGGAAGATAGATCGAAAACGCGACAAAGCCGCCGAAGGTGAGCAAGTAGAAAGCCGAAAGCACCCAGGCTAGCCGTTCACGCGCGAGTACGGCGACCATGTCTCTGAATGTTCTACGCTCCGATGCCACGGGGGCGTTTCGCGCCAGCGTTACGAATGCAATGGCCCAGACGAACAACAACCCCGCGACACCACGAAAGACGTTCTCCCATCCAAAACGCGCGGCGAGCAGCGGTCCGAAAAACACAACCAGCGACTGGCCGGCGTTTCCCAGTCCATAGATGCCCAGAGCCGCGCCTTGTCTTTCCTTGGGGAACCACGGCGAGACGAACCCGACTCCCACAGCAAAAGAGGAACCCGCCATGCCGAGCAGGAACGCGATCGCAACAAGCGACGCGTAGCTGGCAGCCATCGGGACCAGCAATGCCGGAATCGCCGAAAACAGAAGTAGCGCGGCGAACACACCCCGGCCCTTGAAGCGGTCTGTCAGCAGACCCATCGGCAGCCGTGCGAGCGATCCCAGCAACACGGGCACGGCTACCAACAGAGCCGTCTCGATCGCACTCAGATGGTAGATGTCGCGGAAGCGCGCCGCGGAGGCGCTGATCAGGCCCCACGCCGCGAAGCAAACCGCAAATGAAATGGTCCCTACGGCCAACTGACGGTTTGCCATAGTTCGCTGACTTCAATTTACCTCCGAACCTTCGGCCGTGGTCGGCAAGTTTATTCCTGCCGCAGTGCTGACATCGGGCCCGTCCTTGTGCGGACTGGAGTTGCGCGCTACAAAGTGCGTTGCATCATTCGTAGCGGAGCGCGATCGTTGGATCGACGCCCATGGCGCGGCGCGCGGGGATATAGCTCGCGATAAGGGCGACACTGATCAGCGCCAGAGCTGTCACGATGAAGGTCGCAGGGTCGAAGCGGCTCACCTGGAACAGTTGATTTGTGACTATCCGCGTGAGCGCCGCGGAGGCGATCAGGCCGATGACGACGCCGGCGCCCGCGAGGCGCAGTCCGTGACCTAGGATCAGTTTTAGAACCTCCGAGCGCTCGGCGCCAAGGGCCATGCGGATACCAATCTCCTGCGTACGTTGGGTCACGGCGTAACTGATGACGCCGTAAATGCCGAGCGCGGCCATTCCCACTGCGATGATCGCGAAGGCCGCCAACAGCGTCACCGCGAACCGGCGAGGGCCGAGAGATTCGGCGATGCGCTGATCCATGGATTTCAGATCAAATACGGACTGGGTGGGTTCAGCCGCCCGGACCGCCTCGCGGATCGCGTTCGCACCCTGGCCTCCTTTCACGATAAAGGCCGCTAACGGAACCGGGGATTGATACATCGGGAAGTAGTAGGCTCCCTTTTTCGAGTCGCCGGAAAGCTCGTTTTGCCGCACGTGTCCGACGACGCCGACGATAGTCGCCCAAGGGCTGCGACTGCCGTTTCGGATGTGCTTGCCGATGGGATCCTCATTCGGCCAATATTGCCTGGCGAGTTCTTCGTCAACAATGGCCACCCGGTTTAATGCGCCCGCATCCTGATCGGTGAACGCACGGCCACGCCGGATCGGGATTCCCATGGCAGCAAAGTACGCGGGCGTGATGTATCGAACGTCGCCGTGCGGTCCGGGATCGCCCGGTAATTCCTCGCGGCCCTCAATGGTGAACGAAGCACCCCAGTTATCTCCGCTAAAAGGCAGCGGCACAATCGCGGCCGCGGACCGAACTCCAGGAGACGAGAGCAATCTGTCAACCACGGAGCGATAGAACGCTGCTTCTTTATCCTTATTTGCATCTTGCCCTTGAGCCTGGGCCGCTTCCGGAAGCATGATCATCCCGCTGGCGACGCCTGACGGGTTGAAGCCGGTGTCCACTTGCTGCAGGTGAGTGAGACTACGCAGAAACAGGCCCGCACCCACAAGCAGCATCAGTGCGAGAGCCACTTCGGCCGAGACGAGCGCCCCGCGCAGGCGCTGGCGTGCTTTGCCGGCCGTGCCCGAACGCCCGCCTTCTTTGAGTGATTCGTACTGATCCGCACGAGACAGCTGCCACGCCGGAGCGAGTCCGAAGAGCATACCGGAAACGACCGTTATGGCAATCGCAAATACAAGGACGCGGAGATCCATGTTGATGACGAGCCTTGCCGCGATTTGAACGGGAGCGAGTAATAGCAGCAGACGGAGGCCTGCGAACCCGGCGGCTAAACCGAGGACGCCGCCCGAGAATGCAAGCAATCCGCTCTCGACCAGCAACTGACGGATCAGCTGCCAGCGGCCGGCGCCCAGCGCGGCGCGAACGGCGATTTCCCTACTGCGGCCAGAGGCCCGCGCGAGCAACAATCCGGCGATGTTCGAGCAGGCAATCAGCAGAACGAACCCGACCGCGCCAAGTAGGACGAGCATCGGGGTACGCAGGTCGCCGGTAGTGAATTCGAGATACCGAAGCGCTGTCATGCTCCACTTCGAAGACTTGGCGAAACCGTGTTGATCCTCGTTCTGGTAGACCCGCTGGGTCAGCATCGCAGTGGTTGTGAGGGCTCGCTCGAAGGGAATGCCGGGACGAAGCCTCGCGAACATGTTCAGGTGCTGGTTGTGACGATTACCGGGGTTGAACTCGGCGGGCGGGATGGCGAGCGGAACCCAGAAGTCGGCCTGGGGAGGAAGCTGGAAGCCGGGAGGCATCACACCGACGACTTTGTACGCCTGCTGGTTGAGGGTGACGGTCCTGCCGATGACGGATGGATCTTTCCCAAAATAACGTTGCCAGGTACCGTACTCGAGGACGATGACATAGTTGGCCGCCGGCTGATCTTCGTCGGTGGTGAACGAGCGGCCGAGGATAGGTCGAGTGCCGAAAACGTCGAACCACTGGCTGGTAACCTGCGCGCCGAGCAATCGCACCGGGGAGTCCGACGTGGCGTAGTTATAGCTGCGCATCGTGCCGGTCGCGACCGCGGAAAAGACATCCTTTTGATCCCGGGCATCCTTGAAGTCCATCACCGAGTTGCCGATCTCCTTCAACTTCAGCTGCTCGTAGTTGATGCGGATTGTGACGACTCGTTCAGCGTCGGAGATGCCCGGTGGATGATAAAGGATGCTGTTGACGGCGCTGAAAATGGCAGTGTTTGCTCCGATGCCGAGGGCCAGAGCGAGGACCGCCGTGAGTGCGAATCCGGGACTCTTGAGCAAAACACGGAAAGCGTAGCGAAGGTCCGAGCGCATATCAAGAATACTGACACAAGTACCGGCAGGTTACAGCGCAGGAGTTGCGGTCGCAATCCGGTGTAGCCTGTTTTTGTGAGGAAAGAGGACGGCGCCGAGGTGCTCTCGATCGAAGGAGTCGAAGTCCGTGTGACGCACCCGGACAAGCCGTATTTTTCGAGGCAAACGAAGCTCTCGAAACTCGATATCTTACGTTACTACCTGTCGATCGCGCCGGGCGCTCTTGGCGGAATTGAGGATCGGCCCCTGGTTCTCAAGCGGTTCGTTAACGGCGCCGAGGGCGAAGCTTTTTATCAGAAGCGCGCGCCCGCCGAGCACCCCCCTTGGCTCCGAACGGTCACGCTGTCGTTTCCTTCGGGCCGCACCGCGGAAGAGGTCGTTGTCGATGATGCCGCGGGGCTGGCCTGGGTTGTCAACTTGGGTTGTATCGAGCTACACCCGCACCCCGTACGCTCCGGCGATCTCGAGCATCCGGACGAATTGCGAATTGATCTCGATCCCGGCCCTGGCGTCGGTTGGACGGACGTACGCCGTGTCGCCCTTGAGGTGAAGGCGCTCCTCGATGAGATGGGCCTTCGTGGCTGGCCCAAAACCAGCGGATCACGCGGGATGCACGTGAATGTTCGAATCCAACCGCGCTGGACCTTCAGCGAGGTGCGCCGCGCGGCGATCGCGCTGTCACGCGCAGTCGAGCGGCGCGCGCCCACCCTGGCCAGCTCGAAATGGTGGAAAGAGGAACGTCACGGCGTGTTCCTCGACTACAACCAGAACGCGAAGGATCGGACGACGTGCTCTGCGTATTCCGTGCGCCCGCTCCCCGACGCCCGTGTGTCCACGCCGCTTCATTGGCATGAGGTCCCCGACTGCGATCCAGCCGACTTTACCGTGCTCACGATTCCGAAACGTTTCGCGGAACTCGGTGATCCGCACGCCGGCATCGACGCCGCGCCGGGTTCGCTCGAAAAATTGCTCGAAGTTGCCGCAAAAGACGAAGCAGCGGGCCTGGGTGACGCACCCTGGCCTCCGCATTTTCGCAAGATGGAAGGCGAAGCGCCCAGGGTCGCTCCTTCTCGCGCCAGGTCTGCCGCGAAGAAGCCGCGGACGAAGATGCCCCTCGTGGTGGTCGCGAACTCTCCCAATAAAGACGCGGCGCTTGCGGGTCTGGAAAGGTGGAAACGCAAACATGCCCAGGTGGCCGAACTTCTCGCGGTCGACGACGTTCTGGTCGACTCCATGCGCGGCAGGTCATCCACCTGGACTCGTATCCGGGTGAACCTCCGGCATGTGCCGGAGGCACTACGGCCGCCGCAAGAAACCCCTGACCCGGATGACGATCCGACGCGTGAATGGCGCGGCAAGCGCCATTCAACGGAAGACGCGTGAGCACGTTTCGCAAAGTTCAGCGGCCGCTCGCGAAAATCGCAGTCAACTCCTGCGGCGGGACGACTTCGAGCTGCGCATAGGTGCAATCGCTCGGTTTCTTGTCCGTCCGCCACCTTCGAAACTGAGCCATGTGACGGAAGCGCATGCCCTGCATGTGTTCGTAAGCGACTTCGACTACCAGTTCGGGCCGCAGCGGCTCCCACGATAGGTCCTTGCCTTGACTCCAGCGGCTCTGGCCGCCGGGCATGCGATGCGGGGCTTCACCGTCCCCGGGTTCATGCCCCGCATCCGCCCAGTGCTTCCAGGGGTGATCGCGGAGCGCGTCCTTGCGGTAGGGCGTGAGGAATTCTACGAGCTCGCGGCGCTTCTCTTCAGTGAAGCTCGCGCAGACGCCGACGTGCTGCAGCGCGCCGGAATCGTCGAAAAGACCGAGCAGCAGTGACCCGATGGCCTTGCGCTCGCCTTTCTTGTGCCATCGAAAACCGGCCACCACGCAGTCACAATCACGCTCGTGCTTGACCTTGAGCATCACGCGCTTGTTAGGCTCGTACGTCCCTGAAATTGGTTTGGCCATGACTCCGTCGAGACCCGCACCCTCAAAGCGCCGGAACCAATCCGACGCGACGCTCGATTCGCGGGTGGCCGGTGTCAGGTGGATCGGTGGTGCCGGGCGTGAGAGTAGCGATTCCAGCTCCTTGCGCCGGTTTTGGAACGGTTCTCCACGGAGATCCCGATCGCCGTCGCAAAGCAGGTCGAAGAACACGATTGATGCCGGGATTTCCTTGGACAGCAGCGTCACCCGCGACGTGGCCGGATGAATGCGAAGCTGTAGCGCCTCGAAGTCGAGACCCCCATTCTTGGCTACGACGATTTCGCCATCGAGCACGCAGCGCGCCGGCAACTCCAACCGTAAGGGCCCCAGCAGCTCGGGAAAGTAGCGGTTCAGCGATTTTTCATCGCGGCTCTGGATCAGGATCTCGTCCCCGTCGCGGAATACCAACGCTCGGAACCCATCCCACTTCGGTTCGAAGATCCACGTTCCGCCCACGGGTAATTCACCGACTCGCTTGGCGAGCATCGGCAAGAGCGGCGGGTTCACAGGAAGATTCACGCCTCATGTTATAACGGCCGGGCTAACAATAACGGCCATTCGGCGAGGGTCATCCCGAATAGTTCACTGGAACACGTTGAGTTTTGGCAATGTGCCTGCGCTCCCGATGCGCCACCAAGACCCAGTAGCAAGAGAGACGCGCTGTGGGTCATAATTTCGAATCGTGCCCTTGACTTCTGATCGTGTGGAAGGATGCGTCAAATGACAATGTCCTTTCCCGAATGGGTGGAGCCGATGGCAGCGACGCTCACGCAGGAGCGCTTCACCGGGCCAGAGTGGATCTTCGAACGCAAGTTCGACGGCATCCGCCTGCTCGCGTTCAGACAAGGGGCGGATGTGCGGCTGTTCTCGCGCAACCGGTTGCCGCAGAACCACCCTGCCATCGCCGAGGCGATCGCGAACCTTCCCCTGCGCGATGTGATTCTCGATGGCGAGGTTACCTGGGGCAAGGCGGGTGTGGTGTACCACGTGTTCGATCTCCTGTGGGTCGATGGCCGCGACGTCATGTTGCTGCCCCTTGACGAGCGTCGCGCATTATTGGACACCCTGGCCCTTCGATCGCCCCTGCAACGCGTGGCCCTGCTGACGGATCCAAAACCATGGGAGCGGGCCTGCCGCGAAGGCTGGGAAGGCGTCATTGCAAAGCGGCGGGACTCGCTGTACGAGCATCGCCGCTCTCCGCACTGGGTGAAGATGAAGTGCGAGGCGTCGCAGGAGCTTGTGATCGGCGGGTTCACCGACCCGCAAGGAGGACGAGTCGGTCTGGGCGCGCTGCTCCTAGGTTATTTCGAGAATGAAGATTTGGTCTTCGCCGGCAAGGTGGGTACGGGCTTCGATACGAAGCTGCTGGTGGAACTCCGCTCGCGGCTCGATGCGCTCGAGATTCCGAAAACCCCGTTCACCAAAGCCGTCGGGCTGCCGCGAATTCGGGCGCACTGGGTGCGTCCCGAGGTCGTCGTGCAGGTCGCCTTCATCGAGTGGACGGTGCATGGCAAGCTTCGACATGCCCGTTTTCTGAACGTCCGCGCCGACAAATCCGCACAGGAGGTCGTGCGGGAGACGCCGTGATCACGCACCCGGACAAGGTGTTGTTCCCGGACGAAGGGATCACGAAGGGCGAACTTGCCTCGTACTACGAGCGGATCGCGCCGGCCATGCTGCCGCACATCCGCGGCCGTCCTGTCACCATGGAGCGATTCCACCGAGGCATCGGCGAACGTGGATTCTTTCAGAAGGATGTCTCGAAGGGTTTCCCCGAGTGGCTGGAGCGCGTCGAGGTTCCGAAGAAGGGCGGGACCGTGCACCATCCGCTCGTCACCGACACGAGGTCGCTGCTTTGGCTGGTCAACCAGAACACCATCACGCCGCACGTGTGGACGTCACGGACACCGAATCTGTACCAGCCCGACCTCTGCGTCTTCGACCTCGACCCGGCGGAAGATCAGCCGGAAATCCTGCGTGCGGCCGCGCTCGCGCTGCGCGACCTCCTGGGTGAGCTGAACCTCGCAAGCTGGGTAAAGACATCCGGATCAAGGGGATTCCACATCGTTGTTCCGCTCGACGGCAAGGCCGGCTTCGGCGGAGTCTCGAGGTTCGCACACAGCGTGGGTGCGACGCTCGTTAGCCGGGATCCTGAGCACCTCACACAGGAGTTCAGCAAGGCCGACCGGGGCGGGCGCATCCTCGTGGACACCGGACGCAATGCCTACAGCGCGACGTTCGCGGCGGCCTACGCCGTGCGCGCGAAGCCGGGTGCGCCCGTATCCGCACCCTGCACGTGGGATGAGATCGAACGCGGCGAGGTCGCCCCCCGGACGTTTACTCTGCGGACGATGGCCGGCCGCATCGCCGACGTCGGGGACCTGTGGTCGGACCTGCCCGGGTGTGCACAGTCGCTGCGCGGCCCCACGGAACAATTGCGAAAGTAAATTCTGGCTTCGGACTCGAATACTGCAAGTTTTATCACGATGCGGCGACAGAAGAATTCGCCGGCCGATGATGTGCCTGCACTGCACGCATCGAAATCGCCAAACGGTTCCACATGTTGATAGTGCTCACTACGATGGTCAAATCGACGATCTCCTTCTCGCTGAAGTACTTTTTGACTTCGTTGTAAACTGCATCCGGAACATGCGTTTCCGAGACTGATGTGAGCGCCTCGGTCCATTCGAGCGCGGCACGTTCACGGTCAGTGTAAAAAGGTGTCTCGCGCCAGGCATCGAGTTCGTACAGCCTCTGCTCGGTCTCGCCGAGCGCTCTCGCGTCCTTCGAATGCATGTCGATGCAGTATGCGCAGCCGTTGATCTGCGACGCCCGCATTTTGATGAGGTGAATCAATTTGTGATCCAGACCACTTTCGGAAATATACTTTTCCAGCCCAAACATCGATTTGAGCGCTTCCTTGGCATATTTTGTGTAGTCAATCCGTGGTTGCATGAAAAGTTCCTCTCTGGGGTCATTGGATGAACTCGCGGCCGGCTTGGTTGCGTGAGTGCGAAATGGCGCTCGGCCGGCTGCGGACGGTTTGTCCTCGATCCGCGCCATACCGTGACATCGCAGGACTTCCTCAGATAGTCCGAACAGCAGCATAAACTAGTTGCGGAGGATGCATCTGTGCAACGCCTCTTCGCCGTCACCCGCTCGCGAGGCGTGGGTTGGAACGACTCGGTCCCGATCGAAAAACAGGAGGACTGGCGCTCACACGCCGCATTTATGAACGCCCTTCAGTCCGATGGTTTCGTGCTATTAGGAGGGCCGCTCGAGGGCACACCGGACGTCCTGCTGATCATCCGAGCGAGTAGTGTGGAAGAAATCAGATCCCGGCTGTCCGGCGATCCGTGGAGCAAAGACCTCCTGCGGCTTACACAGGTGGCGCCTTGGACGCTTCGTCTCGGGTCGCTGGGGTAAGGCTAGGCACTTTAGCTGCGCGCTGCAATTAAAGGAGATCCGGAAGCGGAACGGCTGCCCGGAGCCAGAAATGGCGTATACTGGATGCGCCCGGGAATCGGAGATCGGCAAGACAATGGAGCCATGTGAGCCATGCGATTGAGCTCTTTCATGAGTTTCCTGATTGCAGTCCCACTGCTCCTTCGAGCGACTGAATCCAGCTATTTCCGCGACGTCCAGCCCATTCTAAATAAGAACTGCACAAGCTGCCATCAGCCCGCGTCGAAGTCGTCAGGCCTCGATCTGACAACCTACGGCGGGTTTAAAGCGGGCGGCAAGCGCGGGCCTGCATTCGTCGCGGGTTCGCCGGACGAAAGTCTCGCGATCAAGTTCATGACTGGAGTCCTGAAGCCGTCCATGCCGTTTGGCGCTCCGGTGCTCGCCGCCAAGGAAATCGACACAATTCGCGATTGGATCAAGTCCGGAGGGAAAGATGACACGCCTCGCGAGGTCACCTCCATCGAACCGACGGTCTATCATCAGCCCCCCGTGATCACCGCGGTCCGTTTCTCGCCGGACGGGAAGTTGCTCGCGGTGAGCGGCAACCGCGAAATCCTGCTTCATAACGCGGACGGGAGCGGGTTGACGAAGAGGCTCCAGGGAAAGGCAGACCGGATTCTGTCGATCGCATTTTCAGCGGACGGTAACCTGATGGTGGCCGGCGGCGGGACTCCCGCCCGATTCGGCGAGATCCAATTCTGGGATCTGCGCGAGGGCAAGCTGCTTCGGACGGCAGAGGCAACCAGCGACACGGTTTTTGGCGCGTCGCTGTCGCCGGACGGAACCAAGGTCGCCGTGGGTTGCTCGGACAATACCGTGCGCGTGTTCGAAACCTCGACAGGGAAGGAACTCTACAAAATCAGCAGCCACGAGAATTGGGTTTTGGCAACGGTCTTCGGGATCGACTCCAAACGTTTTGTCTCTGTTGGGCGGGACCGCGCAGCGAAGTTGATCGACGCCAATGCCGGGCAATTTCTCGAGAACGTCAACCAGATGCGAGGGGAACTAGCGGCGGTGGCCCGGCATCCGAAAAAGGACGAGATCGTGATCGGAGGCGAGGATCGCGTTCCCTATCTGTACATGATGGACCGCGCCCGGAACATGAAGGTAGGCGAAGAAGCGACTCTCGTCCGTAAGCTCGATCCTCAGGATGGCGCCATCTTTGCGCTGGACTGGTCGCCCGATGGGAAGCACGTGGCTGTGGCAGGTGCGGCTCCAGGGGTGAACATTTATGATGTCGATACCGGAGCGCGGATCGCTTCCTGCAAGGGGCATACGGCAGGCATTTACGCTGTGGCGTTCTCACCGGACGGAACGCGCCTGGCAAGCGGAGGATTCGACGGTCAGGTCAGGTTGTACCGCGCGGCGGACTGCACTCTGGAGAAGGCTTTCGTGCCGGTACCCCTGGCCGCCCAAATCGCCGGGAACGGAGGTGCGCAATGAAGTGGCTGCTGTGGACCGTATTGGCGGCAATCTTGCCGGCGCAGCCGGTCATTATGGAGCTGCAGCCGCGCGGAGCGCAAAAGGGACGGCCGTTCACTCTTACGCTCGTGGGAAGGAACCTCGGTGAGGGGGCGAAGATCCGCTCGACCATGCCGGCCGCCTTCACGTTGCTGACGCCGGATCCGGTGGGCCCGATGGCGGAAGGACGGTACGCGGCCTTCTTGGTGGAACCGGCCGCTGATCTTGCCGTGGGCGTGTACCCGATTCGCGTCGAGACGGCCGACGGCATTTCCAACGTTCAGCTTCTTGCTGTCGGAGCGTTTCCTGAATATGTTGAAGACGAATCGCGGCCAGGCGCGCTCGCCAACAGCAATGACAAGATCGAGACCGCGCAACCGCTGCCGCCCGCTCCGCTGACGGTCAACGGAACTTTAAAAGGGCCGGAACGCGACGTGTTCCGGATCAGCGCGAAAGCCGGTGAAAAACGCGTCGTTGAGGTGGAAGCGCGGCGCTGCGGTTCGGCGATCGATCCGGTGCTCGAGATTCTCGACGCCTCCGGCACGATTCTCGCGCGGAGCGAGGACGCGCCGCTCGTGGGCCTCGATGCGAGGGTCGAGGTCACGTTCCCGCGAGACGGCTATTATTACGTCGTAATCCACGACGCCCGCTACTCGACGCAAGCCGCGAATTTCTATCGGCTGAAGATCGGCTCCTACTCTTATCTGCAAGAGGTTTTTCCTTTGGGAGGGCGGCGCGGAGAAACAGTGGAGACGTCACTCGGCTCGCAGAAGATCATAGTGGATTTGCGAAATCCAGATAAGAACACCCGGCAGGTTTTCGTGAATCTACCTGACAGCCCGGCGCTGCCCGTGCCCTTCGCCATCGGAGATGACCCGGAGGTGAGGGCTCCGGTTAAAGACGCGATCGCTCCGCCCGTGACGATCAACGGGCGGCTTTTCAAAACGGGCGAGGTGGATCGTTACCAGCTTCACGTGTCGCCAGGCGAGGCGCTGGCGTTTCGCATTCAGGCGCGCGAGCTTGGTACGTCGAAGCTGATGGCGGTGATCACGGTCCTCGATGAGAAAGGCAACATTCTGGGACGATCAGGGGACGAGCCGCTGGCTGAAGACCTTTACAACGTTAACCAAAGCCAGACGGCGGGCGACCCGATGCTGCGCGTGCAAGTGCCATCGGGTGCGAACAACCTGATCGTGACGGTGGAGGATCTTGCGCTGCGCGGTGGCCCGAGCTACGCGTACCGGCTCAACGTGCACGCGGGGCCGCCGGACTTCCGAGTCCTTTTGAATTCACCTTATGTGAACGTGCCGGCGGGAGGTTCCGCAGCCGTGCCGGTGACGGTGCAGCGGCAAGGTTACGATTCGGAAATCGAATTGCGCGTTTCCAACGCACCCAAGGGCCTGCGCGTGGAGGGCGGATTCGTTGTGGCCGGTGCACCCGTGAAAGAGACTCCGCAGAATCGAAACAGCCGGGGTGTGCTGATTCTCACGGCCGAGCCGGGCGCAGAGCTCGCGCCCGTGGAACTGACAGTGGAAGGCGTGGGCCAGATGGCCGATGGCTCAAAGATAATCCGAAAAGCCGAAGGCCCCGGCATGACAGTGAACGTGGCGGGCGCAACGCAGCAAGGGTCCGTGGATCGCCAACGGCCGATTACCGCACCCTGGCTCGGATTCGAATTGCCGATGGCAGAGACTAAGCCGCGTCCCGCGACGCTGGAAGTGACGATGCTCGAGCGGAAGCGGCTGGCGGAAGGCGATCAGATGAAGTTCCGCTGGACTTGGACTTCGCGAGACGCTTCGGTGACCTTCCCGAAGACGGTGA
>QHXU01000004.1:0-7825 GCA_003223065.1 Acidobacteriota bacterium | reverse complement strand
CGAGATGCAGGCGGATTCGAAGGATCGCGCTTCAGGCACTTTTCTGGTTACGACAACCAAGCTGACTCGGCCTTCGAAGTATGATTTTTATGTCACGGGCCGGCTGATGGTGAACGGGCAGCCCGAAGAGATTGTATCGCGTCCGATTTCGGTGGAAGTGGAAGAGGTAAAACCCCACAATGTTTCTGAGACTGGCTCTAGCCGCTAACCTGGCCGCGGCATCGCTGGCCGCGGAGGAGGGAGTGACGTTCCTGCGTGACGTCGCGCCGATTCTTAACAAAACCGGATGCACCGCCGGGACCTGCCACGGAGCGGCGAAGGGCAAGAACGGGTTCAAACTCTCGCTGCGTGGATACGACCCGCAGTTCGACTATGAAGCGCTGCTGTACGACTTGGCGGGCCGACGGTTCAACCGGGCTGATCCCGGAAAGAGCCTGATGCTCGCAAAGCCGACGCAGGAAGTCGCGCACGGCGGCGGTCTTCGGTTCGAGAAGAGTTCCGGATATTACAAGATCATCTATAACTGGATAGCCCAGGGTGTTCCGTTCGGGGATCCAGGCAAGGATACGGTTGCCGAACTTAGCGCGGAGCCTGCGGAAATCTTCATGCAGAAGCCGGGCGAGACGGCGCCGGTGAAAGTCACGGCCAGGTACAAGGACGGAGAAACTCGCGACGTGACGCGCGAGACTTCTGTCGAGTCGAGCACGCCGGACGTCGCCTCAGTCGATGCGAAGGCCCTGGTCAAGGGAGAGCGCGTCGGCGAAGCCACGTTGCTCGTGAGGTATCAAGGCAAATTCTCGACGATTCCGGTGACGGTGCTCAATCCGAGGCCGGGTTTCGCCTGGAAGGCGCTTCCGCAACATAACTACATCGATCAGAAGATCGACGCCAAGTTGGAGAGGTTGAAGATCCAGCCTTCACCGTTGACCGACGACGCCACATTTCTGCGGCGCGTGACGCTCGATCTTACCGGGCAACTGCTGCCGCCGGAGGCTGTGCGGGCGTTCCTGAGCGATCCGACGCCGGTGCGCGTGAAGCGTTCGAAGATGATCGACAAGTTGATCGCGAGTCCGGCCTATGTGGATCACTGGACTGTAAAGTGGGGCGACCTGCTCCAATCGAGCCGCAAGTATCTTGGCGAGAAAGGCGCTTACGAGTTTCAGGAATGGATTCGCGATTCGATCGCGGCGAACAAACCGTACGACAAGATAGTGCGGGAGATGCTCACGTCGCGCGGCAGCTCCTACGACGACCCGGCGGCGAATTTTTTCCGCGTCACGCGAGAGGCCAAGCCGACGATGGAGAAAACCACCCAGGTGTTTCTGGGGGTCCGAATGGTGTGCAGAATCAGTATTACCAGATGGCCGCGTTCTTTTCGGGTGTGGGCTTGCGCGCAGGCTATGAAGTCGGCGAGGAAATCGTCTTCGATCAGCGGTCCGGCTACGAGATGAAGCATCCGAAGGATGGCCACGTCGTGAAGCCCCAGTTCATGGTGGCTTCGAACGCGCCGGTCCCGGTTCCCGACGACGACCGCCGCCGGCGCGACGCATTCGCACAATGGCTGACTTCGAAAGACAATCCATTCTTCGCCAAGGCGATCGCGAATCGGGTCTGGAGTTATTTCTTCGGAAGAGGCATTATCGATCCGGTGGATGACATTCGCGCCTCGAATCCTCCCTCGAACCCGGCTTTGCTCGAAGCGCTTACAAAAGACCTCCTCGACAACAACTTCGACCTCCAACACCTGATGCGGACGATCGCCAACTCCCGCGCCTACCAGACTTCGTTCGCGACCAACGAATGGAATCAGAATGACCGTGACAACTTCTCTCACGCGATGCCGAGGCGGCTATCGGCAGAGGAGTTGATGGACGCAGTCTCATCCGCCGCCGGTGCGAGGCCGCGCTTCCCCGAAGTGCCCGAGGACACGAAGGCATCGCAACTCGTAGACCCTCATATCGGCAAGGAGGGGTTTCTGGACGTGTTCGGACGCCCGTTGCGCGAATCGTCGTGCGAATGCGAGCGGCGCTCCGATTTCAGCCTTCCACAGGCACTGAACCTGGTGAACGGCAGAACGATTTCCGATGCGGTCGCCGATTCGAAAGGACGCGTGGCCAAGCTGATTCTAAGCGGCAGGAGCGATGCGGCGATTGTAGAAGATCTGTATCTCGCGGCGCTGAGCCGCCTGCCTGCACCGGAGGAAAGCGGCCGCGGAGTGAAGTATCTTTCCGGCGGAGCAAAAGCAAGCCGCGCTCAAGATCTGCTTTGGGCGTTGCTCAATAGCAAAGGATTTCTGTACATCTACTAACGGAGCCGACACTATGCTGAACCTTCAAGGACATCGCGCTTACACCTGCGAAGGAGCCACGCGGCGCGAACTGATGCGCATCGGCTCCATCGGGCTCATGGGCCTGAGCCTGCCGCATTTCTTTCTCTGGCGCGACCAGGCAAGAGCTGCGTCCGTGCCCAGTAAATACGCCGGCGCACGCGGCTGGGAGTCGGCGGAGAACGTGGTGATGATCTTCCTGCAGGGCGGGCCGTCGCACATCGATATTTGGGACCCGAAGCCGGATGCGCCAGCGCATGTTCGCGGCGAGTTCAAACCCATCAAGACTAAGATTCCCGGCACGTGGATCGGCGAGCACATGCCGATGATGGCTCAGCACCTGGACAAGGCAACGCTGATCCGCTCGATGAGCTACACACCGAACGGCCTTTTTAATCACACCGCGGCGATCTACCAGATGCTCACGGGCTACCCTCCCGACAAGGTTTCTCCTTCCGGCCAGTTGGAGCCGCCTTCGCCGGCGGATTTTCCCACCGCGGGAAGTCAAGTATCGAAACTGAAGCCGCCGAAGGAGCCAGTGCTGCCATTCGTGGAACTGCCGCGCCCGTTGCAGGAGTCCGGAATTATTGGGAAAGGCGGCAGCGCGGGATTTTTGGGCAAAGCGTATGATCCCTATCGGATGTATCAGGATCCCGCAAAGCCGGTGAAGCTTGAAGATCTGTTGCTGCGCAAGGATGTCCCGCCGGAGCGCCTTAAGGACCGCTTCGAGCTGCTCAAAGGCGTCAACGGTTCGATGCCGGCTTTGGAGAAGGCGTTGAACGAGTACGCAGTGGACGAGTATTACGGAAAAGCGTACGATCTGGTGCTTTCGGGCAAGGCGCGCGACGCGATGGACCTTGAAAAGGAATCCCCTAAAATGCGCGAGCGTTATGGCATGCACACCTTCGGGCAAAGCCTTCTGATGGCGCGGCGGCTGATCGAGGCCGGAACGAGGTTTGTGCAGGTGAACTGGCCCTCGGTGGCGAACGGAGATCCGGAGACGACAGCCTGGGACACACACGCGGCGAACTTCGGGCCATTGAAGAATCTGCATTGTCCGAAGCTGGATCGCGGTCTTTCCGCGCTGCTCGAGGACATGGATCAGCGAGGATTGCTGAAGCACACCCTAGTGGTGGCGGTCGGGGAATTCGGCCGTAGCCCGCGGCTCGGAGTTTCGACTTCCGGCAACTCGAACTCTCCCGACGGGCGCGACCACTGGCCGTACTGCTACAGTTCCGTCGTGGCCGGAGCCGGCATCGCGCGAGGCATGCAGTATGGCGAATCCGACGCGACAGCTTCCTCCCCCAAAGAGAAGCCGGTTCACCCGGCCGATTTGCTGGCGACGGTGTACTTTTCCCTGGGAATCGACCCGGACATGGAGATCCGGAATCACCTCAATCAACCTCGCGAGTTAGTGAAAGGCAAGCCCGTCGCTGATCTTTGGACATAGCGGCAAGCCTAAACATTGTCTGCTTCTCTCGGTTTTTCCACAGGATTTTCACAGCTGTGCCTTGTATTCCGAACATCAGCAAAGGCTTAATCTTGTGGAAAACGTGAACCCGCCACGAGATCGTTATTGCTGTTTGCCAGCTCAAGTGCTCAGAATACCGCATGCCTGTAAAAGTTACCGGTCAGGGCGTCCAACGTGCTCCGCCCGGAAGTCTGGCGGTCTGCGTACCTTGTGAGGCCTGCCCGCTTCGAGGGAGGCCGCACCAAACGAAACTCACGAATGTGAACTCCAAACTTGAGGGCGAGGAGGTGGTGCATGAGGTATGGAGGCTGGGTGATTGTGCCTCTTATGGCTGCGTCTTTATGGGGCCAGAGCAATGCCAACAAGGGCAATATTTCAGGACTCGTTCGCGATACTACAGGGAATCCGCTTCCCGATGCCACGGTTGTCGCGCTAAACACGGGCACCGGCGCACTGAGAGAAGCCCATACCAACGAACGCGGATATTATCGATTCAGCAGCATTGACGCGGGCGCTTACGATTTTCGAGTGGAAGCGCTTTCGGTTTCCGTCGGCCTCAAAAACGTCGTGGTCAACGCTGGCGGATGGGTAGAAGTCGATGTGAAAGTGGCGCTCAACAAGTCAACGGAGAAGGTGGGCCTTGAGACGTCCACTGTATCGATCACCGACTCCATCGCCACACACGTCTTTCCCGTAGAAGTGATCCGGGACCTGCCGATTGACGGCCGTCGTTTCCAGGAATTCGCGACTCTCGCTCCTACCGTGCAGGCCAATGCCGCTACCCGTAATGAACTGAGTTTTCTTGGCCAAAGGGGTGTCTACGGAAACGTGATCGTAGATGGCACCGATTACAATGAGCCGTTTCTTGGCGGGATCCGTGGGAGCGAGCGCGCCAGGTTCGCCTTCACAATTCCTCAGAGCGCGGTGCAGGAGTTCCAGACTATTACGAACGGGTACTCCGCAGAATACGGTCGCTCAACCGGAGGCGTATTGAACGCAATCACTCGTTCAGGAACCAATTCGACGCATGGCGAAGCGTTCTACCAAACCAGGAACAAGCAACTCAGTCTGGCAAATCCGTTTGGGCTCGATGCGCTGGAAAGTCAGCAACAGTTTGGAGGGTCCACCGGAGGACCAATCCTGAAAGATCGGATTTTCTGGTTCGTTGCGGCGGAAGGCCAAGTAGCCTCGATGCCGCGGATGATCCATTTCGCCGCGTTGGACTCGATTGCCGGCGGGGTGACGGCAAACATCCGGCCCGCGTACGACTATTTCCGTTCCCTGGAAGGACCCTTCTCGCAGACCAATAACGCGTTCGCCGTCCTGGGCCGGCTGGATTACCAGTTTCGCGATGCTAGCCGGCTCACAGGCCGATTTAGCGAGAGCCGAAATAATGCCGAAAACGCGGTTTCATCCGGGACCAGTTGGATCCCACAAACCACCAGCGCGCTTTCAAATAATGGAACGGAAGAAGACTCCGTGCGGACTGCAACTTTGCAGTGGACAAGCATTCTGCCGCACGCTCTTTTGAACGACGTTCGGTTCGCCTACTCGGCAGAGCAGCGGGCGAGTAGGGCAAACTCCGCTACTCCCGACGTGCAAGCCGGTGTGATCGGTGATTTCGGGACGCAGTTCAACCTGCCTCTCCAGACCGACGATTACCGGCTTCAGTTTGCTGATTCACTCACCGTACAACGTGGTCTGCACAACGTTGTACTGGGAGCAGATTACAGCCTCCTGCACGTCAATCATTACGATGGAGCGAATCAGTACGGCACGTTTGGGCTCTCGGGCTCGAACGTAGCGTCGTTGCTCTCAATTCTGTCCCGCACCGGCGGTCCGGAAGGAAATCGCTTCGATGACCCGTCCGTCGTGTACCTTCGCCAGGTGGGAAATGCGCAAGTGGACGCACGGGCCCATCAAATGGCTTTCTTTGGAAAGGACGAGTGGCGTGCCCTTCCGAGGTTGACGGTCGGTTACGGAGTGCGTTGGGAGGCGCAGCTGAATCCCTCGCCTGACGCGGCAAATGCATTTCTAGTGAGCAATGTTCGCGGCTATCCGTTTCCGTTCGGCCGGCTCGATCCGACTCGGCTCAGCAACCAACTGAACCATTGGGCTCCGCGCGCGAGTATTGCCTGGAACGTATCCGGGTCTGGTACGACTGTGATCCGGGCGGGTGCGGGAGTCTTCTATGGTCAGACCCCTCTTGGGTTTTACGCCGATGCCCTGAACAATTTCGGAGCGGCGGGAGGCAACCTATCGCTCCAGATTGCGCCGGTGGGCGGCTTGACTGTTTACCAACAATTTGCTCGCGCTGGTTTTGACCTCAACCGCATACCTCTTAACCAGCTTCCGATCATGAGCGTCGGAGATGTGTGGATAAAGATTGCGGGACAACCCAATCAGTTTGCTCAGGCCAACGTATTCACGACATCCGGAATGAATTTTCACGATCCGCGTTCATTCCAGCTTGCCTTCAGTATCGAGCACCAGGTGACAAGCGGCCTGACGCTTTCGTATCAGTTCAATCAATTGAATACCGTGCACCTTCCCCGGGTTGTTGATTTCAATGTTCCCCAACCGACAGTCCGCCCGGGCGACCTGAGCCTCCGGCTGTTTTTTGGACTACGGTCGGGAACCCCACGACCGAACCCGGACTTGGGAGCGGTCTATGCGTTGGACTCGAGCGCAAGGTCGACTTATCAGGGACACTCGTTTCACACGCGCTATCGTGTAAAGCGCGCCGAGTTCGCCGCACATTACACGCTAAGCTACACTCGGTCGGATGATGATCTGGCGTGGCCCTTCCTTTCGACGGCATACCTGAACCCCTTCGACCTCCGTCGCGAATGGGGCTGGTCTTCGCTCGACTCGCGTCATCAGGCCGCAGGATATGCAGTGTACCAGGCGCCGAAAGGCATTGAACTCACCGGGATTTTCCGCGCCTGGAGCGGTCTTCCGATCGATGCCACCACAGGCGACGATACGTCGGAGCTGTTGGCGGGAGACATCGGCAACCGGCCTCTTAAGCAGCCAGGCAGCCCATTCCCGCGCAATGCCTTTAGCAACCGTGGGGCGAAGACGGTTGATGTGCGCTTGCTGAAATCTTTCCGGGTAAGGGAATCCGGCAAGCTGCAACTATCAGCGGAGGTGTTTAACCTCTTCAATTTCGACAACGTCGCTTTCGCATCAGCTTACGACTATCCCAATAATCCGGCGTTCATTTACGGATTGGGCGTTCTCCCAAACGGCCAGCCGGCTTCGGTCAATCCAGGATTCCTGAAGCTGCGAACGGCGCAAGGTGGGTACAACCCGGCGACGGATGTCCAACTAGGCACTCCATTACAAGTTCAGCTTGGGATTCGATTCCTGTTTTGATACTGAGATGTCACGTAGGCGCGCGAGTTTGCATCAAATGGCTAAGCTGACCGCATCGTGGTACAACTAGCTACAGTTCAGAATTCGATAACCGTTCACTGGCAGCACAATCTGGCCGACCAGTTGTACGAGGAGATTTTAAAAAGCTCGAGCCTCGGGGGACGACAGCGGGAGGTTGGCGGCGTACTGCTGGGAACAATCCAACCTGACCGAAATGGAGTTCAACTCACCGTTCGCCTGTTTGTTCCTATCCTTTGCGGTTATCAATCCGGACCTTTGTACCACCTTTCCGAGGAAGACCGGTCCGCCTCACGCAACTTCATTACTCGCTGTGTCAGTCCCCAATGGCCTCTAATCGGAATTTATCGGAGCCACTGCCGGCCCGGCGTGGAACTCGACCAAGAAGACCTGGGCCTTGCGCGTGAGTTCCTGACGAATCCACTCGGAATCATCCTGTTAGTCAAACCACTGGAGACAGATGGGCCCCTCGGCAGTCTTTTCGTACTGACTGGACCGGAACTTCGGACGGAGTCAGCGCTGCCTTTGCCCTTCCACGCAAGTTTTGCCGACCCGAAACTAGAGCAGCCCGTTGTTCCTACACCATCGCCACCGCCCATTGAGGACTCTGAGTGGATAGCCAAGGCGTTGGC
>QHXU01000383.1 GCA_003223065.1 Acidobacteriota bacterium | reverse complement strand
AGACTATGAGAGTGGAGAGTCCGGGCGGAGTCGTGAATACGGAACCTAGTGAAAACGTGGATATCCTTCGTCTGGATCCCCGGCAGCTCGAATATCTTCCGATACTCGATCGGGATGCGATTTCCGCGATTTCCCGATTCCTCGATCCCGCGGCAACCGGCGAGGGCGGGCCTACTGTGATTGTCGACGGGTTGCCAAGTTCCGAGACGAATCTACCCCTCTCCGAGATTGAGGACGTAAAGATCAACAACAACCCGTATTCCGCTGAGTACGCGCGGCCCGGGCGCGGCCGAATCGAGATCGTCACCAAATCAGGCTCGTCCAAATACCACGGGTCGATTTATCTTGGCTTTCGTGATTACCGGATGGACGCGAGGAATGCCTTTGCCATAGAGCGTCCACCGGAACGGCGCCGGCGGTTGGAGGCGAACCTCACCGGCCCCATCCACAAGGGAAAGAAGAACACGTTCTCGCTCACTTTCAGCCACAACCAGGACAATCTGGAGCCGACCGTTTACGCGGAAAACCTCTCGGGCCCAATCCGTGAGAACGCCTCCCAAAGCCAGACCAGTACGTACTTCTCTGGCCAGTTCACCAGGCGGGTCGACAAGAACAACGCACTGTCATTGCGCTACACCGACTTCGACTGGTCCTTCAAGGGCCAAGGCGAGGGACAATTCGGGCTTCCCGGAAGCGGCTACGACCTGGCGACCCGGTATCACCAGCTTTTTTCAAGTTATCGAACCGTGGTTAGCCCGAGAATGCTGAACGAACTGATGGTCCGCGTCCGGGCTGAAGATAACACCGCGCGAAGCAGGCTGACTGGCGTTAGCCAGGTCCAGGTCCTTAATGCGTTTACCACGGGCGGAGCACAAATCGAATCGAACGGGACTGACGACCGTCTCGAGTTCAGCGACGTCCTCTCCTGGTCGGTGGGTCGCAATCTCCTGAAGACTGGCGTAAACATCCCGGTGCTCGGCAGGCTCGGATCGAATGATCGATCCTATGCCAACGGGGTATTCTACTTCGCCTCCCTCGACGACTACGCGGCCCGTGCTCCATTCTTGTTCTTGCAGCAGGCGGGAGACGGCCATCTCTCTTATTGGCAAAGGCAGGTGAGTGGGTTCGTTCAGGACGAGATCAAGCTTCGGTCGAATCTGTCGCTTTCTTTGGGCCTGCGCTACGACTGGCAGCAGTATGTCGGAGACAACAACAATTTCGCCCCACGGTTTTCCTTCGCTTACGCGCCGAGCAAGTCGCGAAAGACCGTCTTCCGCGGTGGAGCGGGCATCTTTCATGACGTCATGCCCGCCTCAGCGATCACGAACTTACTTCGATTCCAGAGCGACAGATACCGGAGGATTCAGATCGAGAATCCCAATTATCCGAATCCGTTTCTTGGTCCCCTTAACGAACAACCTCCGGACCTTGTGCGGTTCGATCCCACGCTGCGGATGCCCTACATAATCCAGTACAGCTTCGCGGTGGAACATCAGCTAAAGAAGTCCCGGACCTTGACGGTCGGCTACACCGAAACGCGCGGAGTAAACCTCTTCCGGTCGCGCGATCTCAATGCTCCCCTTCCGCCGCTCTACGATTCTCGCCCGGACCCGTCGATCGGAGTGCTCCGCCAGATCGAATCCTCGGGCGGACTCAAGAGCCATGGGCTCGACGTGACGCTTCGAGGCAACGTGAGCCGGTTTTTCACGGGCTCGGTCGTTTATAAATGGCGTCATGCTACAAACGACACCGACGGAATCATGGCCTTTCCGTCCAACAATTGGAATCTGCGGGGCGAGTGGGGCCGTGCGTCTTTCGACGAAGCCCATTTCGTGTATCTTTACGGGACGCTCAGTGTGGGCAAGCTCTTTAAGCTTGGCACGATCTTCTCCGCTAACTCCGGACGCCCGTACACGTTGACAACCGGCCGTGATGAATACAACGATGGTACGGCGAACGACCGGCCGCGGGGCGTTCCGAGGAACAGCCTGCAAGCTACCGGAGCATCATCACTCGATCTGCGGTGGTCAAGGGAGTTCGCGCTGCTTCCAGAAGGCAAGGAGAGGTTGCGTCTGCTTGCCGCCGTAGACGCTTTCAATCTTTTTAATCGGGTGAATTACATCTGGTTCATCGGAGACCAGAGTTCCCCGTTTTTTGGCACTCCCACAGGCGCTGACTGGGGCCGGCGGATGCAGGCGTCCATCACGCTGAAGTTTTAAGCACACAGGATGCAGCGGCGGCCCGCGCCAGAAAAACGGGCTGCCGCCACGTTCCGTTGTGCGCGTTTTCTGGAGAGAGGAGCAAAACGAGTGGTACAGCGAGCGACACAGGGCTGTATGGCGGATCATCCGGCTCTCCGTGCCTGGTCCGAGATCGTGAAGGTTGAACTCGGGCAGGTGAACATCGAAGTTCTGAAGAACCGCCGTGCATCTCTGGTATGCTGCCTCGCCGGCCTCGGCCCTGGAGGGTCCAACGTCATCGCGAAACGGTACCCGGCGCCGAACGGACTAACGGAGTACCGGATTTATCGAGAGGTACTTTGTCGCCTGCCGCTGACCTTTCCCCGCCATCATGGGCTCGTTCAGGAAGAAGGTACGGGATTCTGTTGGGCGTTCTTCGAGGATGCCGCGGGCGAGCGATATTCGCCGCAGATACAACAGCACACCATGGAAGCGGCGGCGTGCCTGGCGGTGCTGCATACCTCGGCATGTGAAGTGGCGCGAGACCTGGCGTTGCCGGAGCGAGGCCCAAGACATTACCTGGACTACCTGAGTTCAGGACGCAATCGAATTCGACGGAGTCTTGCAAGCGCTGTTCTGAGTGGAGAGGACCAGGGCGTTCTCGCCGAGCTAGCCGCCCAGTGCGATGCCGTGGAGGCGCAGTGGGAGCTGGTCGAGCGCTTGTGCAACAGCGCGCCCCAAACTTTCGTTCATGCGGATCTCTATGAAGCGAACATTCACGTCCGAACAGGTCCGGCCGGCGTGACGCTTGTACCGTTTGACTGGGAATCGGCCGGATGGGGAGTTCCGGCCATCGATCTCGCGCTTGAAGGAATAGACCTCGCCGCATATTGCTCGATTGTGCGAAGGGTGTGGCCGGGTCTGGATCTTCGTGCCGTGCGGGCGCTGTCAGCCGCCGGTCGACTGTTTCAACTGGCGGCTCTCATCGAGTGGGAAAGCAGGGGTCTCGAAAGTGAGTGGTTGCGCCGGCGGATGAAGCACATGAAGTATTACCAATCCGCGATGTCCGACGCGATTCGGGTCATTAGTCGGGAGGCGGCGCAGTGATATGAGAATCTGCCTGGTCTCGCAGGAGTATCCGCCCGATACAGCGTCCGGCGGCATCGGCTCGCAGACCTATGCCAAGGCGCACGGCCTTGCTTCGCGCGGCCATGAAGTCACCGTCGTCTCTGCGAGCCGGACGGAAGCGAGGCGCGAGCGCCGGGACGGGCAGGTACGTGTGATCCGAATTCCAGGTTTCCATCCCCGGATGGACTTGAATACGGAACCGGCTCGCTGGTTGACTTACAGCGCTGAAGTCGCCGCGACGTTGTCGGGGTTGCATTCGCGCATCCCATTCGACTTAGTGGACTTTCCCGAGTACGGCGGCGAGGGCTACATCTTTCTGCTGAACCGGACGCAGTGGAACCACGTGCCGGCTGTGGTACATCTGCATGGTCCGCTCGTGATGTTCACGCACATGATGGGCTGGCCGGAGCCGAATTCGGAGTTTCACCATGTCGGGATGGAGAGCACGTGCTTTCGGCTGGCCGATGCAGTCTACTCTTCCAGCGAGCGTTCCGCAGGTTGGTGCACGCAATACTATGGCGCCCGGCCGGGACCGATCCCCACAATCCACTCCGGTGTGGATGTTCGCCTCTTCAAACCGGATCCCGCGCCTAAGGCAACCTGGCCGACGGTGGTCTTTGCGGGACGGATCGATTCCAACAAGGGCGTCGCCACGCTTGTCGACGCCGCCTGCGTCCTGGCGGAAGAGTATCCCGAATTGCGCCTCCGCATTATCGGGGCTGGTGATCCCGTGTTCATCGAATCGTTGCGGAAAAAATCCCGGGACCATGGCAAACCAGCGTTGCTTGAGTTTGCGGGGTACGTGCCAAGGGAGGAGCTTCCGGCGCACCTGAACCAGGCACATGTCTTTGCCGCGCCGTCGGTGTATGAAGGAGGTCCGGGGTTCGTCTATCTCGAGGCGATGGCGTGCGGCCTTCCGGTGATCGCCTGTGAGGGGAACGGGGCGTCCGAGGTCGTACGGCCCGGCGAGAACGGTTTTCTGGTCCCGCCTCGAGATGCCGAATCGGTCGTGCAAGCGCTTCGATTGCTGCTTTCGAACGAGAATCTACGGCGGAGCATGGGGCAGCGTGGCCGGGGCTTAGTCGAAGCAGAGGCTGACAGCCGCGTCTGCCTCAAGAGGCTGGAGACGTTCTATGCAACCGTCGTCCAGCGCCGCGGACGAAGGCCTGGTGCGTCGGGAATCTCGAGGAGGGGGGTCGCAAGTCCTTGAAGCAAATACGGTCAGCATCCCGCGCCGGCAGCGCACCGCAGCGGGTGTTCGTTATCAGCCCGCATCCCGACGATGAATCGGTCGGGTGCGGCGGCGCGATCCGCGAGCACGTAATGCACGGAGCCTCCGTGCGCGTTGTGTTTCTCACGTCCGGCGAAAAGGGCGGCCACGGACGGTCCGCCGAAGAAACGATCGTGATTCGCGAAGCGGAGGCGACAGCTGCGGCAAAACTCCTGGGCGTGGATGCGATCGAATTCTGGCGGGAACCGGATGGCGCTTTTCGAGCCACAAGGGGACTTGCGAGACGTCTTGCTGACGCGCTGCGGGAGTGGCGCCCGCACGTGATTTATGTACCGCATGAGCGGGAG
>QHXU01000373.1:10976-12328 GCA_003223065.1 Acidobacteriota bacterium | reverse complement strand
TCATGGACTCCGCAGTCCCTGGGCACCACGCCCACACCGCAGATCAGCATCTTGTTCGTGTCCGGATCGTACAGTTCCAAGCCGCGGTCGGCTCGATGCGGGAACGGGAAATATTCCCAGCGCAAGCCGTAAGACAAGGTCAGCTTGCGCGAGGCGTTCCAGCGGTCACGGATGTAAAAACTGTACTGGAAAGATCGAGTATTGTACTCGTCCGGAACCATGGTGATCTTCCCTCGATCCGTGGGCAAGCCCAATAGAAACGTCGCATAGCTGTTGAAGTTATTGCCGGACGGTCCTCCTCTGATCTGCGTAGGACCACCACCAAAGCCAAAGCCGCCCGATGCGCCGTACAACGCTCCCGTTGCTTCGGGCTGCAGATGATTCATGCCCGTGGCGTAGAGGTCCATGCCAAAGCGGATTTCGTGGGTGTGCTTGGTCCAGTTGAAATTGGCGACATACTGATACTGCGGATCGCGCCGGGAATAGGGCATGAACGCATTCGGGATGCCCAACTCGGTGAATCCGGAAACGGCGAACTGTGGCCAGCCGCCTTCAAAGCGGCGGGTGCCATTCGTGCCGGGAATGCCCAGGAAATCCAGGCCGAGCTTCTCATCCAGGCGCGGCTGCTCGACGCTCGTGTCCATGCGGGTCCAACCATAGTAAGCGTCCAGGATGAGACTGGGCTTGAAGATATAGGTGACGGCCCCTGTGAAACTGTAAGTGTTTCCGGTGCCTGCGCCCGGGTTCCCGCCTGCGCTCGAGATCTCGGGTCCACCGAGTTTTCCGAACATCTGTGGATCAACCATGTCGTAATGCAGAATGCTGAACCGGCCGAACATCGTTAGCTTTTCCGAAAGATTGTAATTGACCTTGGTGTCAGCACGATGGCGGTCGAATGTATAGGATCCCGCCGCAAAATAGTTGTTCGACAGCCCTGGCTGATTGGGATCCGGCGTCAAGTCGATCAGCTTCCTCGTGATCGCACTCATACGTTCCGGAGGAACCGTATTCATGGGAAAAGGAGTTCGCCCGGAGCCGTCGGGATCGCCGGTCCTCGGGTCATAGATCAGCCGCGGCGATTCCGACATGTCGCCGCGCTTCATCGCCGGTGTCGGCACCGTGCCGAAGCGGGAGGCGAATTCGCGGTCGTAATTGCCTTCATAGCTCATGAAGTAGAACAGTTTGTTTTTTCGGATTGGCCCGCCCAACACCCCGCCGAACTCGTTGAACACGAGCTTGGGATTGTCTTGCCCTTGCGGCAGGAAGAAGTTCTTGGCCTTGATCTGGTTCTCGCTGTAATGTTCAAACAGCCCGCCATGCAGGTTATTGCTTCCGCTCTTAATCTGTACATT
>QHXU01000373.1:8657-10928 GCA_003223065.1 Acidobacteriota bacterium | reverse complement strand
GTGCCAACGTTTACCTCTTGGATGGCCTCGATCGTGGGAACAAACGCGGTCGCGTGCGGAAGCCATAGCGCGATCGAACTGGCACCGTCGATGCGGGTGTTATTGATCGAATGGCTCGCGCCATTTACATTGAAGGTCAACGCGCGCGATGGATTCGTGGGCACCGAGTGCGCGTTGGTCGGCGGCCGGAAACCGGGTATCGTTTTGAATAGCTGTTGGTAATTGCGCCCGGGCTGGACCGGAAGATTTACGAGCCGCTCGCTTTGGATTTCGGCGCGCACCTCTGAGCGATCGGTCTGGAGCGAAGCTGCAGCAGCGGTGACCATCACCGATTCGGCGACGGCACCGAGCTGGAGCTTCACGTCCGCACGGGTTACCGAATTGATGGTCACCAGAACCTCGCTCTCGGTCGCCGTACGGAAGCCCTCTCGCGTGACCCGCAGCTCGTACGGACCGGCCGCCACAGTTGGGAAGCTGTAACCGCCGGCGTCGTTCGTGACGGTTTCCCTGGTCTGGCTTGTCTCCTTGTTGACGATTGTAACTTTGGCTCCCGCGACGGCAGCATCGCTAGGATCTTTCACGTTGCCGACAATGGAACCGTAAAGAATCTGGGCTGACACCGGCCGCGATACTGCCAGCATCCCGGCAAGAACAGCCATCAGCTTTAAAAGACATAGCTTGTCACCCATATTTGTACCCCCATATTTGTACCCCCTAACGACATTTGTTCCCCTAAACGACACCATCAGAAGCAACGCGAACCGCAAGCTGCATAATGCGCGGGTCGCGGGCCTGCGCGATGATTCCGAATCCGTTGATGTTGTTAATGCTGCCATTCGCATTGAACGGCAGGTTCGTAATCGTGTGATCCGTGAGACTCTTGAAAGCATACCCGTGAAACAGGCATGCATGAGAAGCTGGGAAAACGAGCTTCCTAGTTAGCATCGGAGCCCCCAACAGGCGAATTGGTAACGTTAAAAGACCGAACTCGCTACCCAGGCTCGACTTGCGAATAGTATACACACCAAGGCCGCTCGCAACAAGGCCAAGCTGGAGACGACGGAATACGGCGATCTGTCCCCCGGGTTCGTCGGCAACACCCACGCGAAACTTCCCTGACCTCGTCACGTTATCCTGAAATCCATGAAAAATACGCTTACCGCCGAGCTCATCGCGGAGTTCCTGGGAACGATGATTCTCATTCTGTTTGGCAACGGCGTGGTTGCCATGGTCGTGCTGTTTGACAAGGGCGGCTACACGAACATCACCCTTGGCTGGGGGCTGGCAGTTACTATGGGGATCTACATCGCCGGCAGAATCAGCGGCGCACATCTGAATCCCGCGGTGACGTTGGCCGTCGCGATCTTTCGAGGCTTTTCCTGGAAAAAAGTTCTGCCCTATTCGCTGGCGCAAATCGGCGGCGCCTTCTTCGCGGCGGCCGTCGTCTTCTGGAATTATCGTTTACAGTTTCTCTCCGTCGACCCGACCCTCGAGCGCACAGCCGGCGTCTTTACGACATTTCCCGCCTTCCCTGCCCAGCCGCTGGCAGGCCTGGTGGATCAGATTATCGGCACGGCGTTGCTTCTGATGATGATTTTCGCCATCACCGACGAGCGAAACACGCCGCCCGGGTCGAACATGGCTCCGCTCATGATCGGACTCATCGTGGTGGCCATCGGCATGGCCTTCGGCGGCGTGCACGGCTATGCGATTAACCCGGCTCGGGACTTCGGCCCGCGGTTGTTCACGGTGATGGCTGGTTTCAGAAACAACGGCCTCACCGATGGTTCGTTCGTCTTCTGGGTGCCGATCGTCGGCCCGTTGATCGGCGGCGTGATCGGCGCCGCCGCCTACGATGTCGCTATTCGGAAGTACCTGCCGAAGGCTGAGTAGCGCAATGACCTCCCCGAAATGTTGTAATAGAAAGGATCTCTTGCAACCAGCGGGTCCCGGAGTTACGTCTCAACTTCATGCGTTTTGCTAGCTTCTTGGTCTTGAGTGTGGGCGCGTTTGCAGCCTCTCCCGTACGGCTGCCCGATACAACGCCGATTCGTTTCGAACCCTTATCGCAAAGCCGATGGGTCGCGCGCGGGCTCGGTTATTCGTTTTCGTTCACTCCCAACGCCGCGATTCTGCGCCTGGGGGGGCGTGCCGTACGGCTGACCTTCGAAGGGGCGAATCGCGGCGGGCGTTTGGAAGGCGACGGGCGCCTGAGGACGTCCAGCAACTATTTCGCTGGCTCGAGCTATAGAAGCGCCCCCGCATTCCATC
>QHXU01000373.1:4687-8623 GCA_003223065.1 Acidobacteriota bacterium | reverse complement strand
CATTGACGTCGTCTTCTACGGCAATGGCCAACAACTCGAGTACGATTTCGAGATCGCGCCAGGCGCGGACCCCGCGAAGATTCGATTGCGTTTCGACGGCGCAGACGCGGTGCGATTGAACGAACGCGGCCAGATTGTGCTCTCTCTGGGCACAGGCGAGCTGGTGCAGCTGGCGCCCATGGTCTATCAGAGGCGCGCCTCCGGCGAAATCGCCGGCGTCGAATCCGCGTACAGGATCGATGATAGCGGCGCAATTCGCCTGAAGCTTGGCGGCTACAATCCAGATGATCAGCTCCTAATCGACCCGGTGATCGCCTATAACACCTATCTCGCAGGTTCAGCAACGGATGCCGCGCGTGCGATCGGGCACGATTCGCATGGCTTCATTTACCTGGCTGGCTACACCGACTCCACCGATTTCGTGCAGGCTGGGGACTCTTACAACATCTCCAACAGCGGCAATCGGGATATCTGGGTGATGAAGCTGAATCTGTCAGCTCCGCCTGACCAGGTGGTTGTGTACTCCACTTATCTCGGCGGGGCCGCCGACGACGACGTGAAAGCGATGGCTGTGGATTCAGCCGGCGTAGTGTATTTGACCGGGAGCACCAACTCCGCCAATTTTCCGGTAACCGCCGGTGCGCTTCAATCTACGGTTTCCGCCAACAATCACGCCTACGTCACTATGCTCGATCCCAGCCAGAGCGGCGCCGCCGCACTAGTCTATTCGAGCTATCTGGCCGGCGGCAATTTTGAGGAGGGCGACGGCATCGCCGTAGCCGGAGGGAAGATTTACGTCACCGGCTTTACCACTTCGGACGACTTCCCGCTTGCTAACCCGTATCAAGGCGGGCGGGTCGCAGGTTACGATGCGTTCGTGGTCGCGATCGACCCCACGCAGAGCGGCTCGGCATCATTAGTGGCGGGCACCTATCTGGGCGGCTCGGGTCAAGATCTCGGCCGCGCCATTGCCGTTGATTCCGCCGGAAAAGTCTACGTGGCGGGCGTTACGTTCTCGTCCGATTTTGCGGTCACCGGCAACGCCTACCAGGGCTCCTATCACGGCGCCGGCGATGCATTCCTGGCCGAACTGGATCTAAGCACCCCGAATCTGATCTATTCCACCTATCTGGGCGGCTCACTTACCGATGAAGTGAAGAAGATCGTTATCGACCCCTCGGGGCGCGCGGCGCTGACCGGATACACACTCTCGCCGGACTTCCCGGTCTCGCAGAGCGCGCTACAGCCGGTCTTTGGCGGAGTTAGCGACGCTTTTCTGACGATCCTAGACCTTTCACTTCCTTCCGCCAACGCGCTGGTCTACTCGACCTACTACGGTGGAAGCGATGCCGAAGTTGCCTACGATCTTCGCGGCGATAACGCCGGCAAGTATTACCTCGGCGGCTATACGCTTTCGCGCGACCTCCCGGTCAGCGCCAATGCGCTTAATGGTTCCTCCGCCGCAGGAGGAGTAGATGGATTCGTGGCGGTGATCGATCCCTCCGGGCCGCCCTTTAATGTGACTTATTCGAGCTATGTCACCGGACCCGGGTCGCAGATCGTCTACGGCGTCGACGTGGACTCATCGGGCGTTATCTACGTCACCGGCATGGCGACGGGCAATATCTTTCCCGCCGGCGACTCGTTCCACTCCACGAATCCAGGCAACCCGGATTCGTTCTTTTTCGCAATCCAACGGTAAGCCGGGCGCCTCGGCGCGCGCAAATCACTTCTGCGCGAGAAACGTGTTTGCCTGCGCCAGCTCTGGCCGTGGCGCCGTCGCGCCTTTTGTGAGCTCGACCAACTCGGCGTAAAAGCGCTTCGCCGTGCTCCTATCTCCGGTCTGTTCGGCGGCTTGAGCTGCTCCGGCGAGGCTGCGGAATCGCCGCGGCGCAACTTGCAGAGCGGCTCTGTATTCCGCCAACGCCTCGGCAGGCGCGCCGGTCTCCATCAGCATGTCCGCGAGCAGCTCGCGCGCCGGCAGCACGGGCCCCGGCGTCACCGGATGTTTCTCCGTGCGGTCTTCGAGATCCGCAGCGGAACGGGCCATCGCGCGCGCTTGCGCTTGCTCCCCCTTGGCCAGCGCGAGCCAGGCGCGAGCCGCAGCCTCTTGAATCTCGACTTGCGCCGCCCAATCGTACGGTTTTTTGGGCGCAAGTCTCTTCAACTCGCCGAGCTTCGCGATTTCGTTCTCGGACGCCGCCACGTCGCCCGTCCGGGCGCATCCGAGCGCCCGCCCGAAGTGCAGAATCGCCTCCGCGTACGGAAAACTCTTCCACGGGAACCACTCGGGCGAAACCTGGAGAGCCGCGGCAGCTTTCCAGTCCCTCCGCTCCAGCGCATACCGCGCCGGCGCCGCCATGAATGCGTACGCCGCCGCAAACTGCGGATCGTCGACCTTGCTCATGGCGCGCATTTCCTTCAAAATGCCTAGCGCGCGATCGTCCTTGGCTCGCTGAAGCCAGGCATAAACCAGGTAGTCGTCCGCATGCAGTTCATCGAACGACGCGGCGCCAGGATGCATCTTGGCCACGCGCTTCTTCGCCGACGCCGCCGAGGCAAGGTTCGAATCAATTGACTCATCCCACAGCCCGAGCCTGGTGAAAATGTGCGTCGGCATGTGCAAAGCGTGCGGCGCATCCGGCGCGATTTCGGCATAGGAACGGGCGGCCGGAAGCGCCAACCCGGCTAGCGGAGGGTAATCGTAGCAGTGGATCAAGTAGTGCGCTACGCCTGGATGATTTTGGTTGCGTGGCAGCACTTCCTGCAAAATCGCGCCGGCCTGCTTCTGGAGCGCGAAGGTTTTGTCAGCCTCATCCGCCGTTCCGCGGATAGCAAGTGCGTAGAAGATCGCCGCCTCATCGTCCTTCGGATACTTATCGTGCAGTCCCTTCATCGCCTCGCGGTACGCCACCGCACGCGCCAGATGCGGTGTGTTGTCCGCATCGTGGTAATAGATGGCTAACGCCGCGATGTAGTCGCGCTCGCGTTCAGTCTTGGCGGAAGTCCTTGTGGCAAGCGCGGCGGCAGCGCTGCCTTTCTTCAGTTCTTCCGGAGTCGGCGGGGCCCAGATCTGATGGTAGTAAGTCATTGCGACTCCCCAGTGAGCCATGCCGCAGGACGGGTCAGCGGCGCTCGCCTCTAAGAATGACCCGGCAGCTTCCTCATAACCGAACGAGTGCAGCAGCGCCACGCCGCGCCTGAACTTCGCCTGGGCAGCCGCATTGCACGAAACCGGGAAATTCACCGTTCCGAGTCCCGCAACGGTGTGTACCTGGTGCGAATGGTTTTCCTGACCGTAGAGCGCCGCCGCGCCGAAAAGCGCAGCAGCCATCAGCAACCGCATCGAAGACCTCCTGGTCCCTGCTACCTGGAGAATCGACCCGAGTACGCCTCCAGGTACTTCAGTCCTGATCCGGTATTGTAAATCACAATGCGCTCGTCCGGCTTGAGGAATCCAGACCCAAGCAGTTTTTTCAGCGCCGCAACGCATGCCCCGCCTTCCGGCGCCGCGAACACGCCTTCGTCGCTGGCCAATTCAACGCCCGCTTCGATCATTTCCTCATCGCTTACCGCTACTGCCGCTCCGCCGCTCCGGCGCACCGCATCGAGCACAAGGAAATCGCCCAGAGCTTTCGGCACACGCAACCCGCTTGCCACCGTTTGGGCGTTTTCGAAGAATTCGCTGCGCGGCGTCCCTTGTTCGAAGGCGCGCACGATCGGCGCGCACCCTTCGGCTTGCACCGCGATCATCTTCGGCCGCTTGGAGGAAATCCAGCCCAGCGCTTCCATTTCGCCGAACGCCTTCCACATCCCGATCATGCCCACGCCCCCGCCACAGGGGTAGAAGATAGCGTCCGGCAACTGCCATCGGAACTGCTCCGCCACTTCATAGCCCATCGTCTTCTTGCCCTCGATGCGATACGGTTCCTTCAG
>QHXU01000373.1:4166-4638 GCA_003223065.1 Acidobacteriota bacterium | reverse complement strand
GACTTTCCCGCAGTCGCTGATCAGGCCATCCACCAGCGTGACGCGAGCGCCGGCGGCGCTGCACTCGATGAAGTTCGATTGCGGCACGTCGCGCGGCATGAAGATGTACGCCTCCAGTCCCGCTGCCGCGGCGTAAGCCGCCATGGCTCCCGCCGCGTTCCCAGCCGAGGGAATCGCGACTTTCTTCACCCCCAACTCGACGCACATCGAAATCGCGCACGAAAGGCCTCTCGCTTTGAAAGAGGCGGTGGGATTAACGCCCTCATCTTTTACCCAAAGGTCGCGCGCTCCCAGGCGCGCTCCCAGACGCTGCGTATGCAGAAGCGGCGTCATCCCCTCACCGAGCGAGATCATGGCCGACGGCTTCGAGACCGGCAGCACCGGCGCGTAACGCCACATGCTCGAGGGGCCGTTGGGGATCCATTCGCGATTCCAGCTCTCGCGCGCTTTTTGCAGGTCGTAACGCACCAGC
>QHXU01000373.1:3573-4004 GCA_003223065.1 Acidobacteriota bacterium | reverse complement strand
GAAGAAGAAGCCAGGAGTCAGGAGCAAGAATATCTCAATGTGCGGCAGGCCCGCGACCTGCCGCATCGCTGAGACGTGCGCCACGAATCTCTTCAAGAACGCGCAGCATTTCAGCCCGTGGATCTGGGGCCCGGGTTACCTGGCGGCCAATCACCAGATAGTCCGCGCCGCTCGCGATCGCTTCGGGAGGTGTCGCGACGCGCTTCTGATCGCCTGCAGCCGCTCCCGCCGACCGCACACCTGGTGTGACCAGGATCGCCCGCTGGCCTGTCATGGCCCGTACTTTCGCCACCTCGAGCGGCGAGCAGACGATTCCGTCGACGCCGGCCTCGATGGCGTTGCGCACTCGCAAATCCACCAGTTCAGAGATACTGCACGTGTATCCGTCCTGGCGGAGGTCGCTGTCATTGACGCTGGTGAGCACGGTCACG
>QHXU01000373.1:3029-3562 GCA_003223065.1 Acidobacteriota bacterium | reverse complement strand
GCTGCCTCCATCACGGCGCGGCTGGCGTGCACTGTCAGAAAGTCCGCTCCCGCCTTCGCCACCTGCGCTACCGCGCGCCTCACCGTTTCGCCGATGTCGTATAGCTTGAGATCGAGGAATACTCGATGCCCCTGCGTCTTCAGTTCGCGGACAAAATCCATACCGGCCGCCGCATAAAGCTCCAGGCCGACCTTATAGAACGATACCGAGTCGCCGAGTGAGCAGACCAGCCTTCGCGCCTCCTCCGCCGTTTCGACGTCAAGCGCAATGATGATCGAAGAATCCTTCATTTGATGAGAATTGGTTTCTGCCGCCGTTCCAACACCCGGCCGATTCGGTAGGCAGCCGGGAGCTTTTGCGTGAACCGGGTGGCATCAGGCTCAGAAATTGAAATCAAAAGCCCGCCCGAGGTCTGCGGATCGCAGAGTAAATCCTCGAATTCCGAAGCGCCTTCCAGACATCCGGCAACGAAATCGCGATTGTTCTTCAACCCGGCCGGAATCGCTCCCGCCCGAGCGTACTCCAAGGCGCCA
>QHXU01000373.1:0-2983 GCA_003223065.1 Acidobacteriota bacterium | reverse complement strand
CAGCTCACGAGCGTGCCCAAGAAGACCGAATCCGGTAATGTCGGTCGCTGCATGGACCTCGAATTTTTCCATCGCTTCGGCCGCGGCCGAATTCAAGGTCAGCATCGAGGCGATCGAGGCCGAAACATGCGCCTCCTGGGCCAGACCGCGCTTCAATGCCGTCGAGATCACGCCGGTGCCGAGCTTCTTGGTTAATAAAAGGGCGTCTCCCGGCCGGGCGCCGGCATTGGTCTTGATCCGGGCGGGATGGACCGTGCCCGTTACCGCATAACCGAACTTGATCTCCGGATCGTTGATGCTGTGGCCCCCCAGAAGCACGCAACCCGCTTCGTGCATCTTTTCCGCGCCACCCTTGAGGATTTGCTCGAGATCCTCGAGATCGCCTGAGCCGGGCCAAGCCAGAATGCTCAACGCGGTCAGAGGCTTTCCACCCATGGCGTAGACGTCACTCAAGGAATTGGCGGCCGCAATAGCCCCGAAGACAAACGGGTCATCGACGATTGGAGTAAAGAAGTCCACGGTCTGCACCAGGGCCAGGTTGGGCCCCAGCCGGTACACACCCGCGTCGTCGGCTGTATCGAAGCCAACAAGAAGATTGGGATTTGCCACGCGCGGAATGCGGGCGAGCACCTGGTCCAAAACCTTTGGACTCAATTTAGAAGCTCAACCCGCGGCCTTGACGTGTGCGGTTAGTTTCTTGGCGGACACGCACCCACAAGTGTACAGTGAGCGGAGCCCCGGACAGCAACAGCCGGAAAAGCGCCGGTACGCCGCTCACTTTGCCTGGGCTTAAAGAGGGTTGTTTCTAGGCCGCTGCGGTTTCTTTGCTTTTGTTCTTGCTCCCGGGCGGCCGGCCCCTCCTCTTAATTGCGCTCATCCAGGCCGGCGGCCGCCCCCGGCGCCGCCCACGGCCCCGGGCCAAACGCTCCAATGTCAAAATCGCTTCTTCAATCTGTTCACGTTCCTGGCGTAATTCGGCCAGCATTTTTAAAACGTCCATTTGAGTCTCCCGGTTGTTCACAGTCAGTATCGGGACCGGCATTCCGTTCTGAAAAACGAACACCGCCGAGCATTCTGTACCGGTCCTCCTCTTCGAGTTTAGCTCTAGTTTCAATGGATCTCAAGGGATTTGTTCTGAAAACAGAACAAGACGATTCGCAAAAGTCCCTTTTTTGGGCAAAAGGCTAGGGCTGGACGCCGGGAAAGGTTGCCCTATGCCTTGTGGCGGTTCTTCCAATGAAAGTAGAAGGGTAATCCGGCCACAATCACGCCCAACCCAATGCCCGATTCCCGAGGCGATGTGCGTAAGGTGGAATAAAGCAGGACCAGCGCTACTAAAACAAACAACAAAGGTACCAGGGGATAGCCCGGGACGCGGTACGGGCGCTCCAGATCGGGTCGTTTATGGCGCAAAACAATCACCGACGCTGCGGTCATTCCGTATAATATCCAGCTCGGAAAGATGACCAGCGTGTAAAGCTGCTTATATTGCCCGCTCAGCAGCACCACGGAAGACCAGAGGCCCAGCAGCAGGATGCTCGCTCCCGGCGTCCGAAACCGCGGATGCACGCGGCTGAGGCCGCTAAAAAGATAGCCGTCACGAGCCATGGCGTAGGGCACTCGCGAACCCGACAGGATCGAGCCGTTCAGCGCCGCGAAAATCGAAATCATAGCCGCGGCGCTCACCACCGCCGCGCCCGGCTGGCCCAGTACGCGGCGCATCATATCGGCAGCCACGCGCTCGCTCGAGCCGACCTCCGGACCACTCAACACGTAAAAATATGCAACATTCGCGAGAAGATAAACCGCCATCACGCAGAGCGTCCCGGTGATCAGCGCCAGTGGCAAGGTCCGGCCCGGACGCTCGATCTCCGACCCGAGCATTCCAGCGTTGTTCCACCCATCGTAGGCCCAGAGCGCGGCCACCAGGGCAGCGAAAAATCCGGTTATCCCGCCCAGATCGGCGGTCATGGATGAATGAAAATTCGAAACGTTTCCGCGGCCGGACGCCAGACCGGCGACGATGAGGCCGGCGATCAGCGACACTTTTAAGACCGTTACACCCACCTGGACTCCGCCGCCGACCCGCACTCCCAGATAATTGACGACAGCGAGCAACAGGACCACTCCAATCGCCAGCAGTTGCCCGTAGCGGATCTCGAGCGGTCCCCCGCCGGGCCCAATCGGCAAAGGCACGGTGTACAGAACGCCGGTCAGGCCAGGAAAAAAATCCGCCAGATACGTGAAAAATCCGGTTCCAAGCGTCGCGATGGATGCGGCCTTCGCTACCCAGGTTTGAGTCCATCCGTAAATGAATCCGAAGAAAGGGCCATAAGCGGCGTTGAGGTACACATATTCACCTCCTGCTCCAGGCAGCGCGGCGGAGAGCTCGGCATAAGTGAGGGCGCCGAAAAGCGTCAGGATTCCACCAAAGACCCACACCACGAAAACCATCTCAGCCGATCCCACCGCTTTCACCATGTCCGAAGGCACCAAAAAAATGCCGCTGCCGATCACCGTGCCGATCACCACCGCGATGGCCGACCAGGGGCCAAGCGCACGTCGCAGCGAATCCTGTTGAAAAACGCCAGGTTCAGAACTTTTCACGCGATACATTCTCCTTCAAGACGAATGAGCAAGCCAGGCCGGTGGCAAAGGTCACGGACGTGCCGATCAGAACGTACCATGTCCAGGCGATCGGCGTCGCGAATCTGATGTAGAGCATCAGCGCCATGCCCACCGACATAGCCCACATCGCCGCCGTTTCTCCCACGCGGCGCGTCAGCAGCCCGAGCAGGAACACGCCCAGCAGCGAGCCGTACAGGATTGACGCGATTGACAGCCCGGCTTGCAGAACGCTCCCCCAATGCCGCGCCACCAGGGCTACGGTGAACAGCGCCGCCGCCCAAACGATCGTCGCATACCGTGCCAGCAGCAACCAGCGGGCCTCGTCCCGCGCCCTGTCATTAGGCTGCGTCCCGCC
>QHXU01000372.1 GCA_003223065.1 Acidobacteriota bacterium | reverse complement strand
AACGAATTCTCCCTGATCGAGGCAGCGGAGCACGCGCATGAGATGGATGAAACCCTCTGGCCCCAGATGATCACTTCCATCGGCGCACTCGATGTGCTGCACGCCGGCCGCTTGAGTCCCAATCTCCGGATCGATACCGATCAGATCCGCCTCCTGGTCGATTTCATGCGCCGCAATTACAAGGCAATAACATTCGACTTGTCCGGAAATCTGGAGCGCTACTCGATCGAGCTGATGCAATTGTCCAAGCGCGTAATCATGGTATGCACGCCGGAGATTCCCTCGCTTCACCTGGCGCGCCAAAAGCTGCTGTTCCTGCGAGACTTCGATCTGCACAGCCGGGTGGGGGTTGTGCTGAATCGCTCCCAGAAGAAGGCTGTCTTCAGCCACGAGCAGGTCGAGGAGCTTCTGGGCATTCAGGTAATTAAGACGTTTCCGAACGACTACAACGGCGTGAACCACGCCATGAGGGACGGCGGCTGCATCAGCCCGTCTTCAGCGATGGGTAAGGTGTTTGATCAGTTTGCGCAAGAACTGCTCGATCGGGAGACGGCGGAACAGCGTAACAAAAAACGCAAGTTCCTGGAGCGCTTCGTCGTCACCTCGCAGGATCTGATTAAGGCCTAAGCGAGCGGTGCGCTCCGCCGGAGATGGGCGGGTTGTTATCGTGGAGCGATGGAATCCGTCTTCCAGTGGGTCTCCACCTATGGTTACGGAGCGATCTTTTTACTGCTGATGCTCGGGATCGTCGGGTTACCCGTGCCCGATGAGACGCTGCTCGTCTTTTGCGGCTACCTGATTTCAAAAGGAAAAATGCATCCTCTCGGCGCATTGCTCTCCGCGCTCGCCGGGAGTTGGTGCGGCATCAGCTTGAGCTACACCATCGGACGGACGCTAGGTCTTGGCGCGGTGCACCGGTTCGGAAAATATCTCCACATCACCGAGGAGCGCCTCCAGCGCGTGCATCAGTGGTTCGATCGTATCGGTCATTGGGCGCTCTTCGTCGGCTACTATATCGCCGGCGTGCGGCACTTCACAGCCATCGTGGCCGGTACGTCTAAGCTCAGCTTCCCGTCCTTCATTGCTTTCGCCTGGTCGGGAGGTCTCCTTTGGGTGTCGACGTTCCTCACGCTTGGCTACTTTCTGGGCGAGAACTGGAAGCGGATTGCGGATTCGATTCACGAATACCTGTTGTACGCATCGATCGCATTGATCGTAGTTGCATTATGTTACTATTTGTTCCTGCGGAGGCGTAAAATTGCCAATAAATCCCGATAGATTCATGGAGTTCATGGGCAAGCTGGTCGGCGACCTGGGTGCGATGGCCAGCATCGGACCGATGATCATTGGCGAAAAGCTGGGCCTGTATAAAGCGATGGCGGGCGCGGGTCCGATGACCGCGGCTGAGCTTGCCAGGAAGACGAACACATACGAGCGCTACATCCGCGAATGGTTATGCGCGCAAGCGGCTTCGGGCTATGTGGATTACGATTCAGCCACGGAAAAGTTCTCCATGAACGATGAGCAGGCCGCCGCGTTTGGCTCCGAGGACAGCCCCTTTTACTTCTTGGGCGCGCTCGATTTCGCGGTGGCGATGATGAGGGACGAGCCGAAGATTCTCGACGCCTTTCGAACCGGAAACGGAGTGGGCTGGCACGAACACGATGCGTGCCTGTTTCGCGGAACGGAGCGTTTTTTCCGCCCCGCGTACACGCGCCATTTGATCGGGGAGTGGATTCCAGCGCTGGATGGAGTGAAAGCGAAGCTCGAGACCGGCGGGATCGTGGCGGACGTCGGCTGCGGGCACGGCGTGTCCACCATCTTGATGGCTCAGGCCTTTCCTAAGAGCCGTTTCTTCGGCTTCGATTACCATCCCGCGTCGATTGAACGGGCACGCGCTGCGGCAGCCGCCGCGGGCGTTGAGGATCGCACGACCTTTGAAACCGCATCCGCAAAAGACTACCCGGGCAAGGATTACGACATGGTGGCGTTTTTCGATTGCCTGCATGACATGGGGGATCCGGCAGGCGCCGCGCGGCACGTCCACGAGACGCTGGCGGACGGCGGGACCTGGATGGTGGTCGAACCCTATGCAAACGATAAGGTGCAGGATAACTTGAATCCGATCGGCCGGGTTTATTACTCGGCGTCCTCGTTTATTTGCACGCCGGCATCAAAGGCCCAGGAGGTCGGGCTGGCACTCGGCGCGCAGGCGGGTGAGGCTAGATTAAGCAAGGTGATCCGTGAAGGCGGTTTTACGAAGGTGCGCCGCGCCGCCGAGACGCCGTTCAACATGGTATTCGAGGCCCGGCGCGGTTAAGGCGCACTGCGCACCGCGTCCCTTAACCATTCCCTGAGATCGATTCCCGATCCGGCTTAAGGTGCGTAGGTATGTCGCGTAGGGTGTGTGCCTGAAGTGCATAAATACAATATGCGTGTAAATTGGATTCATGTTTCACTGGATCTGCCCGGAATGCGGCAGAGAGATTCCGCCGTCGGTAAAGGAATGTCCGGCTTGCGATCCGCTGGCGGTCGTTCCAGCGACGCCTGCTGAGGAAGCCCCAACCGAGGAGTCCCCAGCCGAGACGGCCGCAGCCGGGAATGCCACACCCGAGCCCCAACCTGATCCATTGCCCGCGCTTCTTTTGGTGTTGGCTGAAGAAGTCCGCGCGGTCCAGCAAGCCGAGCCTGTAGCCGTATCGGTGACGGCTCCAGAACCCGTTCTCGAAGAAAAAGTCCGCGCGGTCGAGCAAGCCGAGCCTGTGGCCGTATCGGTGACGGCTCCAGAACCCGTTCCCGAAGATGAAGTCCGCGCGGTCCAGCAAGCCGAGCCCGTAGCCGTATCGGTAATGGCTCCAGAACCCGTTCCCGAAGAGCGGCACAACACCGACCTCACGAGTACAAGCCAACCCTTTCACGTTCCGTTCGGCGCGTTTACCGACGAGTTCGCAGCTTCCGGGGAGCCCGCGCCGTTCGCGCCGCTGGACGACCCAGCAGGCCTGCTGGAGTTAGCGGACGCGGTCGGCACTGTGGGGGCCGTCGAGGAAATCGTCGAACCCACGATCTCCGAAACTTCTGTCTCCGAACCCACGATCTCCGAAACTTCTGTTTCCGAACCCACGGTCTCCGAACCCACGGTTTCCGAACCCACGGTTTCCGATCCCACGGTCTCGGAACCCGCACCTGAGCCGGTTCAAGAAGCGCCTGTTCGGGTTGCCGAAGCGGCGCCGGTGCCCGTGGCGCCGGCGATTGCCGCGCCTGCCGCGCCGATTGCTTTGCTCGCCGCACCAGCGGAGGAGGCCGTGGCGCCCCCGGTCGAAACGTCGACGCCCATTGATGATCCGCCATCCGAATCCAGATTGGCGCTGGCCCCGCTGCAGGATTATTCGTTAGCCGCCGGCCGCGCCATGCAGCCGGCGCCGCCCCGAGCGAACATCCTGATGCCGGATTCGGGCCCGCGCGTCACGCTGCCCGGACCGGCGCTTCCGCCCCAACTCTCTTCTTTCCGGGACGCGAACCTTGTCGCTGTCCCCGATGAGACGCCGCCGCCCCCCAAATCCCAAGTGGCCGGATGGCTGATGAGTTTTCTCGTGACCGTTGTGCTTCTTGTGTCCGCGATCGTTGTTCTGTCTTATCTCCTGCCGCATCCTGCCACCGATGCGAAGTCGGCGCCGTTGGATGCGGCCGCCGCGTCGGTTGCCTCGCATCCTCTCTCCCGGTATGTCGAAGTCACGGGCTTCCGCATCGTCGTCGACTTCAACAAGAAATCGGAGATCCATTACCTGGTGGTCAATCACTCCTCGGCGGAGCTGGATGGTGTCACTGTTTTCGTTACATTGTGGAATGCAAACTCGAAGCCGGGCCAGCCTCCTTTGTGCCG
>QHXU01000371.1 GCA_003223065.1 Acidobacteriota bacterium | reverse complement strand
ACGAGAAGCTCCAGGAGGAGCATGGCATCGAGTTGAGCTATAGCTGGGTCAAGCAGGCGCTGCAAGGAGCCGGACTGGTAGGGCGGCGCAGGAGGCGTGGCCCACACCGCAGGCGGCGGCCGCGGCGCGAGATGGTGGGAATGATGCTGCACATCGACGGCAGCAAGCATCGCTGGTTTCAGGACGATCGCTATTACGATCTGATCGTCATTCTGGACGACGCCACCAGCGAGATTTATTACGCGCAACTGGTGGAGGAGGAATCCACGCTGACGGTGATGACGGCACTGAAACAGGTGGTAGAAACGCAGGGAGTGTTCTGTTCGCTATACAGCGATCGGGGCAGCCATTTCTTCTATACGGCGAAAGCCGGCGAGCCGGTGGACAAGACGCGTTTAACGCAGGTGGGTCGGGCGCTGAAGGAGCTGGGGATTCAAATGATTCCGGCGTATTCGCCGCAGGCGCGGGGGCGCATGGAGCGCAGCTATCAGACTTGGCAGGGGCGGCTGCCGCAGGAGCTTCGCAAGGCCGGAATCACAACGGTGGAACATGCCAATGAGTTCCTGCGGAACCGCTACATCCAGGAGTTCAACGCCAAGTTCAGGGTGAAGCCAGCGGTCCCCGGCACAGCTTTCCGCAAATGTGGGCGGCGCGATCTGGAGCAGGTGTTTTCCATCCAAACCGAACGGGTGGTAGACAAAGACAACACGGTGGCCATCAAGGATTGCCGCTGGCAGATCGAGAAATGCCGCTGGCGCTACAGCCTGGCGGATCGGACCGTAACCATTCACCAGCACCTGAACGGCACGGTGTCGATTCGCTTCGGTCCCCATGTGGTGGGACGCTATGCGGAGTCCGGCCGCCCGCTGGAACCACCCAAAGGCCGTGGAAAAGACGGTGCCGTGGAAGCCGTGGAAAACCAAACCCAGGTTTCCCACCGCTCCCACCGCCCCTTGGAAAACTCGCAACCTCGGCGAGTTTCCCACTTTCCCACCGCCTTGCGACTCCCTTTTCCCCTCTCTCAAGAAAACCAAAGGTCAAGAGGGTAGCATGAAGCAAGCGGACAGATCGTCTGTTAATAAAAGCGGACAGATTCAAAAGCTACCGACAGGCCCCTGGGAGGCCCTTGTTTCGGTTGCCCTGGATGCCGGCTTTGGACAAGCGTCGGCGGGGTAGACTGAAAGACTGGCGCGCCAACGGGGCGCGAGGGGGGGGAGGAAACGTGAAAACGTCCTTACTGGCTATTGTCTTAGGCACCGCAACCCTACACGCCCAGCCGGAGGGCATCTGGCAAGGCTATGACGGGGAGTGGGGCCACGTTTCACGGCAATTGATGGCGCTCGCCCAGGCGACGCCGGCCGAAAAGTTCGCGTGGCGGCCCGCGCCGGGCGTACGGTCGATGAGCGAAGTCTACATGCACATCGCTCTAGCGAACTTCTATTTGTTGAGCGTCACAGGTCCGAAAATGCCTGCCGACATCAAGTCGTCCGATATGGAAAAGACCGTGACCGCGAAGGCGGACGTGGTCGACTGGTTAAAGCGCTCACTGGATGCTGTGAAGACGGCTCACGCTTCAGTCAAGCCCGATGACCTTCAGCGCAAAGTGAAGATTGCCGATCGGGACGCGAATGTCGACGGCATGTACCTCCGGATCATCATTCACGCCAACGAGCACATGGGCCAATTGATTGCGTACGCCCGAATGAACGGCATTGTGCCGCCGTGGTCGAAGGCCGGAGAGTAAGGAACTAGCGGGGATTTTTGCGATAGCCGGGGTGGAACGCGAACGCGTGCATCTCGGGTTGAACAAGGACGAGGCGCGAACCTGTGTTCTGCTTCAGCACCACGATTCGATTCGCTGCACCCTTGCTCCTCCCGGCCACTGGACTTCGATGCGCTTGTACGAGGCATCATCGGCCAAACCGACATGCAGCCGCGGATCGTTTTGTGACAGGAAACTGGAGCCGCTCTGGATTTCACCTGAAATCCTACGATCGCCCACATAAACGTACACACGCGCCCCCACCGCATCGCGGTTGCATTTCACTCCCACGCACTGCACCAGGAGCCAGTTCTTCTTCGTTCCGAAGTTTTTCAGGAGACTGGGCCGGTCGCCCATGTTGTTGATGACCACCTCGAGCGATCCGTCATTATCCAGGTCACCGGTGGCCGATCCTCGTGACGACCAGGAATCTGAAACTCCCGCGCCCGACGAATCCGAGATGTCTTTAAACTTGCCGCCGCCCACGTTCCAGTATAAGAGTCGTGGCTGGCGGTAGTTGATATGGAGCGAGCTGCGCTCGACTTCCGGGTAAACGTGGCCGTTGATAATCAGAATCTCTTTGCGGCCGTCATGGTCGACATCGAGGAAATTGATTCCCCACCCGAGGTGCTGGGTATGTGTTCCCAGGCCGGATACGTACACTTTGTCCGTAAACGTGCAGTCGCGGTCATTGTGATACACACTGGGCGTATCGTCACTGAAATTGGTCTTTACAATGTCCCAATAGCCGTCCTCGTCATAATCGGCGACCGCGACCCCCATGCCGGCCTGCTCCTGGCCATCCTCATTCAGCGCGCTCCCTGAAGCAACGCCAATTTCTTCGAATGTTCCGTTTTTTTGGTTGTGATACAGCAGGCTGGGTGTTGAATCGCAAGCTACGTAGAGGTCCGGGTAACCGTCATTATCGAAATCGGACGCAAGTACAGTGAACCCGTAACAGCCCGTCGGCTTGCCTATGCCGCTTGCTGTCGAGACATCTTCAAACTTTCCTTGGCCTTTATTATGAAAAAGACGGTTGCGTCCGGGCGGCAGTCCCCTCGGGCCGCACATGACCGGCAACCCCTTCCATTGACAATACGAGCTGGCGCCGGGCTCGGGAATCTTGCTGCGATCGAACTCCAGATATCCCCCGATTACCAGGTCGAGCTTGCCGTCAAGGTCATAATCGACGAACGTGCAGCCGGTGTCCCAGCGAACTTCATCCGAGTACAGACCACTTTCCTTGGTGACATCCCGAAACGTTCCATCCCCCTCGTTATGGTAGAGGACGCTATGCCCGTAGTAGGTGACGAACAGGTCCTTGAATCCGTCATTGTCATAATCGCCAACGCACACGCCTTGCCCCCACCCGACCCGATCCAACCCAGCTTTACGCGTGACATCCTCGAACCGCAATTTCCCGATGTTCCTGTAAAGATGGCTCGTCGATTTCTCGCCGGCGTCCTTAGTGTCCAGCGTGGTCGCATTCGGCAGAAAGATGTCCATCAGGCCGTCATTGTCAAAATCGAAGATCGCCACTCCATTGCCGGTGGCCTCGAGAATGTACTTCTTAACATCCTTTCCTCCCACAACATTCTGGGCTGTCAGCCCCGCCTCAATCGCGACGTCCCTGAAATCGACCTTGATCGGACGGAGATTGGTCTGGATATTGATGGGCCGGGGTGTGCGCGTGGGCGAGACCATCCCCTGAAAGGCGCCGATGCCCGCGGGACGGCAAAGTAGCAGGAACAAGCCTAGCGCAACGGCGGTTCGAGCGAATACCGCGCGTGAGCCATGACCCATACGGACATGTTATACGAGCAGCCGCCTTCGGATGATATGCGCCGCAATCGGAGTCTATGGTGCGAATCTGGCGATGTAGCCACCGCCTGGCTGCAAGACCAGGGAGCTTCGCGTTGCGTTAGCGCTAAAGTATTGTAGAAACTTTGTAATGAATCGGCGCTGGTGTCAAACCACGGCCGGCCGGAAGCGCGGCTTTGCCGAGTTGCGGCGGGTTCTTGATTCAGCGAATCGCCGGTGATACAGTCTTCTTGGCCGGAGATTGGCGTCGCAGATTCCTTGGGAGGGATGGACACATGCCACTGACAGTCAGACAAATCACGCTTTGGCGGACCGAGGTCGAGAACACGGTGGGAGTCTTGGCGCGAACGCTCAAGCCGCTTGCCGAGACCGGTTCCGACCTTCAGGTCGTTATGGGCTACCGCTATCCCGGCAGCGCGAACAGAGCCGCAATCGAGGTGTACCCGGTCACGGGAAAGAAGGTCACTACGGCTGCACAGGGCGCAGGGCTGAGCGCGTCTGCCATTCCTACGCTGCTCATTGACGGCGACAATAAGCCTGGATTGGGATACGCGATTGCCCAGGCGATCGCGGATGCGGGAATCAATCTGACCTTTCTGGTCGCGCAGGTGATTGGCAGAAGATACTCGGCTGTCGCTGGCTTCGATATTGAGGCGGACGCAAAGAAGGCCGCCTCGCTAATAAAAAAGGCGGCCGCGGGCAAGAAGAAATGAGAACAGAATTTATGCGTTCATGCTCAGCCGGCGATCGCGCGCCAGCATAACTGGCCTCCGAGGGAAACCAGCCACAACGATAAGGCCACCCGAAATGGCCGCGGGGGCAATATGGAAAGCAGGTTCGCCCCAACGAAGGCTCCCGCCACTCCGCCGAGGCTCAGCTTCAGCGCCAGGGCAGCGTGGTAGTTCCCGGCCCCCAGGCTGATTCCGCCGCCGGCAAGGGACAGCGCCAGGCCGAACAAAACGTCGGTTCCCACCACTTCGGCGGCTGAGAGCCGCGTTACAGTCATCAGCACAAGCGAACCGAGCGCGCCCGCGCCCGCCGAAGAGAAGCCGACTTCTGCTCCGATCGGCAACGCGATCAACGGAAGCCACCGCGAACGGTCGCGCGCCGAAGAGGCCGCCGCATCCTGCGCGCTTTTCACGTGACGATAAAGATTGAGGAATGCCATCGCGATGATGGTCCCGCCGAGCACCGCAAGCAGCGGTCCCTTCCGATGATCCGCGTTCAGCCGATTAAGCGTGTAGGAGCCGGCCACAACCCCGGGCAATCCGCCGGCCAGCAACAACGCCAGCAGCCGGAAATTCACCTGGCGCCGCGCCAGATAGAGGGGCGCAGCGACCAGCTTTACGAGCGCGGTAAACACCAGCGCGGTGCCCACGCTTTCGGCCGGCGGAACGCCAAGAAACAGGGTCAACACCGGCGCGGTGATGACGCCTCCGCCCACGCCCGTGAGCCCGATCATGATGGCGATCACGAATCCCAGCAGAAATTCCATGGGCTTCAGCCTTGGATGTGAATCCCGCACTCGAGCTTGGCGCCCGACCACCGGCCGGACCGGGGATCGTTGGCGTCGACCGGAACGGATGTACACGGCATGCAGCCGATGCTTGTGTAGCCTTCTTCATAAAGCGGCATCCGCGGAATGCCGTGCCGCTCGAGATACGCCCAGACGTGGCGCGCGGACCAGTTGGCCAGCGGACTGATTTTCCGCAGCCGCTTGCCGGATGGAAGCTTGAAATCGTCGGCGGCTTGAAGGTTTGCGCGCGATTTGGATTGCTCGCGCCGCAGCGCAGCAAACCAGGTGTCGTAGCATTCAAGCGCGGCGAACAATGGATCGACTTTTCGCATGCCGCAGCAGCGATCAGGCGAAGTCCGGTAAAGCAAACCGAATTGAGATTCCTGTTCATCCACTGTGAGCTTCGGCGTGAGATTGAGGAGGTTCAGATTCCATTGCGCCGTGATCTGATCCCGATAGGCGTAAGTCTCCGGAAAGTGATAGCCGGTATCGAGAAAGAGCACGGGAATTCCCGGCCGCCGCGAGACCAGCATGTGCACCAGCACGACGCACTCGGCCTGAAAGCTGGAGGTGACACACTCGGCGCCAGCCGAGGCCGCAAGCGCCTCGTCAATCCAGCCATTGGCTTCCGCTTCGTAATTCGGCGAAGACATTGTCAGATTCCTTCTCCTTCTGTAAGCAGGTCCTTGGTGCGCAGAA
>QHXU01000370.1 GCA_003223065.1 Acidobacteriota bacterium | reverse complement strand
ATCGCCGTGATGGGACTGGGACTGGCGGCATTCTTCACAACGCGAATCGAGCTGATGTTCGCGGTTCTCTTCCTGATGGCTCTGCACTCTACCGTTTTCAGTCCCGCGAAGTACGGCATCGTTCCGGAGTTGCTTCCTGAAAGGGACCTGTCACGCGCCAACGGGTTGCTCGAAATGAGCACGTTCGTGGCGATCGTGCTTGGCACTTCAATCGGTTCCGTTCTCTTCACTGCATGGAAAAACGAGCCGTGGAACATGGGCCTGGTGATGCTTGGCATCGCCGTTGCCGGCTTTGCCACAAGTCTGCGGATCACGCGAGTTCGCCCGAGCGACGTGCGCGCGCCGTTCCGAATCAATCCATTCGCCGAAGTGATGACCGGCACGAGGCGTTTGTTGCGCGACCGCCCGCTGTGTCTCACGGTTCTGGGCATCTCCTACTTCTGGTTCCTGGGCGCACTTTTTCAGATGGACCTGCTGCTGTTCGGTAACGAGGTGCTTAAGATCAGCGACCTGCGCATCGGATTAATGGTGACATGCCTGGCGGTGGGGATCGGAGCAGGCAGTCTGCTCGCCGGGAAATTGTCGGGTGACAAAGTCGAACTGGGCCTGGTACCCCTGGGCTCGATCCTCATGGGCTTTTCGTGTCTCGCATTGCACGCGGCACAATCCTCTTACGAATGGTCGTTGGCCGCGCTTGCGTTCCTGGGCCTGTCGAGCGGCCTGTTCATCGTGCCTTTGAACGCTTACCTGCAACAACGCAGCGAGAGCGGCGAGAAAGGCCGGATGATTGCGACGAACAATTTCTACAACACGCTCGGGCTGCTGCTCGCCTCGGCGACATTGTGGAGTCTGCACGATGGCCTTGGCGTCTCCGCAGACAAGCTCGTGCTGTGGTTCGGCATTGCGACTCTGGCAGCGACCGTCTACATCACTCGCCTGGTTCCGGAGTTCCTGGTGCGATTCGTGCTCTGGATGATGACGCACACCGTTTTCAAGATCCGGATTATTGGGCAGGAAAATGTGCCGTCGCGAGGGCCCGCGCTGCTGGTCTCCAACCACATGTCGCATGTGGACGGTTTCTTGATCGGCGCTTCGATCCAGCGGTTCGTCCGCTTCATGGTCTGGAAGCCCTTCTACGAAATGAAACACTTGCATTGGTTCTTCCGCCTCACCAAGGCCATTCCAGTGGGAACGGGCGGGCCGCGGGACGTGGTCGCGTCCATCCAGAAGGCCCGCGAAGAGATCCAGCGTGGACACGCGGTCTGCATCTTCGCCGAGGGAGCGATCAGCCGCACGGGCAACCTGCTGCCGTTCAAGCGCGGCATGGAGCGGATTGCCGAAGGGCTCGACGTGCCGATCATATCCGTGCACCTGGACAGGGTCTGGGGAAGTATCTTCAGTTTCGAGCGTGGAAAATTCTTCTGGAAGTGGCCGAAACGGGCGCCTTATCCGGTTACCATTTCTTTCGGCGAGCCGATGCCGGCTACCTCGACCGCGCACGATGTGCGCCAGGCGATCGCGGAGTCGGGAAGCGATGCAGTCATATATCGCAAAAGCCGCGGCGACTTGCTGCACCTGCGATTTCTGCGGAGTGCGCGAAAAAACTGGTCGAAGTTTGCGATGGCGGACTCGAGCGGGCGCGAGTTCACATACGGGCAGGCTCTGACCGCGAGCTTTCTCCTCGCCGCTTGGGCCCGGAAGCGGTGCGGGTCCGAGAAAATGATCGGCTTGGTTTTGCCGCCGTCGACCGGCGGCGCGCTGGCGAATATTGGCGTGGTGATGAGCGGGAACGTGCCGGTGAATCTGAATTTCACAGCGGGACGCGAGGCCTTGGCGTCGGCTGTTCAGCAGTGCGGGATCCGGACGGTCGTCACCTCCAGGACGTTTCTCACGAAGGTGAAGCTTGAAGCAATCGAGGGGATGGTGTTCCTCGAGGACATACTGGCCGCCGCGGGCCGTCCCGCGAAGTTAAGAGCCCTGCTCGCTGCGCGCTTCACTCCATCGCGCCGGCTGATGGCTGGAGCCTCGCCGGACTCGCTCGCCACGGTGATCTTTTCAAGCGGCAGTACCGGCACGCCCAAAGGGGTGATGCTATCACACTACAACATCATTTCGAATATCGAAGCCATGACGCAGGTGTTCGGAGTCGGCTCGCACGACCGGATTGTCGGAGTCCTGCCGTTCTTCCACTCTTTCGGATTTACGGTGACGCTCTGGCTCCCGATGGTCAACGGTTGCGGCGCCGTGTACCATCCGAATCCACTCGACGCGAAAGCGGTCGGCGAGCTGGTGGCGAAATACAAAGGCACTTTTCTGCTCTCCACTCCGACCTTCTCGAGCAGCTACGTGCGCAAGTGCACCAAGGAACAGTTCGCGTCGCTGCGCTTCGCCCTGGCCGGCGCTGAGAAACTACGCGCAGGGGCCGCGCGGGCGTTCAAGGAAGCCTTCGGCCTGGAGCTCCTGGAAGGGTACGGCTGCACCGAAATGTCGCCGGTGGTGGCCGTGAACGTGCCCAACTTCCAAGCAGCACGCGACACGCAGATCGGCAACAAGCCGGGTACCGTCGGGCATCCTCTTCCCGGAGTGGCGATCCGCATAGTGGATCCGGAAACGAGGGAACCACGCCAGCCGAACCAGGAAGGACTGTTGCTGGTTAAAGGACCGAACCGGATGCTGGGATACCTGGGCGCTTCCGCGCCAACGGATGACTGGTACACGACCGGCGATATTGCGGCCATCGACGACGAAGGCTTTCTCCGCATCACCGACCGCCTGTCTCGATTCAGCAAGATCGGCGGCGAGATGGTGCCTCACCAGAGAATCGAGGAGGCGATCTGCCGTGTGCTCGGCGAATCAAATTGTGTTGTGACGGGCGTTCCTGACGACCGCAAAGGCGAGCGCCTGGCGCTCTTGTACACGCATGCCGGGGTTTCGCCGGAGGAATTGTGGAGGCGGCTTGCGGAGACGGACTTGCCGCGGCTATGGCTGCCGAAGCGCGAGAACATCTATCAGGTCGAGAGCTTGCCAGCGCTGGGGAGCGGAAAGATCGATCTGCGTGCGGCGAAAGCCGTAGCTGGAGCTAAAGTCCCGGGGAACACCAGTTCCGGGTGCGCAGTGAATCATTCATAGCGCAGCGCTTCCACTGGATCCAGCCGCGCGGCCTTGCTCGCCGGCCAGATGCCAAAGAACAGGCCGATAGCGACGGACACGACGATGCCCAGTCCCGCAGCCCACAACGGCACCACCGTCGGCAGGCTCGGGAAAACGAAACGGCTGGCGCGTGATACGATCCACCCGAAGAGCATCCCCGCCAGACCGCCGAGCCCGGTGAGAACGACCGCCTCCGTCAGGAACTGGATGATGATATCCACGCGGCGCGCGCCAATGGCTTTGCGCACGCCGATCTCACGCGTGCGCTCCGTCACGGAAACGAGCATGATGTTCATTACTCCGATTCCGCCCACCAGCAGCCCAATCGAGCTGAGCACGACCATCACCAGCGTCACCACCGAGGTAAACGCGCGAAAATCTTCCACCATCTGATCCGGCGTGGAGATGGCGAAGTTGTCGGGCGCGGAAAGCGGCACGTGGCGCTCCTGCCGCAGCACGACCCGCAGCTCATCGATCGCCGCCGCGAGCTGGCCCTCCTTGGCCCGCACGATCAGCAGGTTTTCCTGGGCCGATGGAAACATCTTGTGCATAGTGAAATACGG
>QHXU01000178.1:40576-41096 GCA_003223065.1 Acidobacteriota bacterium | reverse complement strand
AGCATGATTCTCACCGTGGCTTCGCGGGCCAGGTTTCGCGCGGGATTCGCGCACCATCGTTACAGCTTCGTTTACTCGCATCGCATCCCCACGGCGCAGGAGATTCTGGGAGTCCAACGTAAGGTCCATACGGCGGAGCACCTGGCCTCGGCCATGTTTTGGCTGGGAGTGCCACGGAGCGCGATTCCACGCGCGAAGGTTTCCGCCGGACCGCGGCCTGACCTTCGGCAGTACGCGGTGATTCACCCTTTCGCGTCGGCAGCCGAAAAGACGTGGCCGGCCGAGCGATTTCTGGAACTCGCCCGGCGGCTTCGCGAAACCTGCTGCTCCGAGCTGGTGTTCCTGGCCGGGCCGGACGACGATTCTAGCGCGTTTTCGCAATATTCCGTGTGGCGTAACGCGCCGCTCTCGGACGTCAAGAGCCTGATCTCCGGCGCACATTTATTTATCGGCAATGACAGCGGGCCGGCGCACATCGCTGCCGCATTCGGCGTGCCTGTAGTAGTCTTGTTTGGCGCTT
>QHXU01000178.1:22361-40520 GCA_003223065.1 Acidobacteriota bacterium | reverse complement strand
GGATCCGCGGCATTTCGCTCGAGGACGCGGTCGCGGCGGTGGACGCTTTGAAGGTGAGGGCATGAGGGAACTGGCGCGCCTGCTCCGCTATTCTCACACGTACGCAGGTCACCTCTTCCTCTCCGTTGCGCTTATGGCGTGCGTCGGCGCTGCCCAGGGCCTGACCGCGCTGCTGATCGGACCGATCTTCGATCGCGTTCTCAATCCGCGCATGGCGGAGGCGCCCGTCTTGCTGTTCACGGTGCCAGGCTGGAGGCACCAGGTCTACCTCAACGACGTGATGCCCGCCTCGATCCACAACGTCTGGACGATGGTGGCGATCAGCATTCTTGCCGTCTTCGCGGTCAAGGGCCTGTGCGATTACTTCGGCAATTACCTCATCAACTACGTCGGCTTCTCCGCGGTCACAGATCTCCGGCAGGCTGTGTTTGAGCGCGTGCTCCACCAGGACGCGCACTTTTACGAAGCCAACTCGACCGGGCGAGTGATGTCGTCGATCATGAACGACCTGGAAAAGATCCAGGTGGCGATGTCCCATATCCTGGCGGACTGGTTGCGCCAGAGCTTCACCGGCCTCGGCTTGCTGGCCGTCGTTTTGCAGACCGACTGGAAGCTGGCGGTGGTGAGCCTCACGGTCCTGCCGTTCGTGCTGGTGCCCACACTGCGAATCGGCAGGCGCATCCGGCGTACCACGCGCCGCGCGCAGGATGATGCCGCGGAGCTGAACCAGATCCTTCAGGAAGCGCTGAGCGGGCAACAGGTGGTGAAATCATTCGGCGCCGAAGAGATCGAATCGAACCGCTTTCGCGAGCGCGCCCATCGCCTGCGGCGGAGCAATCTGCCGTACGTGGCGCAGCAGGCTCTCGCTTCTCCGCTGATCGAATTCTTCGGAGCGCTGACGATCGTCGGCCTGCTGACCTATGCGCGATTGCAGATCAAATCCGGCGTGATGACAACGGGCGAATTCACCAGCTTCGTGATCGCGCTGCTGATGCTCTACGAGCCGGTAAAACGTCTCACCGGCATCCACAACATCTTCCAGCAGGCGCTGGGAGCCTCGCAGAAGGTGTTCGAGTATCTCGATCGCGAGCAGCAGATCAAGGAACGTCCGGGCGCCGTAAAGCTACCACGCTTCGAGAAGTCGATCCTGTTTGAGGACGTGCGCTTCCACTATTCCAGCGGGCCGGATGGCTTTGTGCTGGATGGAGTAAGGCTCGAGGTCAAGGCCGGCGAAATCGTGGCGCTGGTGGGGCCCAGCGGCGCCGGCAAGACGACCCTCGCCAATCTGGTTCCGCGCTTCTATGACGTGGCCGGCGGCGCCGTGCGCATAGACGGCAGGGACGTGCGTGATTTGCGCCTCGCCGCCCTGCGCGAAAAGATCGGCATCGTGGCCCAGGACACGTTCCTTTTCAACGATACTGTGGCGAACAATATCGGTTACGGGCGGCCGAACGCCGGGCGCGAGCAGATCCGCGAAGCTGCGCGCAATGCCCTGGCTGAAGAGTTCATCCTGCGCATGCCGGACGGCTACGATACGATCATCGGGGAGCGGGGCGTGAAGCTCAGCGGCGGCCAGCGGCAGCGCCTGGCCATCGCCCGGGCCTTGCTCAAGGATGCTCCCATCCTGATCCTGGACGAGGCCACGTCACACCTCGATACCGAGTCCGAGATGCTGGTGCAACGCGCGCTGCAGAACCTGATGGCGCACCGCACCGTGATCGTGATCGCGCACCGCCTTTCGACCATTCGCCGGGCCGATAAGATCGCGGTGCTCGACCAGGGACGCATCGCGGAAATGGGCACGCACGAGGAGCTGATCAATCGCGGCGGCATCTACCAGCGCCTGCACGAACTCCAATTCCTCGAAGATCCCCTGGTGAATCCCTGATATGGCTTCGCTCTCCGATAAACGCGCACATCGCGATCGAGAACCGCATCGCGGCGCCGGTGAGGGCGCCGCCGCATCTCGTGTACTCCGGAGCATGACGGGCTTTGCTCGCGTTCGCCGCACTTTCGGCGAGGGCGAGATCGTGGTCAGCGTGAAAAGCGTGAATCATCGCGGGCTCGATATCCAGGTGCACGCACCTTCGGCTGTGGATCCGTTCGAAAGCGCCATTCGCGCGCTGGTGAAGAGCCGGGTTGTGCGCGGGCATGTCGAAGTGCGTGTAGCGCTGCCCCAGAGCGCATCGAACGGCGCCGCGCCGCTGCTGAATCGCACGCTGCTCGGCGAGTACTTGAAGGCGTTCCGGCAGGCGGCGGAAGCGCACGGCCTGGACGCGAAGCCGGACCTCAACGCCGCTCTCCGCATTCCCGGAATGTTCGGGGAAGCTGTGGAAATCGAAGCGCCGGCTGGGACCGAGGCGGCACTCCTGGCAGCCGCCGCCTCTGCGCTCGAGGAGCTGAACGCCTTCCGCGCCAGGGAAGGCGCCGAGATCGCAGCCGAGATGCGAGTCCACAACGCCCGGGTCGCCGAAGCCGCCTACGCGATGGAAACGGTCCGCGCCGGCGCCACGGCCGCCTTTCAGAATCGCCTCCTGGAGCGGCTCAAGGAACTCCTCCACGGCGCGCAGGTGGATGCGCAGCGCCTGGCACAGGAAGCCGCGTTCTTAGCCGATCGCAGCGATATCGGCGAGGAACTGGCGCGCTTGAGGATTCACTCCACGCAGCTCGCGGCTCTGCTCGATGCCGGGGGCGAGGTGGGCAAGAAGCTCGATTTCCTGCTGCAGGAGATGAACCGTGAGACAAACACGGTTCTTTCGAAGACCAATGGCGCAGCCGAGGCGGGATTGAAAATCACCGAGCTGGCGCTCGAAGCCAAGGCGGCCATCGAAAAAATCCGAGAGCAGTCGCTGAATCTCGAATGACCACCGTTTTCATCATTTCAGCGCCATCCGGATCGGGCAAGTCTACTCTCGTCAGCCAGCTTATGCGGCAGGTGGCCGGGCTGCGCTTCTCCGTGTCCTACACCACGCGGCCGCCGCGCGGCCAGGAACGCGACGGCCAGGACTATTACTTCATCAAGCGCGAGGAGTTCGAGGCGCGCGCCGCCAAGGGCGAGTTCCTCGAGTACGCTGAGGTCTTCGGCAACTACTATGGGACGCATCAAAGCGAACTGGAACGGGCGAAGGCCCAGGGGCTGGACCTGGTGCTCGACATCGACGTCCAAGGTGCGCGACAATTGAAAAAGAAGATCCCGGCGGCGGTTTCGATATTCATTCTGGCTCCGAGCCGGCAAATTCTCGAGCAGAGGTTGCGCGCGCGGTCGCAGGACTCCGAAGCGGTGATCCAGCGCCGGCTGCACGATGCCGCCGAGGAGATCCGTAATTATTCGCAATATGACTACGTGCTGGTGAACCGGGAGGTGGAGTCGTCGGTGGATACCCTAGTTTCTATCGTCAAAGCCACCCGCAGCCGGCGTGATCGGATGGAAGAACAGATTCGTCCCATCCTGGAGACGTTTACAAATGCCTGAGACCAATTTGAAGAACACAGCCCAAAGCGTGATTCCGGACGATCCGGAAGCCAGCGCTTATCGGTTCATCATTGTGGCCGCAAAACGGGCGCGGCAGTTGCAGAACGGCGCTCGCAGCTTCCTGCCGACGACGTCGAAGAAGCCCACTGTAGCGGCCATGGAAGAAGTCCGGCGCGGCCTCGTACAGTACGACGACCCCTCCTTCCAGCGTCAGACAGACGAGCCCGCCGAAGAGTAGCAATGAACGTTGCGCTCGGCGTCGGAGGGGGCATCGCCGCCTACAAGTCGGCTGAATTGGCTCGCGCTCTGATGGAGCGCGGCTTCGCGGTAGAGGTGATGTTAACCCGCGCCGCCGAGGAGTTCATCCGGCCGCTGACCTTCGCCGCGCTCACCGGGCGCAAGGTGCTGACGAATCTCTTCTCCGCCGCGAGCGCCGAAGATACTCTTTCGAGTGCGATCGAGCACATTCGCGTCGCGCAAGAGAATGAGATCCTGGTGGTCGCGCAGGCCACTGCGGACCTGTTCGCTAAGTTCGCGCACGGCTTGGCCGACGATATCCTGACCACGATGTACCTGGCCTTCACCGGCCACGTCGTGCTTGCCCCGGCGATGAACACGAACATGTGGAACCATGCGGCGACACGCGAGAATCTGCGGGTGCTGCGCGAACGCGGGCACCTGATCGTCGAGCCCGGCGACGGCGAGCTCGCTTGCGGCATGATCGGTCCCGGCCGATTGGCTGAGCCTGCGGTGATCGCCGCGGCGGTCGCAGATCTGGTCGCCTCGCGCCGGGATCTTGAAGGCGAGACGATCCTGGTCACGGCCGGGCCCACGCAGGAACCCCTGGACCCTGTGCGTCGGTCCAGCGGCAAGATGGGTTTCGCGCTGGCGGAAGAAGCAGCGGCTCGGGGAGCACGCGTCGTGCTGATCTCCGGACCCGTGAACCTGCCCCAGCCTCGCGGCATCGAGGTGATTTACGTCCAGACCGCGAATGAGATGCGCAAGGTCGTGATGGACCACCTGGACAAAGCCACCGTGATCATCAAGGCCGCAGCGGTGGCGGATTATCACCGTTCGAATCCTCCGAAACAGAAGGTAAAGAAAACCGCCGCGCGCATGTCGATCGAATTGGATCCTACACCCGACATCCTCGCCGAGGTCGGAAAGAAGAAGGGCGATCGCATGCTGATCGGATTCGCCGCCGAGACCGAGAACCTTATCGAGGAGGCGCGCCGCAAATTGGAAAGCAAGAATTGCGATATGGTCGTAGCCAATCTTGTCTCACAAGAGGGCATCGGCTTCGAGTCCGACGAGAATGAAGTGGTGCTTGTACTCCGCGCCGGTCAGACAGTTCCGGTTCGACGCGCGGCCAAGCGCGTCATCGCGCAACGGATTTTCGACGAGATGATCAAGCTGCGGCTGGCTCTGCACGCCTCGCAATGAATCGCGATCAGCTCCGCCAGTACCTGAATTTTTACCAGGATCTGGGCGTTAAAAGTATTTACCGTCATACCGCTCCGGCAGCTCCTCCCGAAGTCCGTCCAACCCCTCCCGAACTCCGTCCAGCCCCTCCCGCGCTCCTTCCTCTGGCGCCCCCCGGTGAAACGCTCGACGCTATCCGCGCCGATCTGGGTGACGACTGCCGCCGCTGCCGCCTCTGCGAAGCCCGTTCCAGAATCGTTTTCGGCTCCGGCAGCGAGCAGGCGCGGCTCGTGTTCGTGGGCGAAGGTCCGGGCGCTGATGAAGATGCGCAGGGATTGCCGTTCGTCGGGCGCGCCGGCCAATTACTGACGCAGATGATCGATGGCACGGCATCGAAAGAGGGCATTCCCATCCGCAGGCCCGACGTCTACATCTGCAACGTGGTGAAGTGCCGCCCGCCCGAAAATCGCACGCCGCTGCCGGACGAAATGGAGATCTGCGGCGAGTTCCTCTTTCGCCAGCTTCTGGCGATCCGCCCCAAGGCGATTTGCGCTCTGGGCTCGACCGCGGCCAAGGCCCTGCTCGACACCAAGGACGGCGTCACGCGCTTGCGGGGGCGCTGGCACAAGTGGCGCGACATTCCTGTCATCGTGACCTATCATCCGTCCTATCTGCTGCGCCCGTACAACCAGAACGCCAAGCGGGAAGCGTGGGAAGACCTGAAGAAGGTTCTTCACTATGTCTACGACTAGCTTTCAGTTTCGTCAACACGCTCCTGGATCGCGTCGATGAGAGGGATCTTCTTGACGCTGGAAGGCCCCGAGGGCAGCGGAAAATCGACGCAGGCGCGGCTGCTCGCCTCCCGGCTCCGGTCGGCGGGGCGAACCGTGCTCGAAACTGCGGAGCCCGGCGGAACACCCATCGGCTTGCAGATCCGCCGGGTGTTGCTCGACTCAAAAAACAGCGAGCTGTGCCCGACCGCCGAGTTGCTGCTGATGTTCGCCTGCCGTGCTCAAAATGTCGACCAGTGGATCCTGCCGGCGCTCTCCCGGGGAGAAATCGTGATCTCGGACCGATTCACCGATTCCACGCTCGTGTATCAAGGCGCCGCGCGGGGGCTTGGCGCAGAAGTCGTCTATGAAATCGACCGCATCGCATGCCGCGGCGTGGTGCCGGACCTGACTTTGGTGATCGATATCGATACCGAGACCGGCCTGGAGCGGGCGCGCAAACGCAATCGCGCCACGCAGGATGTCGAGACCCGCCTGGACGAGCAGGGGCTGAGCTTTCACCGTAAGGTGCACGATGCGTACCACCAGCTCGCTGCTGACGAGCCACGCCGCATAAAGCTCATCGACGGGGCGCGCGACGAGGCGGCCGTGGCCCAGGACGTGTGGGATGCCGTCCGGCCGCTCGTGGAATCAGCCCGCTAGCTTCATCATCAGACCCGCGGCCGCCGAGCTCAGCATGACCCACGCCGAATCCACGCGGGTGAAACTGAGCACCACGAAGCTGATTAGCACGATCATCAGCGGCACGCGGCCGGTGATCGCGTCATGCGCCAGCGGCAAAGACGCCGAAAGCAGCAAGCCGGCGCTGGCCAGCACAACCGCCCGAATCGCGCTTCTGATGCGCGCCGTTCCGGCGCGGGCTCCCACCCATCGCATCAGCGGAAGCACCAGAAATGCCGGGGTCATGACCGCCAGCAGGCCGGACGCGGCGCCGGGAAGGCCGGCGACGAAATAGCCGACGCTCACAATGTACAATCCGTTCGGACCGGGACCCGTGCGCCCGGCGACCACGGCCGTGTTCAACTGCCGGTCTGTCAGCAGGTGGCGTTCGACCACGAAGTCGTCGCGGACCATCGGCAGGGACGCCAAGCCGCTGAACGAGGTAAGCGTTGCCTTGAGCAGCAACAGATAAAGCAGGAACACGTTCATTTGTCTGCGGGCTCCGGCCACAACCAACCCGCCAGCGCGGCCAGCGCGATGACGGGAATCGGTGTTAACCCGAACTTCCAGGCCGCCAGAAACGCTCCGCCGAAAATCAGGATGCTGCGCAACGTTCGCGTTCCGCGCCCCAGAAAGGGGCGCACCAGGAGCCACACGCTGGACCACATCATTCCCGCGACCGCCGCCACCGTTCCCGCTATTACCGACATCGCGGTCGAGTTCGAACGCCACGATTCGTAGCCTTGCGTGATCAGGACCGCCAAAACCGCGGAGGGCAGCGTGACTGCCAGCACCGCCGCTATAGCCCCACGCGTTCCCAGAATCCGCCCGGCGGCCGCGGCGCAAAACGCCAGGATGTTCGTTCCCGGCGTGATCCGCGCAAGCGAAAACGCCGTCGCGAAGTCCTCGCGGTCGAGCCAGTCCTGGCGCTCGACCAACTCCCGTCCCAGCGCAGCCATGGTGGGAGTCCCGCCGCCGAAAGTCGTGTTCCCGATGCGGAAAAATAGCCAGGTCAGCCTGCTGAGCGAGGGCGCGCTCATGCAGTGGCGAAGGGGTTCTCGAGCGACGGACTCTGCGGGGTGAACAGCTCCGCTCCGTTTTCAGTAATGTGCATGTCGTCTTCCAGCCGCACGCCGAATTCGCCCCGAATATAGACGCCGGGCTCGTCGCTGAAAACCATGTGCGGCGCGAGCTTGAGCGCATTCCCGCGCACCAGGTACGGCCACTCGTGTCCGTCCATTCCCATGCCGTGCCCGACGCGATGCGTGAAGTAGTTGTAATTGGGTCCGTAGCCGGCTTCAGCGACCACTTTCCGCGCAGCCGCGTCCACATCCTGGCAAGCGATGCCCGGCCGCGCCGCGGCGAGAGCGGCGCTCTGCGCACGATGCACGATATCGAACACCTTCTTCATCTTGTCCGACGGCTTGCCGAGCACGAACGTCCGGCTGATATCGGAGTGATAGCCATCCACCTGACAGCCGCCGTCAATCAGCAGGATGGTTCCTTCGCGAATCACCTGCGGAGTGGCTGAGCCATGCGGCAACGCGGAAAATTCGGCCACCTGCACGCCCGCGCCGCCGGAGAATCCGAGCCGCGAGTGGGCCGCCGCCACCAACCCCGCGAACTCATTCTGCGTCATGCCGTCGCGCAGGCTGCGCCAGGCGGCCTCGTACGCTTGAAGCGTCACACGCGAGGCGAGCCGCATCAGGTTGATTTCGTGCTGCGTCTTTACCATGCGGCAGCCCGCGGTTACCGGCGTGGCGCTCGTGACCTTCAGCGCCGGAACTGCTTTGGCGATGCCATCGGAAAAGACGAACTTCACCGTTTCCTCGATCCCGATGGTCCCGGTCGTAATGCCACGCTCACGGAGACCGGCGGCGACACGAGCATACGGACTTTCATCCTCCTGCCACACCAGCACCCGCGGATCCTTGCCGCCTGGCCCGAGCGCAATTTGCTCGCGCGCGCGATCCTCTTCAAAGGCCGGGGAGACGAAGAACGGATCGCCCTTTGCCGGTACCACCATGGCGAACAACCGCTCGCTCTGGCCCCACCGGATAGCGCCGAAATACTCGAGACTGGTGCCGCCGGTGAGGCAGATCGCGTCGATCTTGCTTTCTTGCATGAGATCCTGGGCGCGGCCGATGCGGGCGCGGCGCTCGTCGACCGTGATCGGTGTGGCTTCCCCGCGGCGGCTTTTTAATTTCAGGATCGGAGAGTCCGGCGGCAGAGAAGGGAGCGCGGCTTCGCGCCTCTGCGCCTGCGCGATCGAGGCGGCCGCGGCCGGGAAGCTGAGGATGGGCAAAAAACGTCTGCGAGTGAGCATTTGTTTGACATAGTACCGCGACTGCGGGCGCCGCCTGACGCCTCGCCTCATATTAGAATCGCAACTTCAGTCCGAACTGGAGCTGGCGCGCCGCCTCAGCCGCGGGGATCGAGCCGAAACTGGCGTTGTCGAAAGTCTGCACCGGCAGGTCGAAGTTGGGATGATTGAATGCGTTGAACGCTTCGACACGTAGCTGCATAAAGACGTTCTCCCAGATGTGAAAGACACGGCTCATGACAACATCGAGGTTCTTCCACGAAGGCGCAATGAGGTTGTTCCGGCCTTCATTGCCGAACGTTCCAGCCGGCGCAAGCGCGAAGGCACAAGGGTTGAACCATGCGCTGGGAGTTCGTAGCTGAGCCGGCGGCGCGAAGGCGCAGGTGGGGTTGCCCGCGATTGGACCGGCCTGGAACGGATCGCCCACCACATTCGGCCGGTCCACGCTGGCCAATACATTCGCATTGTCCCTGCTGACCAGCGCCGTGAACGGCCGCCCGCTTTGCAACGTGAGAATTCCTGAAATCTCCCATCCGCCCGCAAGGTAGCCGAACACTCGATTGCCGCTCAAGAACCGTTTGCCCGGACCAAACGGGAGTTGGTAAACGGGGCTGAACACCATGCGGTGACGAACGTCGAAACCCGACAAGCCGCGTTCTCGCGTGAAATTGGCGGGATCCTCCGCGGCCGATCGCGATGGCGTCACATTGTAAGGCGTGCCTGGCGTGTCGTCGATCGACTTGCCCCACATGTAAGACAACAGGAACGAGAGCCCCTTGTTGTAGCGCTGCTCCAGCCGCGTGATCAGTCCGTTGAAGCTTGAATCGCCGCGCGAAGTGTTGAAGTTGATATTGCCGAACTGCGGGTAGGGCCGTAGCGCCTGCTTTTGGGCAACGGTGCCTGGTCCCGGGAGCGGCTGATTGATGTTGTAAAGCAGCGGAAGGTGCGTTCCCTTCGAGCCCTGGTAGCCGACCTCGAGCACAAGCGTCCTTGTCAGCTCCTGCTGGATGTTGAAGTTCCACTGCTGAATTTGCGCATCGGGCAAGTGGCGGCTGATTGCGGAGAGAGTCAGGAAACCCGCGGCGGCATTGTTGATCGGGAACGGGTTGCTCAGCGAAATAGGGCTGGCCAGACTCGAGTTGAATGTTTGTGCCGCCACAAACGGTGCGTTGCTCTGTTGGGGGCCGCTGTTCACGATGTTGAGAGCCGGCGAGTTATAAAAGATCCCGTAACCGCTCCGGATCACCGTTCTGGACGACCGGAAAGGCTGCCAGGAAAAGCCGAACCGCGGCTCAAAATCGGTGTTGTTCGGGTCCCAGATTGCCCTCTGTACCCCATTTTGTCCAGCAACATCGATCTGCCCGGTAATCGGGTTGAAATTGCTTAAAAGGTTTCGGTGATCGAAAATCGGGATGTTGTACTCGTATCGAAGTCCGGCGTTGAACGTGAGCCGCGGAGTCAGCTTCCAGTCATCCTGGACGAACCCGGCATACAGTCCGGTGCGGTCGTAGTAGCGTGGGCTGAATGGGCTTCGGGACGTGCTGGTGGGAAGACCGAGCAGAAGATCCGCGAGGGCGTAGCCGCTGGTGGGAGCCGTCGTTTGCGCGGCGAAGGAGAACGATCCGCGACCATTGCCGACTACGGTTCCATTCGTCTGGAAGCGCAGCAGGTCCACGCCGAACTTGAACGAGTGCTTGCCGCGAACGAACGTGAGGCTGTCGGTGAGCTGATAAGTGTGGTCGAGGCGCTGCTGCGGGAAATTCGTCGGCTCACCGATGCTGGCGTAGCCTGTGACGCTGGTCTGGGGAACACCCGAATACGGCGGCCCATCGAGCCTCGTTCCCTGGATGTTGTACTGCTGGATAAAGTGAATGTCCTGATCGTTCGTGACTCTGGGATTCGAGAACTGCGAATAGCCGATCTTGAATTCGTTGATCAGATTCGGATTGAAAATGTGCGTTTCCGACAGACCGGACAAACGAGCCAGCAGATCGACCGTGCAATCGAATCCGGGAATGACACGGGAACCGCAAACGACGTTGTTCTGGCTGATCTGTGAGTCTTCAAAATCGTTGTAGGTGGCGCTGAGGTTGTCTTTCGTGGAGAAGGTATGGTCGATACGCAGTGAGCCGAGGTTCAGCGTGTCGAGCTGAGGCTGATTGAACACGTAGTTATTGGCCGGCTGCTGGCCGGGCGGCGTGGGCGAGGTGGGCGTGGGATAAAAGTTCGCCAGGGCCCTGCCGATCGGATTGATCAGCGCCGGATCGATGACGTTCGGCGTGCTGAAATCTTTCGCCGTAGACGGATTGAGCACGTGAATCGGCTTGGCAAGCGTCAGCAACTGGCGGAAATCGCCGTTGATCATTTCAGGCGTCGGAACGTTGGTCAGGGCCGTGATCTGCTGGCTGGAGCGCGTGCCCTCGTAGCTGGCGAAGAAGAAGGTCTTGTTGTGGACGATCGGGCCGCCCAGAGTGCCGCCGAACTGATTTTGCTTGAACGCCGGAATGGGCGTGTTCGAGGGCGTGAAGAAATTCTTGGCGTCCGTCACCTGGTTGCGCAGGAACTCGAACGCGCTGCCATGGAACTCGTTCCCGCCCGCCTTAGTGGTGACGATGACCTGGCTTCCCGAGTTGCGGCCGTATTCGGCTGGAAACACACCGGTCAGAATTTTAAATTCCTGGATCGCGTCCACGGAAGGCCGGAAGGCGGGCGCGCTCAGAAGCTGGTCGTTGTTCTCGAGCCCGTTAAGCGTGAAATTATTGTTCAGCTCGCTGGCGCCCGCCACGTTGAAGCCGCCTCGAAAACTTAGAATCGAGTTCTGCGCCGGCGGGGCGACTCCCGGCACCAGCAGCGCCAGCGAATAGAACTGGCGCCCGTTCAGAGGCATTTCAACAACCTTCTGGTTGTCGATAACCGAGCCGACGGAAGAGGTATCGGTTTGGGTCAGCGGCACCTCCGCCGTCACCTGGATGCTTTCAGCGGCGGCCCCGACCTGCAACTTGAAATCGACGCGCGCACGCTGGTCGACCTCCAGCACAACACCGGTCTGAATGTATTTCTTGAAGCCTTCTTTCTCCGCGCTGACATCGTAGGCGCCGATCGGCAACAGCGGAATCGTGTAGTTGGCCGTTTCGTTGGTCACGGCCATGCGCTCGATTCCGGTTTGCAGGTTACGGGCGATCACGCGCGCGCCCGGGATGCCGGCGCCGGATTGGTCCAGCACCTGGCCGCCAATCGTTGCCGTGTTTTCCTGAGCAAACAACGGCAACGCCAAGGACAATACCACGACGATCCACTTGTGCATGAAGCGCCTCCTGGTTTGTTCTAGCGAGTTGATGACACGATACCGAATCCGGCCGGAATCCGCAACCGCTTGCGCTCGATTCTTATACGATGATGATGGAGAATTTTATGAATGAACTGGTGAAATTTACGCGCCAGGGCGAGGTAGGCGTGATCACGATTGACAATCCGCCGGTGAACGCTTTGAGCCCCGGCGTGCCGGAGGGCATCGCCGCCGCGATCGACGCCGCGGCGGCGGATCCGGACATCCGCGCGGTAGTGGTGATTGGCGCGGGGCGCACGTTCATCGCCGGCGCGGATATTCGCGAGTTCGGGAAAATCACGTCGGGACACAGGCCGCGCCTGACCCTCTTGCCGCAGCTTCTCAGGATCGAGGATTGTCCCAAGCCGGTAGTCATGGCGATCCATGGCACAGCGTTCGGTGGAGGCCTGGAAGTCGCGATGGCCGGACATTATCGCCTCGCCGTCCCGTCGGCGCAGGTGGGCCAGCCCGAGGTGAAGCTCGGCATCATACCCGGCGCGGGAGGCACCCAGCGATTGCCGCGGCTGGCAGGCGTGGCTAAGGCGGTCGAGATGTGCGCCTTCGGAGAGCCGGTCAAGTCCCAGGACGCGTTGACAGCCGGCATTGTGGACCGCATCATCGAGGGCGACCTCCTGAGCGGCGCGATTGGATTTGCACGTGAGGTCGCCGGGAAGCCGGCGCCCAAGACGCGCGAGCGTTCCGAGAAGCTAACCGATAGTTCGGGCAACGCGGCCGTCTTCGCAACGGCTCGCGAGCAGGCGCGCAAAACGCGGCGCGGACAGACGGCCCCGATGGCCGCTATCGACGCGGTGGAGGCCGCCACAAAGCTGCCGTTCGACCAGGGCTGCGAAAGGGAGGCGGAAATCTTCCGGGAGTGCCTGTTCTCGACCCAATCGAAAGCCTTGATCCACGCCTTCTTCGGCGAGCGCACCGTGGCCAAGATCCCGGACATTCCCAAAGACACCCCAACCTACGAAATCCGGCGCGCGGCCGTGGTCGGAGCGGGCACGATGGGCGGCGGCATCGCCATGAACTATGCCAACGCGGGGATTCCGGTGATCGTCAAGGAGGCTGCTCAGGACGCACTGGACCGCGGAATGGCCACGATTCGCAAGAACTATGAGAACTCGGTCAAGAAGGGACGATTCTCCCAAGCCGTAATGGATCAGCGGATGGCCTTGATCAAGCCGCAGCTCACCTATGACGGCTTCGAACAAGCGGACATCATCGTCGAGGCCGTATTCGAAGGCATGGCGCTCAAAAAGCAAGTTTTTGCCGAGATCGATAAAATCGCCAAGCCTGACTGCATTCTGGCGTCAAACACCTCGACGCTGGACATCGACGAAATCGCATCCGCCACCACGCGGCCGCACCTGGTGATCGGGCATCATTTTTTCAGCCCTGCGAACGTGATGCGGCTGCTTGAGATCGTGCGCGGAAAGGCGACGAGTAAACAGGTGATCGCGACCTCGATGGCGCTCGCCAAGAAGCTGAACAAGGTCGGCGTGCTGGCCGGCAACTGCCGCGGCTTCATCGGCAACCGTATGATCCACTGCTATGGGCGCGAGGCGCAGTTCCTGGTGGAAGAGGGGGCGGCCGTAGAGGCGGTCGACGGCGCGCTATACGACTTCGGTATGGCGATGGGACCGCTGGCGATGGGCGACCTGGCGGGGCTGGACGTCGGCTGGCGCATTCGCAAGGAGTTCAAGCACCTCGAGAAGCCGGGCGTGCGGCGACCACTCGTCGCGGACCTGTTGTGCGAAGCTTCCCGTTTCGGGCAGAAGACCGGCAAGGGCTGGTACATCTACGATGCAGACAGAAAACCCTCGCCCGATCCCGAAGTTGCCGCGCTGATCGAGAAGACGGCGCGCGAAGCGGGGATTGAGCGGCGCAACATCACCGCACAGGAGATCGTGGAGCGCACCATTTACGCCTTGGTTAACGAAGGCGCGCGGATTCTCGAAGAGGGCATCGCGTTGCGCTCGGTCGACATCGATATGGTTTACCTGAACGGCTACGGGTTCCCGGCGTGGCGCGGCGGCCCTATGTTTTACGCCGATACGGTGGGTGTTAAGAATGTCCTGGCGCGGATCCAGGAGTTCGAGAAACGGCACGGACCGGATCTGTGGGCTCCGGCGCCGCTCCTGAAGCGGCTCGCGGACTCCGCCAAGACCTTCGCAAGCTTCGATCAGGACAAGGAAACAGCGGCCGGCGCATAGATCTAGGGCTGCTTACTGTAGGCACGGCCGCCCACGTGCGCGAAGCCGTCGGTGAAGCACACCGTCGTCTGGCCGCCTTTAAAACAGTTGGCGCTCACCGGATCGAGCGCGTGCGTGCTGTTTGCCAGCTTTGCTGTGAGCTTGCCTTCGCTCGCCGCGATTTCCACGCTGTTCGGCCCATTTATGTACCTGCCGGTGTATTTCCCGATTTCGGCGTTTCCAGGGGCGGACGGCGAGGGCGCCACTACGAAGCGCACCGCGAGGAGCGACTCGAGCGCCTTCTGGGCTATGGGCGCAGGCTGCGCGCCATCCTTGTTGCAGAGCACGATCACGCCGGCCTTGAACTCCGGCGCCATCATCACATGCGACCGGTAGCCGGTTCGGGAGCCGCCATGCTGAACGATCTGGACTCCGCGCGTGCTATCAATCTCGAGCCCGTAGCCATAGTGGTGGGCCGGCCCCAGTCCCGGCTGCTCCACGTTGGGTTTCGCCAAGGCGGCAAACTGTTTTGTGTTGAGAAACGCGATGACGAACTTCGCGAAATCGTTTCCCGAAGTGAACAGCGATCCGGCGGGCCAATAGCCCGCGTGATCGGCGGCCGGGCGGACGACCGCGCCCTCCGCCGTGTGCCCCGTCGCGAGCGGATAGGTCATGGCCATGGTGGGGCGAAATGTGCTGCGCTTCATCCCCAGCGGCTGAAACATCAGCTCTTCCATCGCGTCCGCGAAAGGTTTCCCTTTCACCGCTTCGATCAACCGGCCGGCCAGCACGAACCCCAGATTCGAGTACGAATAGACGCGGCCGGGCTGTGTGAAGAAGACGTCGTCTTTCCAAGAAGCCACGTTTTTCGCCAGGGCGTCATCGTCGTGCGAGCCGTACATTTTGGTTTCATCCAGCAGACCCGCCGTATGGCTCAGAAGCTGATGCGGAGTGAGTTTCGCAACCGTCGGATTCAGTCCGGAAATGTAATCTCCCACGGGCGAATCCATGTGCAGCCGGCCTTGCTCGGCGAGCTTCAAAGTCGCTCCGGCGACGAACATTTTCGTAGTGGAGCCGAGCCGGAACAGCGTATCGCCAGTGACCGGAGCGCCCGTTTCGATGCTGGTTACGCCGAACCCCTTGGCGTAGATGACGCGGTCCTCCTTCACGGCAACGAGTACAAGGCCTGGGATGTGCTGCCGGGCGAGTTCGTCGTTGGCGATCTGGTCCAGTCCTTGGGCCGGAAGCAGACGGACCAGCAGGAGCAGGGGGAGAAGTGAGCGCATCCCCTCTAAACTACAGCAATCGTCGAGATCGCGGAGAAGAGGCGCGCTTCAGCAGACGCACCTCGCGCTTGCGCAGATCCGGAGAATCTTCGTGCTCCAGGGCGGCGCGAGTCATTTCGAGCGCCATGACGTAATTCTTCTCGCGATGCTCGTAATGCTTGGCTAACTCCTCGAGCGCGCGCACGCGGAACGGATTCTTCGAGCCGGCCAGATCGGACAAAGTCGCCAGAGCAGCGCCGGCGTTGCTCAGCTTGCGCTCGAGCAGCGCCACATCCCATAGCGTGCGGAACAGCAGTTCGTCAGCGAGACCGGCGTCAATAGCGCGGCGAAAGAGTTTCAGCGCCTGCGCCATCTCGCCCGCCTCCCGCAGCCAGCGGGCGATTCCAGCCATTTCGGCGCCGTGCCGCAACCGCGCGCCGGGCGAGTCTTTGAAGGCATGCGGAACGATCCCGGTGAGGCAGGCGAGGGTCAGGATGTCGGTCGCGTTGTGTTGGAAGACGGGCAGAATGCGCGCGGCCTGGCGCGTGCGCAGGTACTCGAAATAGACGTACGGGATCAGCGCGCCGGGAAGGTCTCCCTGGCGACCCACGCCGAGAACCTGATTTTCGAGATCCACCAGGCGGCAGCTTTCGAAGCGCAGCTTCCAAAGCCGGCGGGCGCCGTAGAGCAGGTCCAGGTGCTCCAGGCGGGCGAACGGAGGACGCGCGCGGTTCAGACGATAGCGCGTCTCGAGCAGCGGCTGATCGTAGGCGCGCCCGTTATAACTGATCAGCACGCGAAACGGCGCAAGATGGCGCGACAGCGCATCGAGCAGGCTCGCCTCTTCTCCGTAGTCGCGCATGAAGAACTGGCGCACTCGAAAACCTTCGGGTGTGATGCGGCCGACGCCCACCAAAAAAGCGCAGGTGCCGGTGCCGCCTGCGAGCCCCGTGGTTTCGGTATCGAGAAAGGCCCACTCTTCGGGCGACGCGGAGCACACCGCCCCGCCGGAGATGATATCGAGCAAATCGTGCGGCAGGTCGGCGAGCGAGCCGACATCGGCGCTGCCGTGCCTGCGATGGCGCTCGTAGAGTTTTTCCGTTTCGAAATGGCGGCCGTGGACGGTATCGACTTCTTCACCGCCCAGCCATTCCTCGATGTACACGTGTGCGGGGCGCGGCAGTTCAGGCTCTGGCGGCGGTGGCGGAAGCTCGGTTGACGAATATTTTTGATTGCACCTTTCGGTCACACGCGCGATACGCTGCCGCAAGATGTCGAGCTGCTCTTGAAATTGATTCATTCGCCTTTTCTTTGCCAGAATAGCATTGGCGGCGCCAGGCCCGCCACAGCATATCGCGCGGGAGCCCCAAGTATGCTGAAACCCCAGTAAAAACCGCTATTTTCTCGCACATTCCTCTTTACAGCGGGTTTCCCCATCCCTTATCATTTATTAGCAATTGCGGGCCTGCCGCGGTCGAGCAGCGGTCCCGCATCAGCGTACCTTCGGGAGAATAAGCCAAAAAGGAGAAATATGGCAGCTAAGATGACTCAATCGCAGATGGTAAAGGAGCTGGCGGCAGCCGTGGGCGTACCCAACAAAGTCGCGAAGTCGTTCATGATCGCTTACGCCGAGTTGGCGGTGCGTGAGACGAAAAAGAGCGGCGTAAGCGTACTGCCCGGCATCGGCCGGTTGGTCCGCGTGGACCGCAAGGCGCGTATGGGGCGCAACCCGGCGACTGGCGAGGCCATCAAGATCCCCGCCAAGAAAGTCGTGAAGTTCCGAGTGGCCAAGGCGGTCAAAGACGCAATTGTCCCCCCGAAAAAGAAGTAAGAGAACAATCCATCTGATCTGGAGTCTTATGTGAAAAACCCCGCGCGGCATGCGTGCCGTCGCGGGGTTTTTGCTAATGCCGATTGAGGCTCCGCCGAAGAAATCAAGCAGCGCCAGGAAGCCTTACGCCTGCTTCTTTTCGTCGTGCGGGGGTTCTTCGCCCTTCAAGGAGTTCTTGAAGTTGCGGATGCCTTCTCCCAAGCCTTTGGCAACCTCGGGGATCTTCTTGCCTCCGAACAGGAGCACGGCGACCAGAAGTATAACCAACAGCTCAGGCAAGCCGATTGAACGGAACATACGGCCTCCTCATGAAACAAGTGTAACATACGCATCATTGTGAAAAGGCCCAAGCGAAAATTCGACCGGAACAAGGAAATAAAGGCACTGGCGCGCGAGAGGGTGGGGGGCGTGAAGCCGGCCAGAGTGTTGGTGCCCAAGACGTTGCGCAAGAAGCCCAAACACAAACGGCCGCTGGATGCGGAGTAGGATAGTGTGTGGCGGGTAGTGGGCGCAACCTCGAAACGTACAAGAGTTCCGCTTGTCAGCAGCCGGCTGGTGCTGATCGCCGGCTTTGGCGGCCTGCTTCTCTTCATGGCTTTCGCGGAATTTGACGGCGTCCGGGCCCTGCGCCAAATTCAAACGACAAACGATGAAATCCGCGAGGATTTTGTATTGCGCACGCGGACGCTGGAGCGCATTCGCGGCGACCTTTACGTCTCCGGCACTTATGTCCGGGACTACCTCCTCGAGCCAGAGGCCGGGAAGGCGGAGAGGCATCGTGCCAGCCTTCTTCAGACCCGTGCCGACATGGATTCCGCGCTTCAGAAATATCAGGGCTTGCTGAAGCCTCAGGAGGCACGGCCATTTGACAC
>QHXU01000178.1:9520-22311 GCA_003223065.1 Acidobacteriota bacterium | reverse complement strand
GAGGCTATGTGTTTCTGCGCGACGAGGTTTTCCGCGCCGCACAGCGATGCTCGAAATCGCCGACCAGATCGGGGCGATCGCCGAGTCGCAGCTCAACTCGGGCAAGCTCCGCGTGACAGAGGCTTACCGGGGTTATCGGAGACGCTTGACGCTCACCATCGGGCTGACGATAGGCCTCGGCCTGCTGCTCGCTGCCTTCAGCATTCGTGAGATTCTCGCGCTGGAGCGCGAGACCGCGGAACGGTATACCGAAATCGCCCATGCCCGGGAGGAATTGAAGGGTCTTTCCGCGCGCCTGGTGGATGCCCACGAAGAAGAACGGCGTTCCATCTCGCGTGAACTCCACGACGAGGTGGGGCAGGCGCTGACCGGAGTGCTTGTGGAGTTGGCGAATCTTTCGACGTTAATCCGCAACAGAGACATGAACGCGCTCGCACCAAAGGCGGGCGAGATCAAGAAGCTGGTGGAGAATTCGATCAGCGTCGTGAGGAACATTGCATTGCTGCTGCGGCCGTCCATGCTGGACGATCTGGGTCTGCTCCCCGCGCTCCAATGGCAAGCGCGCGAGGTCTCGAAGCGCAGCGGCGTGCGCGTGAAAGTGGCGGCTGAGCAAATTTCGGAAGCTCTGCCTGAGGAGTTGAAGACCTGCGTCTATCGCCTGGTGCAAGAGGCCTTGCACAACTGCGTCCAACATTCGGAAGCCCACACCGTCAGAGTGACGGTCCGGCAGGAGCAGGCGAGGATTCTGTTATCGATTCAAGACGACGGCAAAGGCTTCCATGCGCAACAGGAGCGCGGCCTGGGACTCCTGGGCATGGAGGAAAGAGTGAGCCACCTGGGCGGCAGCTTCTCCGTCGATTCCGAGCCCGGACACGGGACCGTCTTGCGCATCGTGTTGCCGCTGGCCGTATCGATCCACCACAAAGAGCCGGCATGAAGCCGATTCGCATCCTCTTGGCCGATGATCACACGGTAGTGCGGAAAGGCCTGCGGTTACTGCTCGAAAGCCAGCAGGGTTTCGAGGTGATCGCCGACGCATCAGACGGCCGCGAAACGGTCGCGATGGCCGAGCAGCATCAGCCCGACGTCGTGGTCATGGATGTCGCTATGCCCATTCTGAACGGCATCGAGGCCGCAAGACAGATTTCGGCGAAGCTGCCGCGGACCGCCATCGTTTTTCTTAGCATGCATTCCGATGAGGGCTACGTCTTGAAGGCGCTTAAATCCGGCGCGCGGGCCTACCTGCTGAAAGATTCCGCCGAATACGATCTCATCAGCGCGATTAAAGCCGTGAATGAAGGCAAGGCATTCTTCAGCCCGGCGATCAGCAAAATGCTCGTTGAAGATTACGTGCGGCAGATGCGGGAAAGGGACGTGGAGGACAGCTATGAGCTGCTCACAACGCGCGAGCGCGAAATCCTCCAATTGCTTGCCGAAGGGAAAAACAACAAGGAAGTCGCAAGCCTGCTGAATCTGAGTCTGTACACGGTTGAGACTCATCGGAGCAACATCTTCCAGAAGCTGAACCTGCACAGCAGCGCGGAGTTGATTCTCTACGCGATTCGCAAGGGCGTGATCAGCTGAGTAAGTGCTACACCTTGGTGGTTGGCCAGCCCGTCTTCCAGTGCGTGTGCGCGAAGTCGAGCATCGAGAGCACTTGATCCTTGTGAAAAGGCCGGGTAAGCACATCGAAGCCGCCGCGCTGCACCACCTCGTCCCAGAGATACTGATCGGCGACGTTTGATACGAGAATGACGCACGCATTCGTTCGCGCCGCGATGAGCGTCCGGATCGTTTCCTGCCACGGGGAGCCCGGCAGGTCGCGGTCGCACAGAACGATCGGGACCTCGATTCCGTGGAGCGTCTTCACGGCTTCTTCGCGATCGTCCGTTTCAATCAACCTCCAGGGCGTGCCATCGAGAATTGCCGCCAGGCTGCGGCGGTCCTCGGCTCGCGCGCTGGCCAGAAGAATGTGTACCTTCTTCATGATCTAGTGAAGGGCGCCGATCTGGTAGTCGACTACCGCCCGCTGCGTCTGATAGTCGTAGCGGGCGCTGGCGCTCGCGATTTGCGCGGAGGTGAGGTTGAGTTGGGCCTGGCTCAGCTCGACGATCGAGCTCAGACCGAGATCGTAACGGCTTTGGGCCAGGTCCAGCGCGAGTTGCGCCTGCTTTAGCAACTGGTCGGTCAGGCCCACCCGGTCATATGCGGTGACCGCTCGGAAATACGCAACACGGACGTCCCGTGCGATGCGGTTTGCCTGGTCATTGATGTTCTGCGTCGCGGCCCGCGCTTTCAGCTCCGCTTCGGTTTGCCGGGCCTTGAATAACCCGCCGTTGAAGATGGGGATGGTAACGTTCACGCCGACCGCGCCATAGCGGCCGGGTATCACCGCCTCACCCGCCGGGGCGAAACCGGCAGTGCCGAACAGTCCGATATTCGGGAAGTAGAGCGAGTGCTCCGCCTTGGTGAAATGCTCGGCCGCGCTCTGCTCCAGGCGAAGGTCCTTCAGCTCCGGACGATCCTGCAGCGCTTGTTGAATCAAAGGATCCACGCGGTCCGGCAGCGCCGAAGGCATCGACTCTTCGGAAAGCGTGAACGCGGTCTGATTCGGCAGGCCCATGGCGGCGGCCAGCTCCGCCTCCGCCGATTTCAAATCGTTCTGCGCCTGCACCAGAAGGAGCTTGGCATCCGAGAGGTTCACGTTCGCGAAGCTGACATCAAGCATCGACTTGAGGCTGCTTTGCGCCAACGCGGTCACCTGGTCCGATACGAGCTGGCGGGCCGCGACGGTCTGTTCGGCGACCTTAAGCACGGCTTGTGCCCGGAGGATGCCAAAGTAGGCACGGTCAGTCGCCAGAAGGATCTGCGCGCGTGTGGTTTCACTCACCTGGTCCTGCGCTTGCGCGTGCAGCTTGGCCATGTCGACCAGGTTCCGCGTCCGGCCGAAGTCGAGGACCAGCTGGCCGACCGAGAGACCGGAGCCCAAGCGGTTATACACCACGGGGTTGTTCAGAGCGCCGGCGGCGATGCGGCTGCCCGAGTCGGCTCCCGTGCCGGTGAGGCTTCCGAACAGAGTGGGCTCGAAATTCGCGTTGTATTCCGCGGGAACCTGGTACGCCGCGGCGGCGTTAAGCCTCGCCGCGCTGAACTGCGGGTTGTTTTGAATCGCCAGGCGTTGAGCCTCGGCGAGGGTCAGTTGCAGCGTTTGTTGCTGGGCGGCTAAGGTCCCGCAGCAAAAGACACCCAGCACCGCGCGCGACAGGAGTTTTCGTTGCACGATTCTATTTGTTGCGGCCATATACAAGCACGTAGGCACTGGGCACCAGAAACACGGTCAGCGCCACGGAAATCGTCAAACCGCCGATAATAGCCCGGGCCAGTGGAGCATAGGATTCACTGCCGGCCTCGAGTTTGAACGCCATCGGCAGCAGCCCGATGATCGTCGCCAGCGATGTCATCAGCACCGGACGCAATCGCACGCGGCAGGCCAGCGCCACCGCGCTCCGAACGTCCATTCCTTCCCGCCGGAGGTGACGCGTGAACTCGACCATCAGGATGCTGTTCGAAACCGCGATCCCGACAAGCATCACCACGCCCATCAGCGACATGACATTCAGCGTCGTGTCGGTCAGCCACAGCGTCAGAATGACGCCGGACAATCCTGGCGGTACAGCGACAAGAATAATGAACGGATCGATGAAGGACTGGAATTGCGCCACCAGAACCAGATACAGAAGCACGACGGAGAGAGACAGCCCAAGAGTGAAACTGGTGAACGAGGCGCGCATGCCCTGCACCATTCCACGAAGCGTGACGGTCAGTCCTTCGGGAACCTTGGTCCGGGCGATAATCTCATCGACTGCGTTGGCGGTTTTGGCGAGATCCTCGTAAAGCGGCCTGACATAGATATCGATGGTGCGCCGGAGCTGGTAATGGTCCACTTCGGTGGGTGACTTGATTCGTCTGACATTGCTGATCATGTCCAGCCGCGTGGGTTGGGCCGCGCCGGCGGCCCGCAAGGGTATCGCCTTCAAGTCTGTCAGGCTCTTGACCTGGTTCTCAGGATATTGAACCGTCAGCATGTAGTCGAGACCGGTTTTCGGGTCGATCCAATAGCTCGGGGCGATCATGGTGTTCGAGGTCAGGGCGGTGATGATGTTGTCCACCACTTCCCGTTGATCAAGCCCCATCTCGCTGGCGCGCGTCCGATCCACGTTTAGCTGAAGCGCCGGGTAATCCACGTCTTGCGGTATGAAGACATCCGCCACGCCGCTGATGCTCCGGATCTGTGCGGAAAGCTTGAGAGCAGTGGCGTACGCCTGGTTCATGTTGGAGCCGGCTACCTGGACGTCGATCGGCGCCGGCAAGCCAAGATTCAAAACCGCGTCCACCAGGCCGCCGGATTGGAAGTAAGCGCTCAGCTCCGGCAGTTCTGTCTCGATCTTCTTCTTCACAAGCGCCATGTATTCGTAGCTGCCGACTTTGTGGTCTTCTTTCAGGCTCACCTGCACGAAGGCGGTGTGCATGGCGGAGTTCGTGGTGTAGATCGAAGAAAAACCGGGCGTGGAGCCGATGTTCGAGACGATCATCCCAAGGTCTTCCGGAGAGACAATCTGGCGCACCAGGGTTTCGACCTTCGCCACCTCATCTTCAGTGACCGAGAGCCGCGTGCCGCTGGGAGCCTTCAGGTTGATAAGGAACATGCCGGCGTCCGTGCGCGGAAAAAAGGAAAGTCCGAGCCCCGGGAACAGATTGAGACTCAGGACGAACAACACGCCGAACGCCACAAGCGTCAAGACCGGCCAGCGCAGTGTTCCGGCAACGAGCTTGTCGTAAACCTTGAGCAGCGCTTCGAAGTATCGATTGAACCAGATGTTGAATCGATCGCCGAAAGATCGCCGTTCGTTCGGACGGTCGACGGTTACGGGCACTTCGGACGCAGGCGTGCCATGGTGCGCCGAGGCCTTGATGAAGCGGGCGCAGAACAGCGGCACGACGGTCATGGCAACAACGTAAGAGGCGAACAGCGAGAGCACCACCGCCAAAGCCAGCGCGGAGAAAAGGAAGCGGCTTACACCGTAGAGGAAGGTGACCGGAAAGAACACGACCACCGTCGTCAGGGTTGCCGCCAAAACCGGAAGCGCGACTTCGCGGCCTCCTTTTTCCGCGGCTACGAAGGGGTCCTCGCCCAGTTCCAAATGGCGGTAAATATTCTCGAGCACAACCACCGAGTTGTCGATCAATCGTGAGAACGCCAGGGCCAGCCCGCCCAGCACCATGCTGTTGACGGAGCCGCCGCCAAGCTGAAGGGCGATGAAGGCGGCCAGGGCAGACAGCGGTATAGAGAAGAACACCGCTACCGTGGCGCGCATGCTTCCCAGAAACACCAGGATCATGAGCGACGTCAGGAACAAGCCGATCGCGCCTTCGTGCAGCAACGTTGCAATCGCCGTCTTCACAAAAACGGACTGGTCGAACACCACCCGCGTGACCAGCTCCTTCGGGACATCAAACAAATGCCCGATCGCCTGTTTCACTCCATCCACCACCGCGATGGTGTTGGTGTCGCCCCCCTGCCGAAGCACCGGCGTGTATACGGAACGCTGTCCGTCCACGCGCACCACATTGTTCTGGATCTGATGCCCATCCTCGGCGTAGCCGATGTCTCCGATTCGCACCGGGGATTGCCCCACGACTTTGATCGGAACCTGGTTGATCTCCGCGACGGTTTGCAATTGGCTGTTGGTATAAATGCTGTAATCGAGCGGTCCGATTTGCACATCACCGGCGGGCAGGATGAGGTTTGCCAGGTTCAGCGACCGGACTACGTCCATCAAGCTCAGCTGGTGGGCCTCCAGTTTGTAGGGATCGGTATACACCATGATCTGGCGGTATCTGCCGCCGAAAGGCGGCGGGACGCTCGCGCCCGCTACGCTCGCGATCTGGTTTCGAACCTGAAATTGCGCCAGGTCGCGCAGCTCTGTCTCATTCAAACCCTCGCCCTTGCACGTTACCAGGCACACCGGTAAGCTCGACGCGTCGAACCTCAGCACCACGGGCGGCAATGTCCCCGGCGGCAGGCGCCGCAACTGCGCCGTGGCCAGGTTCGAAATCGCCGCGACTGCCGAGTCCGGATTGGTGCCCGGCTGAAAATATACCTTGATCACGCTTACGCCTGGCAGCGACCGGGACTCGATGTGCTCAATGCCGCTGGCTAGCGTAAAAAAGCGCTCAAAGCGCCCCGTGATATCGGTCTCAATCTGCTGCGGCGGCATGCCCGAATAGAACGTGGCCACCACTACCAGGGGGATATTTATGGCCGGGAACATGTCCACCGGCATCCGCACCAGGCTCGTAACGCCGACCACGGCGATCACCAGGCAGACGACCACGATCAAATACGGGTTGCGGATGGCAAAGCGGGACATGGCAGAATCTCTGAACTATTTAAGGCGCGCCCATTGTCGTAAGCTTGGGCCGAACTTCCTGCCCCGGCTCGAGACCGGACCGCGTACCGATCACGACCAGATCTCCCTCCTTGAGACCGGACCGCACCTCGACCTTGGTCGACGTTTCGAGTCCGAGTTTCACTTGCCGGACTTCAACGCGGTTATCCGGCGTGATGACCGTCACTTGTCCCGAAGAAGGATCGCTCCCCGCCTCGACGGCAGGAATCGGAATAGCGACTACGTCGTGCCGGCTGGCGACTGAAAGGTTCACCTCCGCATACATCCCCGGGATCAGAGTGCGATTCGGGTTGGGCACGTCGACCTCGGTGTCCATCGTGCGCGTTGAGTACATTACTTTGTCGGCGAAGCGCGCCACGCGGCCGCTAAAAGTTCGAGTGAGCGTCGGCACGCGCACTTCCACCTGCTGGCCAATGTGAATCGTGGGCACCACGGATTCAGGAACCGGAAGGATCAAACGAAGGAGGCTGTTTTCGGAGAGCCGCACCAGCGGCATGGCCTGCGTATTCGACGCTGTCCCGGCCTGGATCATCGAGCCGGTGTCGGCATAACGCTTCGTGACAACGCCGGCGAAGGGCGCCGTTACCATCGCGTAGTCGTACATCGTCTTGAGCTTCTGGAGCTCGGCGTTGTTGACGTGCACCTGTTGCTCCGCAGCGGTGAGATTGGACCGGGCCGCGGAGATCTGCGCTTCCGAAACCAAGTCCTTGCTTTGCGCGTCGTCGATCTCCTGTTGGGCAACCAGACCCGGCTTTTGTTTGGCGACCGCCGACAATCTGGTGAAGGATAGGTGGGCGATCTCATGCGCGGATTGAGCGCGCTTGAGTTCATCGTTGGCGCGCGCCACCTCCGCTTGGGCGCGCTCCACGGCGGCCTTGGCCCGGGTCAGATCGTCGATCATCTCGGGAATCTCGAGCACCGCGAGCAATTGCCCTTGCTTTACCTGGTCGCCTATGTCCACGTTGATTTTCTTGACATAGCCGGCGACTTTGGCCATGACGTCAACTTCTTGAAATGGCTTGAACTCGGCGGTGAGGATCAGGTTGTGCGCGAGGTCTTCGGTCGTGGCCTTGGCGACGGCGACGGTAGGAGGATCAGGCGCTTTTGCGGCCTTGACCTGCAGATTTTCTGTTCTCGAGCACGAGACCGCAACGAGACCAGCGCCCATCGCCAGCGCAGCGCACACCCGAAGCGAGAGTGTCGGCCTGAGTGTCATGCTTGGTGAAACGCCCCGAATCCCTGGGACAGTGTTTCCAAATGCCAATCTTAGGGAGCAAGGCGACCCACGGAGAATACCTAGAACAGGGTATTTTCCACGGAGACGTGCTGTACCGCAGACTGGCCCTTGAAGCTTCTTAGAGGAGGCTGCCGGCATGGTACACAATCTGATATATGCCCTTTGTGAGAGTCGGATCTCTTTCGGACCTGCCGCCGGGATCGGTGATGGAGGCCGTGCTGGGCGAGAGCACTTATGCGATCTGCAACTTCGAGGGCGAACTGCACGCCTATGACGGCGTCTGCCCGCACGCCTGCGGCCCGATAGGGCAGGGCGCTATTGAGGGAAACAATTTAGTGTGCCCTTGGCATGCCTGGGAGTACGACTGCCGCACCGGCGTGAACGACTACAACGACGCCGTGAGGCTCACCAAATTTCCGGTGAAGACCCAGGGCGACGACATTCTGCTCGACGTTCCGTAACGTGCCCGAACTGCCGGAAGTAGAGACGGTCGTACAGATGCTTGCGCCGCACTTAGCGGGGCGCCGCATCGTCTCGGCGACGTTTAACTCCCGCTTCGTGACGCCGGGCGACCGGCGCAAACTGGCCTCGCGAATTCAGGGACGCACCATCGGCGCCGTCAGGCGGCGCGGGAAGTTCATCGTCATCTCGCTCGATGCCGGAACTCTGGCCGTGCATCTCGGCATGACTGGCAAGCTCCTCTTGGACGGAGCCCGGAGCGAGTATACGCACGCCGTGTTCACGCTCGATGAGGGGATTCTGCTTTACGACGACATCCGCCAGTTCGGCCGCATCGAGTGGAGCGAGCAGATGCCGCGCCGCGTCGCCAGGCTCGGGCCGGAGCCTCTTGAAATCGGCCTCGAAGACTTTTGCGCGCGCTTGCGCCGCCACAAGGCACGCGTGAAACCGCTGCTTTTGAACCAGACGTTCCTGGCCGGACTCGGAAATATCTACGTGGACGAAACTCTGTTTAGCGCTGGAGTCCATCCGCTTGCGATCGCGTCGCGCTTGAAGGCGGAGCGGGCGGCCCGGATCTACCAAGCCATGCGGGACGTTCTTAAGCTCGCGATCGAGCACCGCGGCTCGTCAGTTTCCGATTATGTCGACGCCCGAGGCGAGCGGGGCGGATTCCAGCTCCTGCATCGCGTCTACGGCCGAGAGGGCGAGCCATGCGTGGCTTGCGGCGCGCCTGTCAAGAGGATCGTCGTGGCACAGCGCGGAACACATTACTGCCCGAAGTGCCAGAGTCGGTAGGCGATTCCATTCCGGCCCTGATAATCTCGTCGGCGATTTCGATCACCGGCTTCATTGCTTTCACGTCGTGGACGCGGACCAGGTGCGCGCCGTGGAGGATCGCCGCCGTAACCGCCGCGGCCGAGGCGAACTCGGTCCCGAGAGGCGTTTCCCTCGTCAGGAAATGCTTACGCGAGGGTCCGACGAGCACCGGAAACTCCAGTTGCGCCAGCTCCTCGAGTTTCGCCAGAATCTCAGCGTTCTGCTCCTTGCGTTTGCCGAACCCGAGGCCCGGATCAATGACCACCTGTCGCCGCTCGACTCCGGCCCGGACGGCCCGATGCGCCGAGGCATTGAGCTCCGTCGCAATGGTCCTCATCACGTTCTTGAGTGGCGGCAGCTTAGCCCAGGTTTCAGGCGTGCCCCGCATGTGATTCAGTATCAGGCCGGCGTTGGCGTGGGCGACCTTACGCGCCAGGTCCGCATCAAACGTGAGAGCGCTGGGATCGTTGATAATATCGACCCCGGACTCGAGCGCCTTCTCCGCCACACCCGCCTTGTACGTGTCCACCGAAAGCGGCACGGTAAGCTTATTTCGCAGCCGCTTTAACACAGGAACGAGGCGGCGCAGCTCTTCGGCCTCGGAAATGCGCGCCGACCCGGGCCTCGTCGATTCGGCGCCGATATCGATGATGTCCGCGCCCTCTTCCTCTAGCTCTACCGCACGGGCAAAGGCGCGGTCCGGATCCTGGTACTTCCCGCCATCCGAGAAAGAATCCGGGGTGACATTGAGCACACCGATGAGGATCGTGCGTTCGCCAAGATGCAGCGTTTTATCGCGGAGCTTCCATTCGAAGCGCTTACGAAGCATGCAGCTCTTTCACGATAGCGCATGCGTCACAATGAAGATTCATGGTCGAGACCATTCAATGGACCGATGCCGGCGTCGTCATGATCGATCAGCGGCGGCTGCCGAAGGAGCAGGTCTTCGTAACGTGCCGCAGCTATCGGGAGGTCGCTGAGGCGATCCGGACCATGGTAATCCGGGGCGCGCCCGCCATCGGCGTGGCGGCGGCGATGGGTGTCGCGTTGGGCGCGCAAGAAGGCGCGGATTTCGACACCGTGTGCAAGACGCTAGCGGCCACTCGCCCGACCGCGGTCAACTTGTTCTGGGCAATCGAGCGGATGCGCCGTGTGCGTGCTGCGCTGAACGGTTCGCCGCGCGAGGAACTCGTGCGCCGCCTGATCGAAGAGGCCCGGCAGATTCGTGTCGAAGATATCGCTGTCTGCCGGTCGATAGGCCGCAACGGCGCGCCGCTGGTGCCGGATGGCAAGACCGTGCTCACGCATTGCAACGCGGGCGCCCTGGCTACGGCGGGCTTCGGCACCGCGCTGGGCGTGATCCGGGCAGCCGTGAACGCCGGGAAAAAAATCGACGTTTTCACCGGCGAGACCCGGCCGTTTCTGCAAGGCGCGCGGCTCACCGCCTGGGAGCTGCAGCAGGACGGCATCCCGACGACGCTGATTACGGATAACATGGCGGGACACTTTTTGCGCTCCGGACGCATCGGCTGCGTGCTGGTTGGCGCCGACCGCATCGCAGCCAATGGCGACGTCGCAAACAAGATTGGGACCTATCCGCTGGCAGTGCTGGCGAAGGAGAATGGCGTGCCATTTTACGTGGCCGCGCCGCTCTCGACGCTCGACCTCACGCTGGCTTCGGGCGATGAGATCCCCATCGAAGAGCGTTCGGGCGCCGAAGTGACGCATGTCTTCGGTGTCCCGGTCGCGCCGGAGAATATTGCAGTCCAGAATCCGGCGTTCGATGTAACGCCGGCACGTTACATAACGGCGATCATCACGGAGTCCGGAGTCGCACGGCCTCCATACGAGCAGTCGCTCCGTGCTACGTTGGGCTCATGCGGACCTTCCTTGTGAGTCTGCTGTGCGCTGTGCTGCCGCTGGCGGCACAGCGCCTTTCGGGCAGGCGGGCGCCCAGCTTCTCGCTGCCGGACTCGACCATGCGGCAGCATGACGTTCTCGACTTCCGGGGCAGATGGCTGCTGCTGGATTTCATGAAAACCGACTGCCCGCACTGCAAGTCGCTTTCGAAGACGCTCGAGGAGCTGAAGGCTCGTTACGGAGCAAAGGTCGCGGTTCTCTCGGTGGTGATCTCGCCGCCGGAAAACACTGCGACGGTCGGAAAATACATCACCGAAAACAAGGTTACAACGCCGATCGTTTTCGATCAGGGACAGGTAGCGATCGCGTATTTCAGGGCGACGCCGGCCAACCCTTCCTTCGATACGCCGCATTTGTTCGTCATCGATCCGAACGGCCAGATCCTGCGCGACTGGGGCCACTCGGACCAATCACACGATATCCTGGAAGGAAAGGGCCTCGCGAGAGAGCTCGATCAACTGATGGCCGGCAAGAAGTAGAGGTTTAACATGCGGGCCGGGATGTTGCTGTTATTGCCGGTGTTGCTTGCCGCGGCTGCTCCCGGCGTGGAAGAGCTGCACAAGGCCGCCGGAGCCGGAGACCTCAAGCAGGTACAAGCGCTTATCGCCCAGGGCGTGCCGGTGAACGGCCGCGACTCGTTGGGCGGCACCCCGTTACATGACGCGGCCTGGGCGGGCGAAACGGCCGTGGTGAACTACCTGATCAGCATGGGCGCGGACGTCAACGCGCGTCATGCCGAGGGAGGCTCGACGCCCCTGCACTATGCGGTGATTACAAACCGCGTCGAGGTTGTCGAGACATTGCTTGATCACGGCGCCGATTTGAACGCGACCTATCAATCCGGATCCAAGCCGCTGCACCTTGCGGCGGCCCGAGGCTATGGAAGGATCGCTGCGCTTCTGATTGCGCGCGGGGCGAATGTCAATGCGCGAGACGCAAACGGCTCCACTCCACTCGAGGAAGCGGCATGGAGGGGGCAGGCGGAGATGGTACGGCTTCTGATCGCCAAAGGCGCCGATCCGATGTACCTAAATCCCGAGAACGGCCTGACGCCCCTGCACGCGGCCGCGATCAGGGGTTACCGTGATGTCGTAGATATTCTGCTCCAGTCCGGCGTACCGCTCGATTTGCGCGACAAGAGCGGCGCGACTGCCCTGGAAGAAGCATTGAATTTCCGGCAGAGCGGCATTGCGGATTTCCTGCTCGAGAAGGGCGCGAAATTCGAAGTTTCAAAGGCGTTGCGCGAAGCGGTGCTGCGCGGCCAGACGGAAATAGTGCGCCTGCTGGTGGATCGAATGGGCCCGCTCGGCTCAACCACCTTGTTGCACGATGCCGCGCTCAAGGGTCACGTCGAAATCGTCGAGCTCCTGATCGCGCACCAGGCCGACGTCAACGCCCAAAATCCCGAGGGCGCGACGCCGCTGCACGATGCCGCGCTCGCCGGCCAGACAGCCGTAGCCGTCGCATTGCTCGAGCACGGGGCGAGGATCGACGCCCGCGACACGGAATCCGGAGCCACTCCGCTACATCGCGCGGCGTCCTGGGGCCGGCGCGAGATGGTCGAACTGCTGCTCTCGAAGGGCGCCGATCCAAACGCAAAAGACAACAACGGCCGCACGCCTCTCGACCTCGCTGTTGCGAGTGCTCAAACTGATAGCGCCGAGCTGTTACGGAAGCATCTAGTACTAAAGAGAATCCCCTAGTCTGCCGATCAAGCCCTCAGTGTGCGCGCATTAGCGCGACTGCTTGAAGGAAGAGTGTGCAGACTCCCCAGTTGTCTCCCGAGCTCGCCGATGCAGCGGATGTGTTGAGCGATCAGCTTCGTGTGCACTTGCACCGGCTGGCGGTGTTGCTCGACCCGCACACGGACAAGATTGAGCGCCGATTCC
>QHXU01000178.1:0-9433 GCA_003223065.1 Acidobacteriota bacterium | reverse complement strand
CCACTGAAATTCATCGAACAGGTGGAGTACAACGGGCGCCGTTTGGCCAAGCTGAATCTGCCGCCAAGCGCGATCGTGGAGGCTTTGCAAGAGTACGACCGGCTCCTTGGCCCGATGCTGCAGGCGTTAATTCCGGACGAGCATTCGAACTTCCAGTGGGTCCGCGAACAGCTTCACTTTTGCGTCATTCTAACGCTGAACAACGCCTATTATCAGGTTCGCGAAGCGGAAACACAGGCGTTCTACGAGTTATTCCGGGTGGAACTTGAATCGCGCAATCTGGAGGAGTTACTGCGCCGGTTCCTCGAATCGCTGGTGCACGTATGCAGGGCGGACGCCGGACGCCTCTACTTGCTGAGCGAGGACGCGGCGGATTGGGTGTTGAAAGCAGGGGCGCCGCTGTCACAGCCCCTCTCCGTGCCGAATCAACCGCGCCTGATGAAGAAGCTGTCCAAGCCGCGCCATCTGAACGGCGACGGCCACGCTGCCGGCGTTCTTCTGGACGAGAGCTGGCACAAGCGCTTCAAATCCTGTTGGTCGATTCCACTGGCGGTGGACGGGCGCACAGCGGGAGTGATGCAGTTCGGCTTTTCCAAGCCATACGAATGGCTGCCTCGCGAGCAGGAACTGCTGGCCGCCGCGGCCGAACGCTGCCTGATGGCCGCTGAAAAGGCGCGCCTCATGGAAGACCTGGCGCAGCGCGAAGAACAAGTCCGCCGCCTCGCCGAGCACATGCTGCACGTAGAGGAAATTGAGCGCCGCCGCATCAGCCGGGAGCTTCACGATGAGGCCGGCCAAAGCCTGCTCTGCATCCGGTTGCAAATCGAGTTGATCGAGCAGGCGCTGCCCGACAGCGAGGGCGAATGGCGGGCGAAGCTGTGCGAGGCCCGCGATCTGACCGAGCGAACCATTCTTGAAATGCGCCGGCTCATCGCCGCGCTGAGCCCGGCGGTACTGGAGCAGTTAGGCTTGGGCGCGGCGCTACGCCAATTGGTCAATCGCTTTCAAAGGCTGCATCCATGCCGCGTCCGGCTGCAGCTTTCCAAAATGGGAGCCCTGCCGCAGCAGATCGAGATTATCGCCTACCGTCTGGTTCAGGAATGTTTTAACAACATCGGAAAGCACTCCGCGGCCAGGCATGTAAACATTTCGCTGGCTTCCGCCGATGGAATGTTGAAGCTGGTGGTCGAGGATAACGGCGTCGGCTTCAATGTGCAGGAAGCGCTGGCAAAGCGTGAGTCGTTCGGCCTATCCGGTATGCGGGAGCGAGTGGCGCTCCTCGGCGGTGAGTTCCAGGTGGAAAGCCGTACGGAGGGATCGAAGAAGGGTACAAAGATTTCCATCGAACTGCCGATAGCCAAAGAGAGGCGCGGTTAAGCAAGATTACGGAGAAAGTCGGGCAAAAAGATTATGGCGAAGATTCGAATTATGCTGGCGGACGATCACACACTGTTCCGCCAAGGCATCCGGACCCTGATTTCCGCTGAACCGGACATGGAGGTCGTCGGTGAGGCGTCGAATGGTGGCGATGCGGTAGACAAGGCGAACGAGGCTCGCCCGGACGTGGTGCTGATGGATATCGGCATGCCCGGCCTGAGCAGCTTCGAGGCGACACGGCAGATCAAGAAGAACCGTCCGGAGACGAAGGTGCTCTTCCTCACGATGTACGACGACGAAGATTATCTCGTCGAAGGCATGGAAGTGGGCGCGAGCGGATACGTCTTGAAGGACAGCCCGAGCCAGCAACTGGTCGCGGCGGTTCGCGATATCTGCCGGGGCGGCAGCTATCTGAGCCCGCGCATGCTATCGCAATTAGTGGATGATTTCCGCAGCCGTATCAAATCCGCCAACCGCTTGCCGCGTTTTGCCACGCTGACTACGCGCGAGCGGGAGGTGTTGAAGATGCTCGCCGAGGGCAATTCGGTTAAGGAAATTGCCTGCGATCTGAACCTGAGTGTGAAGACCGTCGAGGCGCACAAGTTTAACCTGATGCGCAAGCTCGACATTCACAACAAGGCGCAGCTGGTCCAGTACGCGATTCAGAAGAAGATCATCAAGATCCCGAATCTGGTGTAATTGGCGGAAAAACCATCCTCAGGTTCCTGATGGATCATCCGCAACCGTAGCCACACGCAGCGGCGGTAGAATCGTCTCAGTGACAAACTCTACCCGCCGCTCTTTCCTCGGCAGCCTCGCCGCAGCGCCGCTCGCGGCCGCCTCCGCCGGACGATTGCCTATCCGCAAAGCAGTCGAGTTCAACATGCTTCCTACTTCGACAAGCGTGCTCGAACGGTTCCAGCTTGCACGCGAGGCGGGGTTCGAAGAAATCGAGTGTCCAACCACTCCGGACCCAACCAAAGCAGAAGAGATCCTCGACGCATCCCGCAAAAGCGGCCTACGCATTCACTCGGTGATGAACCAGGAGCACTGGCGCAGCCCGTTGTCATCGGCGGACCCGGCGGTGGTGGAGAAGAGCATGGAAGGTATGCGCACCAGTCTCCGCAATGCGAAGCTGTGGGACGCGGACACGGTGCTGCTGGTACCGGCGGTCGTGAATCCTGAGACGACGTACGCCCAAGCGTGGGAACGGTCGCAACGCCAGATCCGCAAACTGATTCCACTGGCGGACGAGCTCAAAGTGATCATCGGCATCGAGGAGGTGTGGAACAAGTTCCTGCTAAGCCCGCTCGAATTCGCGCGATACGTGGACGAGTTTCAGAGCCCGTGGATTCGCGCCTACTTCGACGTCGGCAACGTCGCCATCAGCGGTTATCCACAGGATTGGATCCGGACGCTGGGCAAGCGGATCGTGAAGCTGCACATCAAGGATTTCGCGTTCAGGAAAAATGTGGCCGAGTGGCTTCCTTTGCGGGAAGGCCAGATCGACTGGCGCGCGGTGCATGCAGCGCTAGCCGACATCGGCTACAGGGGCACCGCCACCGTGGAGCTTCCTGCCGGCGACGGAGCGTATTTAAAGGAAGTAAACCGGCGTTTCGAGCAGATCTTGAGCGGTGAATAAAGCGTCATGAAGAGGTTCGCACTCGGATTCATCATCGGACTTGTTTTCGCGGGCTTGGTGGTCGTGATCCTGGTTTTCGCCGCCATGCGCTTCGGCGAACGCAGGGTGAAGGTCGCCGACGGATCGACCGTGGTTTTGCATCTCGAAGGTGAGTTGCCGGAGCAGCCCCCGGTGGAGTTGCCTCTGCCCTTCCTGCGGGAGCAGCAGCCGCTCACGATGGTGGAGACGTGGAGCTTGCTCCGTAAAGCCGCAGCCGACCCGCGCGTTAAAGCTCTGGTGCTCGAACCGCGCGGCCTCAGCGTCGGCTGGGGCAAGCTCGAAGAGCTGCACGACGATGTCGTGGCCTTCAAGAAATCCGGCAAGCCGGTGTATGCCTACCTGCGGAACGCGGGCACACGGGAATATTACGTCGCCGTCGCGGCCGACAGGGTGTATATGTCGCCCGAGGACATACTCGACGTGAAAGGCCTGCGGGCGGAGCTCCTGTTCGTCAAGGGCACTCTGGATAAGCTCGGCGTACAGATGGAATTTGAGCACGTCGGCAAGTACAAGGACGCGCCGGATATGTTCACGCGCACGTCGTCGACTCCGGAGACGCGCGAAGTGATGAACCAGATCCTCGATCAATACTACGGCAACATGGTGGACACGATTGCCGAAGGGCGAAAAAAACAACCGGCCGAAGTGCGGGCCTTGATCGATAACGGGCCGTTCGCAGGCAAGGCCGCTCTAGAAAGCCACCTGGTGGACATCCTCGGTTTCGAAGACGAAATGTTCGGACAGTTGAAAGAGGATCTGAAGCAGGGCGAAATCAAGAGAATCGGTGAACAGGATTACGCAAGGGTCGAAGTTCCGGGAGTCGAGGGCCGCTCGCACATCGCTTTCGTCGTGGGACAGGGGGAGATCACACGCGGCAGCCCTCACGACACCACTTCCGACGAGGGCATCACCTCCTTCCGCACGGTGAAGCTCTTGCGCCAGGTGGAGAACGACTCGAGCATCAAAGGCGTGATCCTGCGCATCGACTCGCCAGGCGGCGATGGGATTGCCTCCGACGATATCCTGCACGAAGCCAAGGTGCTGAGCCAGAAAAAGCCCATAGTGATCTCGATGTCGGACCTGGCGGCGTCGGGCGGGTACTTCATCTCCATGACCGGCGATCCCATTGTGGCGTACCCCAACACGCTGACCGGCTCCATCGGGGTGTTCTATGGGCGGGTGAATCTGTTCGGCCTTTACGAAAAAATCGGCGTGAAAAAGGAAACGATGACGCGCGGGCGCTTCGCGGCCATCGACTCGGATTACGGCGGCCTCAACGAGGCCGAGCGCGCCAAGCTACGCAACGAATTGAATCTCTTCTATCAAGGATTCGTCCAGCGGGTGGCCGAGGGCCGGAAGCGGAAGTACGACGAAGTGGAGCCGCTGGCGCAAGGCCGCGTGTGGCTCGGGGCGCAGGCCAAGGAGAACGGGCTGGTCGACGAGCTGGGCGGCTTGGATCGCGCCGTGGAACTGATCAAGCAGCGAGCCAAGATCCCCGCTGCGGAAAAAGTCACGCTGGTGATGTTCCCACCCCGGCGCTCTCTCTTCGAAGTTCTGTGGAGCCGCGCCGACGACGCCGCGCAGGTTGAGTCGCAAATTCAATCCAGGTTGGGCGTCTTCTTGGGCAGACTGCCGGTGCGGTCGCTCGCCCGGGGCGGCCACGGCGTGCAATACACGGCCTCACAGGACATCTCGGCCGCACGCGACCGTGCCGCCCGCAGTCCGCTCCACTCTTCGCAAATCAGGATCGAATTCGCGGGATTCTTCGGCGAGTATTTCAAGCTCGTGACGCCGATCAGGCATTCCGGGTCAGCCGGCAAACGCTCGCGCAAGGTCGTGATGTCCTGTGAGGCCGTGTATTGCACGCCGTGCACCGTATAGGAATAGTAAAGCGCATTCTCCGCGACTTCAGTGACCATACCGTCGCCGAGCCGGCCGTTTAGATGAACTTGCAAGCGGCGCTGCTGCTCGCGTTTTTCAGGCGTGCTGCGACGGCGGGAAGCAATCCGGAAAACCAGCGTCCCCAGACCAATCGAAACGCCACTCAACACGGCAATCTTTGCAGCGGCCGGCATCGATAAGACTATCGGCAGTAGAGGCTACGAACTTGCCGGAACCGGTTGGAAAACTTTCGCGTAGTCCTTCAAGAACTGGTCGAGCCCCTTATCGGTCAAGGGGTGATTGAACAACGCATCGATCACTTTGTAGGGCAGCGTGGCGACGTGCGCACCGGCTTTGGCGGCCTCGACCACGTGGGTGGAATTGCGCAGCGACGCCGCCAGAACCTGGGTATTGAAGCCGTAGTTCTTGTAGATGAGGACAATGTCGCGGATCAGGTCCATGCCGTCCCAACCGATGTCGTCGAGGCGTCCTACGAAGGGGCTGACGAAGTACGCGCCGGCTTTGGCGGCGAGCAGCGCCTGGGCCGGCGAGAAGCACAGCGTGACGTTCACGCGGATACCCTCGCGGCTGAAAATGGAGCAGGCGCGAATGCCATCGCGCGTCAGCGGCACTTTCACCACTACGTTCTTGTGAATGGCCGCGAGCTTGCGCCCTTCCACCAGCATCTCGTCGGCATTGGTCGACACCACTTCAGCGCTGACGTCGCCGTCGATGAGGCCGCAAATTTTGCGGACCTGTTCTTCCATCGGCGCGCGTTCCTTCGCGATCAGCGAGGGGTTGGTGGTGACTCCGTCAATAATCCCCCACCGCGCGCTGGCCTTCAGCTCATCCAGGTTGGCGGTGTCGAGAAAAAATTTCATGTTTACTCCCTATTTGGACTTCGGCGCAAGCGGCAGTTTAACCGATTATAACATCCATCGCAGAATCACATATAATAGATCCGTTGCCCGGCGCCAGATCGATTCGAGGTTGTGCTCGGAGGTTGGGGGGGTGCGATCCGGATCAGTACAGATTCTGTAGCATAATCAGCAGCGCAAGCAAGCACCGTGTAGTGGTAAGCTGTTGCTCTTGAGCGCGTGACGCTAACAAACCAATGGTCATGAGTTCCGTTGTACCCGCGTTTTTTCTCGCCCGAAGCGTGCCTTTCTCGGCCGGCAGGCTGATCGACGGGCTGTTCGACAACACCTTCGCGGGTATCCATCATTTGGTTTTCTTCGACTGGGCGATCCTCATCCCCTACTTCGCCGTCCTCATCGTCCTTTCCTGTTACGGGCTGCATCGCTATGAAATGATCCGCGGGTATTGGAAACACCGCAAGTCGCTGCGGGCCCATCCCGCTCAGCGATTCACGGATTTGCCCAGGGTCACCGTCCAACTCCCGATTTACAACGAGCAATACGTCGTAGAGCGCCTTATCGAGGAAACAAGCAAGATCGACTATCCCCGGCACCTGCTTCAGATACAGGTGCTTGATGACTCGACCGATGAAACGCACCCGTTCACCCGGCGCCTTGTGGAGGATTATCGCGCCGCGGGCGTGCCGATCGAATACATTCATCGGAGTCATCGCGAGGGTTACAAAGCAGGCGCGTTGCAGAACGGCCTCAAGACCGCGACGGGTGAGATTATCGCGATCTTCGATGCCGATTTCGTTCCTCCCGCCGATTTCCTGATGCGCACCGTTCACTTCTTCGCCGACCCGAAGGTCGGCATGGTGCAAACGCGTTGGGGCTATCTGAACCGCCACTACAACCTGCTGACCGAAGTGCAAGCGATGCTCCTCGACGGCCACTTCGTGCTGGAGCACGTGGCGCGATCGGGCGGCGGGATGTTCTTCAACTTCAATGGGACCGCAGGCATCCTGCGGCGCTCCATGATCGAGGACGCCGGCGGCTGGCAACACGACACCCTCACCGAAGACTGCGACCTGAGCTATCGTGCGCAGCTAAAGGGCTGGAGGTTCATCTACGTGCCCTCGATCGAGTGTCCGTCGGAACTGCCGGTCGAGACGTACGGGTTTCAGGTGCAGCAATCGCGCTGGGCCAAGGGACTTACACAGGTGGCGATCAAGCTGCTGCCGACGATTCTGCGCTCGAACCTTCCCCGGCGCGTGAAAGCGGAAGCGCTTTTCCACCTCACGCCAAACATTTCCTATCCCCTGATGATTGTGGTCTCCGCGCTGATGTTGCCGGTGATGATCGTGCGCTTCTATATGGGCTGGTTCCAGATGGTGGTTATCGACCTGCCGTTGATTGCCGCTTCGTTCTGGTCGATTTCGGCGTTCTATGTAATCGCCCACCGCGAGCTGTTTCCGAAAAATTGGAAGCGCGCGTTCCTTTTCCTGCCGGCGCTGATGGCGGCGGGAGTGGCTCTCACAATCATCAACTCGCGCGCGGTGATCGAGGCGCTCGTGGGTTATAAAACCGGCTTCGCGCGCACGCCCAAGTACGCCATCGGCGGCCAGGGAAAGGTGCATCTCGAAAACATCAAGTACCGCCGGCGCAGCGGCTGGCTGCCTTACGCCGAGCTCGCCGTCGGCAGCTACTTCCTGGGAATGGTGATCTTCGCCATCGAGTCATACAATTTCCTGGCGATTCCGTTCCTGCTCCTGTTCGTCGGCGGTTACTTCTGGGCCGGCGGCACAACGTTATGGGAAGAGTATCAGGGCAAGCTCCAGTGGCAGCGACAGCGCGAGCTGGCTCGCGCTGTCGACCAGGCCGGAGCCTGATCACAACGATCGCAGGAAGTTGAGGATATCCTGCCGATCGCTCGCGGATAGGGCCCTGAAGTTGTTCAGTACGATATGTGCCTCGGAGGCGGTGTCAGCGCCGTCGGCGTCGTGTGCCTTGATCGCCTCAAGCAAGTCCGAGGTTCTTCCGTCATGCAGGAAGAACAGCCGCTGGCCAACTCCCCACAGCGGAGCGGTGCGGAAATCGTTAGGCCCCGCGCTCCCCTGCGAAATACCATCCCCGAGTAGGCCCATGTTGTGCACAAGCAGGTCCGAGTACAGGTTTGCCGGCTTATTGGCAAGGGCAAGAGTAGAGTGGTTTCCGGTCTGCATCGATGGCGTATGGCAGACGGCGCAACCGGCATTGCCGAACTGGGTCCTCCCGTTGTTAATGGAAGCCGCGGTGACGTTGCCGTAAGAGCTGACGGGCGCGGGTGGGGCCAGGAACCGCATGAAGTTTGCAAAGCTGACCGAATCGCTCGGGATCGACTGCGGCTGCGTCTGCTCGTAATTGGTGTGGTCTTGCGCCGACGGGACCACGCGGCAGGCCGCGGGATCTTGCACGCCGCCCTCGCCCCGCTCGTCGGGGAATAGCTCGTTGGTGACTCCCTGCTCCACGTTGTACGCCTCACCGGCGAAAATCACCAAGGATTTGTTTTGCGCCTTCCAGCCGAAACGGGTGATCGTGCCGTCATTGCCGTTCCGGTTAACGTGGCCCTGGATCGCCAACGAGGGGTAGCTCACTGCGTTGGCGGCGATCGTTGCATCCGGAATCGTTTCGATCAGGCCCGCCCCGAAAGCGGGGGTTGGGATGCGGAAAATCACATCGTTGCTCGCGACATGGCCGGCAAAATCCGGCTGCGAGATGTTGCAGCCCGAAGGCGTGTCGCTGCGGCCCATAATCGTAAAGAGATCGTGCACGCCGCCATCGGATTTGAAACGGACCTCACGAACCGGCCCGGTGGCGCTGATGATGTTCAGCAGCAGCAGCGGATTGACTTGCGAGCTTGGCGCGACGGTAACCTGTGGATTTGAGGCTGGACTCGACCCGCCGATAGCCGGAAAAGCGTGACAACCGCTGCAACTGTTCAGGTTGAACCTGGGACCGAGCCCCTCGTCAGTCCCCGCGATGGTCCCCCTGACTGACTGGACTTCGGTGAACTGAGCCTGCCCGGAATGGAAGAACTTGCCTTCTTTTACAGTGAGCCCGGGAATTGCGGCGCCGGCGCCGGGTGCGCCGCTTCGAGGACCGGGATCCGTTTGAGCAGTCAGGAATCCGGCCAGGCTCAACATTACACTGATAATTCGGAGTAAATTACTTACAGCTCTGCACGAATACACTTTTCCCTCCTTGGAGTTTGGTATCTATTAAGTTGTTACGACACGCAGGTCAGAGACACCCGCCTGGAGGTCCGGGAAGAGCGGCGGGTTTCCATCCGTAAAACTCTTTGCAAAAAAGTACCACGCCAAGTGAAAGAGTTCAACGAAAAATGTTTCTGATAAGGTGAGAACCCTAACTAATTAGAGGGACCTTCGTAGGGCCATGCGGGCTTCGAAAACAAGCCGCCGTCCACCCATAGGGTTTGGCCGGTGATGAACGCCGCGGCATCGCTGGCCAGGAACGCGACGGCATGCGCCACGTCTAGCGGCGTCCCGATGCGGCCGAGTGGCGTGAGCTTCGCCCACGTGGCGGCGAAATCGGCGGCTTCTTGGCGCGTCCGCTCAGTCTCAATTGCACCTGGAGC
>QHXU01000377.1 GCA_003223065.1 Acidobacteriota bacterium | reverse complement strand
GACGCCGTTGACGACGCCCTTCCCCGCAATCTGCCCGCGATCGTTAATGGCGACGGCTGAAGTTAGAGTCCAGCCGGAATTCGCCGAGATCAAGTTGTTAAGGTCGGCCATTATGCTGCCGCTGTACAGGAAAGCGTGCTGTGCACCGCTCCCAGTGCTACTTGAACCAACCACGTGGCCGGAGTTGTTAATGCCGATTGCGACGCTCATCGAACCGCCGAGCGTGCCGAGGTCATCGGTGGCTGGATTAATGGGTTTCTGGGCCGCGGTTCGAAAAGCGTGGATTTGACCGTCGGATGTGGTACTGTCGCCGACCACTTGGCCAGCATTGTTGATCGCGTTAGCTTGGCTCAAAGAACCTCCGAGAGTGCCGAGATCGTCGGTGGCGGGATTAATGGTGCTGTTGGCAGCGGTGCGGAAAGCATGGCTTTGACTGCCGCTGAAACCGACAACCTGGCCTGAGTTGTTGATGCCAACTGCTACGGTGAACGAACCGAGACAGCACCTTTCGAGAGTGCCGAGAAAATCGCCGTCAGAATTGATGGGACTGTTGGGGGCTGTCCGGAAACCGGCGTTTTGATGGGCCATACCCAGGGTACAAAAGCCAACCGCTTGGCCAAGGTCGTTGATGCCCCGGGCCATGCAGCGCGGGTACCCCCCACCTAGGTGATCGGTCGCCGGATTGATAGGACTGTTGGGGGCCGTTCGGAACGAAGGGCCGACCACTTGGCCTGAGCTGTTTACAGCGGACGCTCTGCTAGACGTAACCGAACCGCCGAGGGTGCCAAGGTCGTCGGTGACAGTATTGATAGCGCTGTTGGGGGCCGCTCGGAAAGCGTGGGAATCAAGGCTGAGGGTCATGAAAGATCCGATCACCTGGCCGGCGTTATTGATGCCGGCGATCTCATAAATCCCGGCAACGGGACCCGGAGGGAAGCTGTTTGAGCCACTGAGGGTGCCGAGGTCGTGGACGGTGTAGTTGGGTTGGCTGGGCTGGCAAACAAGGGGCTGGGCAATGCCCGCAAGTATGAAGCTTATAAGCAAGCGTTGTTTCCAGATCATCGGGTCCTCCTCTCGATCTCGGCTCGCTTCGATCGACGAGTCCTCACCCACGCTCACACTTAGGGCGCTGCGGAAACGCTGGCCGACGAATTCGGCGTGCCATTTCGTACCGAACTTCGTTCGCCACTCTCGGGGTGGCTCTACTTGAGTTCTACCGAGGAGGGTTCTCGCCGTAGTCGGCGGGAGTCCAGCACACGGAACGTAATCAACATCCGTGAGCTATGAAACTGTTGCCCGCCCCCGGAGGATTATGATGAATATGCCGGTCAGTATATATCACCAATTTGCCGGGGAAAGCAAGAGGTTTTTAAACTATTTTCGGGAGATATTTGGAGGCTCTTGAAAGTGTGACACTTATAATTGTGTCGCAGAATGATCGCTGTAAGTGGAAATCTGACGCAGGTTTATTTTGCTTACACTCCGTGACATGTCACTACGTAAAAGCGGCGTTGTCGCGGACAAGCTAAGCGTTTTCGGTCTTTGTGTCAGCGTTTCTGTTTTGCGGCGTTTGGCCCAGTATTTCTCCTTCGCTCGGATTCGCGTGGCGTCGCAGATGCCGTCGGGTCCCAGAGTTGTCTGTAGGACATTTCGACCTACACGTGTGGGACATTTGCTCTCTTGACCGCAAGCGGAAGTGGAACTACTCTTGAGTGTAGATTCGCTCCCAAGAGCCGCTCCAGAAGAGTCCACTTCCAATCGAATGGAGTTTCAATCCGACGGAGAAGGGGGATTTCATGAGTGGTTTTCATCAACTCCGTGATTTCCGTTACCGACTCACAGTTGACACGGCAGTCATTTCAACACTTAATGGCAAGCCCCGCGTGGTGACCATTCCCGCCAAGAGCACCATTACAATCCTAGACGGTCCATTTAATGGCGCACGTCTTGTTGAAATCTTTTGGGAAGGGAAGACGCTCATGATGTTCACGGCGGATCTGAAGGCACACGCCGAATTGGTGGACCGCAAGAAAATGGGGATCTCGGACTAGGGCGTCAAGCGAGTGCCCGCATGGCCGTGCCTGCTCCACGGCCACTCAACATTAACGATTGACAGCGTGGTAGGGTTCTCTATACTGGATGCACTGCATTCGGAAGGAGACTTGATGATGCTGCGTTTCTGTTCGCTTTTCGGATGCGCGGGGATGCTCGCGCTCACGGTTGCTTGCACAAATTCGCCCGGCCCCGATACGCGTGAGGCCGACATCCAAGCCGTCCGCGCCGTGGAGACCGCCTGGGTCCAGGACGCCGCGAAGAAGGACGTGGACAGCTTCGCAAAATATTACGCCGACGACGCATCGGTGTTGATGCCCAACTCCCCAATTCTCAATGGAAAAGAAGCTATCCGGGGGGCTCTCAAACCGATGCTTGCCGATCCAAACTTCGCGCTTACGTTCCAGTCGTCGCGTGTCGAAGCCTCGAAGGGTGGCGATTTCGTCTACACTCAAGGCTCTTACACGATGACCATGTCGGACGCAAAACAAAAGGCCACGACCGACAAGGGAAAGTACCTGACGATTTTTCGGAAGCAGGCCGACGGGACCTGGAAGGCGGTGGCGGACATGATCAACTCCGACCTCGCGCCCGCGCCGCCTGCGCCTGAGCCTCCAGCCAAAAAACGCTCCAAGGGCCGTGACTAGCGTTGCCAGTCGATAATCGCGGAACGGCTCGCTAAACTTTTCGTCTTATCCTCAACCCTGGCTTGACGACTGTCCGCCGGTTGCGGCCTGCGGACCACTCTATGCTGCTAAGACGTTTCACGGGTCTGTGGCGCCATCCCGGCTTCATGAAGCTTTGGATCGGCCAAACGATCTCCGTCTTCGGCTCGCTGATCGGCGCTACAGCCATGGGCTTCACCGCGATCCTGATCCTCCGTGCCACGCCGTTCCAGCTCGGGCTACTTTCGGCTGCCCGCCTGGCGCCTGGCTTTCTGACCGGATTGGTCGCCGGCGCCTGGGTGGACCGGCTGCGGCGGCGGCCGATCCTGATCGGCGCGGATATTGCGCGGGCCCTGCTGCTCGCAACGATTCCGCTCGCGGCGGCGCTCGGGCTCCTGCGCATCGAGCAGCTCTACGCCGTGACCTTACTGGTCAGCATCCTGACGATCTTTTTCGACGTCGCTTACCAGTCCTATCTGCCATCGCTGATAGGCCGGGCTGAATTGGTCGACGGCAACAGCAAGCTCTCGGCAAGCGCCTCGGTAGCCGAGGTTAGCGCGTTCGGCCTGTCCGGCTGGCTCGTGCAGCTCTTCACGGCCCCGATCACAATCCTGATCGACGCGATCTCGTTTATCTTCTCCGCGATCTCCGTCTGGCTGATTCGTGCCCCTGAGCAGGCTGCGGCTTACAATGCGCAGCCAAACTTGCGCGGCGAGATCGCCGAGGGATTGACCGCAGTCCGGGATCACCCTTTTCTGCGCGCGACCGCCGCGTGTACGCTCTCACAGAAGTTCTTCAGCGGCATATTCAGCACACTGGCGGTGCTCTACATGGTGCGCGACCTGGGCTTTGCGCCCGGCATCCTGGGCACAATCTGGGCCGTGGGTGGAGTCAGTTCGCTCGTCGGCGCCGTGGTGGCCGCGCCCACGACACGGCGTTTTGGAATCGGTCCGGCCATGATCGTTGGATTGTTCTTGTCCGGCATCGCATTATTCTTCATCCCCCTCGCACAGGGAGCGACGCTCACCGCCGCGCTACTGCTGGTCCTGCAGCAGACCGCCGGCGATGGCGCGGCGACCATTTACGAGATCAACCAGGTCAGTCTGCGGCAGGCCATCACGCCGGAGCGTTTGCTTGGCCGGGTGAATGCCACAACGGAGTTCCTCGGGCTGGCCGCCACGCTGGCCGGCTCG
>QHXU01000376.1:3663-7668 GCA_003223065.1 Acidobacteriota bacterium | reverse complement strand
CGCTTCGCTGTCGAAGCCGACCTGATCTATAAACGCCTGGAGTATGGTTTCGCCCCGTCCGGTGCCAGCGCCACGCAAACCCCTCCCAATGCCGTTAAAGCGAGCCGATGGGAGTTGCCCGTTCTGCTCAAATACAAACTTGCCGGCAGGCATTTTCACCCGTTCCTCGAAGCTGGCGCATCGTTCAATCGCGTGGTGCACATCGAAGGCATGAACGTTGCAGAACTGAGGCACCGGGGAACCAAGGGCATTCTGGTCGGAACCGGCGTGGAAAAGCGGTTGGGTCGCCTGCGTCTTACACCCGAGGCCCGAATCACGCGTTGGGCAGACAGAAATTTCGGCGTCCACGATGCGCCGCTGCGCTCCAACCTAACTCAAGCGGAGTTCCTCATCGGGGTGACATTTTAGTGGATCTGACGTTTTAATGGAACCCTAGAACCTTTGCGCGGTTATCGGCCATCCGTCGTTGCCGCCTTCACGGAGACTTTCACCTGGCCGTTTGTCCAGCAGCACTGGAAGCCGCGGCCGCCGTCCCCGGACCAATCGTTGGCGACCACGCGCAAAACATATTCGCCCGCCTCACTGAACGTGGCGGTGGTGGTTGCTTTGCCGCTGAACACAGTGGCCGGCGGCGCCTTGATCTCCGCCTTCTCAACTGTGGGCTTGTTATTGGCGAACGTCACGGTGCCCGGTCCGCGGAACTTGCTCCACGCCACGGTTACTGGAGAAGTTCTGGGACGTTGCGCTCCCAAAGGCACCTTGGCGTCATCGGCCACCCACACCGTAAGCGTGAGCGGATGCGGCAAGGTGGTAGAGAGGGCGGCAGTGGGGCCGCGGGGACCCTGCACAAAGGCGCCTCCGAGTTCAAAGCTGATAAAGGGAGGAGTATTTCCGCTGGCCTCAATGAAAGGCGAAACCTCCCATAACGGATTCAGGCTTAGCGGGATCACTGTGGTCTTGCCGTTCGCAATAAGTGTCCATGTGAGCTTCTTCTCGCCGAAATCCTTCGGCACGGTCAGGGTGAAAACGCCCCATTGACGGCCCGGAAGGAAGTGGGTTGGCTGGCCCTGGCCGGGTCCGCCCGGGTCAATTCGATTATTCGGCCCAACAGGAATCTCGAGCTGTTGTTTCTGATTCCGGTTGTAATAGCCGACCAGAAGGCTGAAGGTGCCATCGGGGTTCGGGAACCAGCCTTCAAAAGCCCCCGTGATGCTCTGGCCCGAGTCGTGGGCAGGTTCGAAGGGTAACTGCTGGCCCGGCAGGAGCGCGCGGCTCGCAAGCATGATCGCGATACATGCGACTGTCCGCCGCTGCACCTGCATTTCGGTGGGCCTATTGTAAAGCAGCGGGCGCGGGCCGTTTCGGTTTATGCTTGGCGGCCCACTCCTTATAATCGTCCTCTGAAATGTAAGTCACGTTCACCCACGCGTGCGCCATTTCGTCGACAGTGCGGTCGCCGTAGCCGACCCACTGCTCCGGATCGGGATTGTTCCGGTTAGCCGCGGTGTTGTCGTGCCAGGCGGTAACGTGGACTATCGTGCCCTTCGGCAGCACGGGCGCCGCGTCGTCCGCATAAATGTAATTGGTCATCCAATTGAAATTGAAGTTGTTTACGTAGCTCAGCATCTGCGTGCTGCCATCCGGCAAAATCGCCTCGATGGACATCGCCTTGCCGCGCAGGTGCATGTGCGGCTGGAAATTCTCGAGACGGGCAGGCGCTTTCAGGACGTGGAAGGCTTGTGTTTCGGTGACCGTGTTGGGCGGGATATCGAGCCGAGCCGATGTATTCGCAGTCGCGCCGAAAAGAGTCAAATAGGTCCTATATTTTGGCGTTTCGCCCTTTGGATAGAGGTACACGGCCAGTTCGGCATGGTCCCGGATCGGCTCGCCGACAGCGTGCAGGTGGAGTTCCCACCAAATGCGCGCCCCAGGTAACAGCAATTTGCCGGTGTTCGGGCGGTAAATATCGTAGTTTTTCCCCACCGCCCACTCCATCAATAGCCCTGCGTTGTTGGCCCCACCCGTGTTACTGTCGTCACCGGTGTTGAGGCGGCCCGGATTGACGGGCGCATCGGGTTCCTCCTGGAGGAGTCGGGCGAGCACGTGATGAGTGATCCTGCGGCCTGCGGGCGTCGCCGGCCGAATCTCAACCGCCCGCACCCAGCGTGGCTCCGTCAGCGGCACCTCGGTAAGCGGCTTCCACCACACGTCCTGACCGTGGGCCGGCATCGTGTAGGGCTCCGACTTGAGGACGAGATCCGGCGGGCCGAACTGTTTCGCCAACTGCCAACCCTGTTCGTCGGGCCACTGTTTGGGGGGCGGCATGTCCCTCACGTCGCCGAGCGGCGCGCCCGAGTCAACCCAGCGTTCGATGGTTATGATCTGGTCGTCGGAGAGTGAACGGTCGTTCTGGAATTGCTGGATGCCGACCGTTTTGTCGATATGCCAGGGAGGCATTTGCCGCGAGACCACGCGTTCCTTGATGGATTTCGCCCACGGACGCGTCTCTTCATAGGTCACCAGCGACATCGGCGCCATGGATCCCTTCCGGTGGCATGCCTCGCATTTTTCCTGAAGAATCGGGGCTACGTCCTTAGCGAACGTCACGGGCTTGGCCGCCGACTCCGCGGCCCTGGAAGGGTCTGAAAGCGTCACGAAGGCGCCGGCCGCCAGCAGCCCCACCCCCATACCCCGCGTCACGCATTGGAGCCTGGCACCTGCCATGACCCGCTCCTTTCTAGAAGCAGTCTAGTCGCTGCAGCCACTTAAGTCAATGCTCACAGCCTTAGCGCTGCGTTACTTGGTCCCGTATCCGGCCGGGAGTATTTTGTGGGGATCGACCCGCACCACGAGATAAACAATTTGATCCGACGTGATCTCGCTGAACCAGTGCGGCGTGTTCGGCGGAATGATGACCACATCGCCCGGTCCGACCTTGCGGCTCACACCATTCTGGATCGGGCCGCCGCCGGTGCTGGGTCCGTTGAGCACCTTCACGACCGCGCTATCCGGCGGCGTTTCCCGCGGATTCTCGATGGTGCCTCCTGTCACGAGGGTTGCGTTGCCCTCGATCACGTGATAGACCTCCGTGATCTGGCTGTGCTCGATGCCGCCTCCGGGATTCCGGCCTGCCGTCTTAGCCCGATGAACGACCCCGATGCCGACGTTGTACTCACCATTGATGCTGACCACGCGAATCGCCTGGTCGCTGACCGGCGCGGTAGCTGTCTTCTGGACGGTGGCCTGAATCTCGGCATTAGTCACGTCCGTCGCGGACCCGCGGGGCAAATGCGGCGCCGGAGTCTGGCTCCAGCACAGAGGTACAACCACTGCCAGGATAAAGTTCCGCATGGCCCCTCCCTACATCGGACTCTTGACTGTTTTCGGCCAAACGACGCCCTGGTCCTGTTTCGTGACCGGCCCCAGGCCTTTGTAAACGAATTTCTGCACCCGCTGGCCCCGGTAGGTCTCGGTGGTAAAGATGTTGCCTCTCGAATCAGTGGCAATGCTGTGCACGGCATAGAACTCGCCGGGTTGGCGTCCGCCGTCGCCGAAGCTCGTAAGAACCTCGAGCGATTCGCGGTCCAGGATATGCACTTTCTCGTTAGTTCCATCAGCAAGATAGATGTACTTCTGCTGCGGATCCTTCGAGAAGGCGATGTCCCAGACCGAGCCGTCCCCCAGCGTGTTCTTGAAGAGGATCTTTTCCTTCAGGAACGTGCCATCCGGTTTAAACACCTGGATCCGGTCGTTCGGGCGGTCGCAGACATATAGGAAGCCGTCGTGCGAGAGTTCGGCACAATGCACCGGATTGCGAAACTGCTGGGCGGGCGGGTCGTTCGGGTTGTACCGGCCAAGGTTCGTGTCGTCGGGCTTTTTGCCGTAGGCTCCCCAGTGCCGCTTGTACTTACCCGTATCCGCATCGAAGACAATCACGCGATGATTCCCATAGCCGTCGGCGACGTACAGTTCATTGGTCTTCGGATCGACAAACATTTTGGCTGG
>QHXU01000376.1:974-3646 GCA_003223065.1 Acidobacteriota bacterium | reverse complement strand
TTGGGCCGGCTTGCCGATTTGCATCAGGAACTTGCCGTCCTGCGTGAATTTCAGGATCATGTTGTCGTGGTAAGGGGCCTGTTGCCCTCCAGTGGCCGGCGGCTGTTGGCCCCGGCCCTCGGCAGCCTGTTCGCCGTTGCCACCCGTCGTCGGTACCCGGGCAGGCGCGGGCGGCTGGGCGCCGCGGCCGTTGCCGCCGATCCAGACGTTACCCTTATAATCGACCGTGATTCCGTGGTTCGAAGCAGGCCAATCGTAGCCCTGGCCCGGGCCTCCCCAGTGCCCGATGAGGTTGCCCTTTTCATCGAACTCGAGAACGGGCGGGGCTGGAACACAGCAATCAGAGGCCGGTGGATCCGCCGCAGCGTATGTTTCCATTCTCTCGAGCGAGGCCGCTCGATGAATGATCCAAATATGGTCCTGGGCATCGACTGATACGCCGATGACATTTCCCATGATCCAGTGGTTCGGCAGCGGCTTCGGCCACATCGGCTCCACTTCAAACCTTGGCGCCTGGACGGCGGCAGCCTGCACCACGGCTCTCTTTCCAAGCACGATGGATCCTACTTCGAGCGCGCCGAGGAGCACGAGAAAAGCCGCACCGATGTACAGATTCCGCTTCATAAATTCTCAGCCTCCAGTTTCTGATGTAAGCTACTCTTCACGGGTTCACAGATCCTGACTCTCCACGCTACAGTAAGAACGCGCCGACGATTGCGGCAGCTATTATATACGATTCGCTTTGTACCGGCGCTGCTGCTTACGCTCGCGTGCAGCGCTCACGACATCCCCAACGACGTGACGGTTCAAGCATTTCTCAAGCCTGAGGGGCAGCGCCTCGACCTGCTGGTTCGTGTGCCGCTCAAGGCCATGCGTGACATGGATTTTCCGGAACGCGGGCCGGGTTATCTGGATCTCGCGCGTGTCGACCTCTTGCTCCCCGACGCCGCGATCCTGTGGATCTCCGACTTCATCGAGCTTTACGAGGGCGATACTCGCCTGCCGAGACGGCCGCAGATCATTGCGACGCGCGTGTCACTCCCCTCTGACAAGTCCTTCGGATCTTACGAGGAGGCGCTGGCGCATGTCACGGGACCGAAGTTGCCCGCCGACACCAACGTCGTTTGGAACCAGGTGATGTTTGACGTGCTGTTCGAGTATCCCATCCAGTCGGATCGTTCCCAATTCTCGATCCACCCCGGTCTCGCGCGGCTGGGCTTGCGAGTGGTGACGGCGCTCCGGTTCCTGCCGCCCGGCGGCGCAGTTCGCGCATTCGAGTTCACAGGCGATCCGGGCCTGGTCCGGATCGATCCGCGCTGGCACCAGGCCTCTCTACGATTCGTCGAGTTGGGGTTCTTCCACATCCTGGACGGGACCGATCACCTGCTGTTCCTGCTGTGCCTCGTGATCCCGTTCCGGCGCTTACGCTCACTGATCGTCGTGGTGACCGCATTCACCGTGGCGCACTCGATCACGCTGCTGGCATCGGCCTACAATTTCGCGCCGGATTCATTATGGTTTCCGCCTCTCATTGAAACGCTTATCGCGATGTCGATCGTCTACATGGCGTTCGAGAACATCGTCGGGGCCAGCAGTGTGCAGCGCAGGTGGATGATCACGTTCGGATTCGGCCTGGTTCACGGCTTCGGCTTTTCGTTCGCCCTCCGGGATACGCTGCAGTTCGCCGGATCTCATCTGCTCACTTCGCTGCTGTCCTTCAATGTAGGTGTAGAGCTTGGACAACTCCTGGTGCTTGTGCTGCTGATCCCCGCACTCGAGCTCCTCTTCCGGTTCGTGACCGCCGAACGGATCGGGACGATCATCCTGTCGGCGCTGGTGGCACACACCGGCTGGCACTGGATGATCGAGCGTGGGGAACGGCTGCGGCAGTTCCGATTCCAATGGCCCGAGGTCAACGCCGCGCTGCTCGCGAGTGCAATGCGTTGGTTGATGGCAATCGTGCTGGTTGCGGGACTGATGTGGCTGGTGCTCACCCTGCTCCGCCACCGCGCCGCGCGAAGCGCCGACAGCAAGGCGGCGCGGATCGGCTGATACTTTCAGCGAGCGCCCGGTGTGTGCTCGTCCGTATCGGGCAGCGCGAATGCAAGATACTCGCCCGAGTAAGGGCCGCCGCTGATTGCGACAATGATGTACTGCCTGCCGTTCACCATATACGTCATCGGTGAACCGCTCTGCGGCGCAGGCATGTAGACCGCGCCGACCTCTTTCCCGGTTGCCTTGTCATAGGCGCGCAACATCGCGCCCCGCGGATGCTCGGGCGTCGTGGTAACTTGCGGGTCGCCGGCGATCACCAACGTCTTGGTGACAAGCGTGCCGACACCACCGGTCTGGCCGGTGCGTGGGATATCAAGGCCTTTCAGCGCCACGCTGTTGCGAATCACATCCGGCGTATCGCCATGCGCCACCTGCCACACGATTTCACCCTTATCGAGACTGATCGCCGAGATGGTTCCATAGGGCGGCTTGATCAGCGGCAACCCCTGGACGTTCAGAGCACCCCCGCCACCACCGCCCCTGCCGCCGCCGGGAGGCGTAGAGGGCCGCGGCGCATCGGCGCCTGCATTTTCGCCTGGTCCGTACCGCACTCGCAGTTCTTGTCCCGCAGTTCCGGCGACGAAGTTCATGTCGGAGATTTGCCTGGGAGGCTTCAC
>QHXU01000376.1:0-897 GCA_003223065.1 Acidobacteriota bacterium | reverse complement strand
GATGTGGGTTTCCGGATCGTACGAGCCGCCGTACCAGTTCGTCCCCCCGCTCGCAGTGCCAAGCGTAAGCGTCGCGACCGGGCCATCGATCTTGCTCTCGACCGGCGGTGTAAAGACCGGACCCAGCTTGTACTTCGAGATAATCGTCAATGCCTGGTCGCGCAAAGCGGGCGTGAAGTCGATGAGGACATCCGGCGTGACGCCGTTGCGGCTGTAGCCTGGAGGCTTGGTCGGGAACGGCTGTGTCGGCGAGTACCATTCGCCCGTCACCGTCCCCTTCTCCACAGGCCGCTCCTCCATGGGCCAGACCGGCTTCCCGGTCACACGATCGAACACATAGAGGAAGCCCTGCTTGGTCGGCTGCGCCACGGCCTTGATTGCTCTGCCATTCACGTTGATATCGGCAAGCAGCGGCGCGGAGGAAATATCCATGTCCCAGAGCGGATGGTGGACCAACTGGTAATGCCATTTGCGCTGCCCGGTTTTCAGATCCACGCAGACCAGGCTCTCGCCGAAAAGGTTGTTTCCCCGCCGATGCCCGCCGTAATAATCGCCCGTCGGCGATTCCACAGGAAGGTAAACCAACCCGAGCTGCTCATCCACGGAGATCTGAGACCACACGCCGGTGTTGCCCGTGTATTCGGCCGAACCGTCCAGCCAGGTGTCGTAGCCGAACTCGCCTTTCATCGGAATGGTGTGGAAGATCCAGAGACGCTTGCCCGTCCGGACGTCGAATCCTCGGACATAGCCCTTGTTGTTGCGCATGCTCTTGGGCGTCATGCCCTCGCGGAACGCGGCGCCTACGATGATCGTGTCCTTGGCCACCACGGGCGCCGACTGCATGCCGATTTCCCCGGTGGTCAGGTCGGGGAAAATCGTCTGATCGTCGTTGAGCTT
>QHXU01000375.1 GCA_003223065.1 Acidobacteriota bacterium | reverse complement strand
GTCATTTGCGTGGCTCCATCAGCACGGAGGGCTGGCGCTGGTGGTTCTGGTAAGCATGACGCTGCTGTCGCTGACCTTCGCTCTGCTGTTCCGGCTGGTGCTGCGCAAGTGCGGCAATCGCCTGATCGCGATCGGAGTCACGATGCTGGCCACAGCGGCGTCATCAATTCACTGGCTGGCGCGGCCGCACCTGGTCACGTTCCTGTTTGTCGTGATCTTCCTTGACCGCCTGGAGCGCGTGCGTGAATCCGAGACGTCGTGGCGCTCGCTCGCATGGCTGCCGCTGCTGATGGTGGTTTGGACCAACCTCCACGGGGGCTTCTTCGTCGGTCTTCTGCTGCTCGCGTGCTACGCGGCAGGCGAAGCGGTGAGCGGGTTGGTGGAGGGGAAGGGAATTCCCCGCAAAGCCGTTTGGTTTGCCGGGGCCTTCATGGCTTGCGCGCTTGCCACCCTGCTGAACCCGTATTTTTACCAATTGCATGTGCACCTCGTGCAGTATTTTAGAGAGTCGTATCACCTGGAGGCCATCAGCGAGTTCCAGTCTATGAGCTTCCACGACACCATGGCCCGTTATTTCGAGGTGATGATGTTGCTGGCCGCGGTGGCGGCGTTTTGGAATCTGACCCGAAAGCGCTTCTATGCGGTGTTTCTGCTGATTGGCTGGATTCACCTGGCGCTTATCGCGGGCCGCAATATCGCGATTTTCGCACTCGTGGCCGCGCCCCTGGTGGCAGAAGCATTGGAGCATTTCGTGGCAGCGTTGCCCGGGCGCGTGGATCTGGCTGAATGGCTGCGCGGCGCCGCCCGGGGCTTTCAGAGTTACGCGGCCGAAATTGGAGAAGTGGACGCGATGCCTCGCGCGCACGTCATCTGCGGCTTGGCGCTGGCAGTGATGGCCGCGGTCGCTTATGCGCCGGCTCCGCCGGCACTGTTCCGCTCCGATTACGATCCCAAGAGGTATCCGGCTGCGGCCATCGAGCACTTGCGCGGCGGGGAATTCTCCCGCAGTGTTTTCACCCAGGACGAGTGGGGCGACTACATGATTTATCGCATGTACCCCGCGACGAAGGTCTTCGTGGACGGGAGAAGCGACTTTTATGGCGAAAAGTTCGGCCGCAAATATCTGGATGTGCTCAACGTGAAGTACGACTGGGAGCGGACTCTGCTCGATTACGGCATAGACACAATCCTGATGCCTCCGGACGCGGCTCTTACAGGCGCGTTAAAGGAGTCTCCCAGGTGGTGCCTGGTTTATGACGACCAGGTCGCATTGATTTTCCGGCATCGCATGGGCGCCTTTTGCGCCGCGAGTGATGCCACAAGTTTCGCCGCCGCCCGCGGCGAGAAAGGTGTGATCGCAAGATCGCACGACTCCGAGAGAGTGGTTATCGGAGAAACCCAACAGTGAAGGAGTATACACAAATGAAGTTCCTGAAGACGTTCCTCAGAGACGAGCAAGGTCAGGATGTCGTGGAGTACACCCTGCTCCTGGCGTTCGTTTGCTTGGCCTCCGCCGCGTTGTTCATCGGCGCCGGTGGAAGTATCAATGCAATCTGGACGACGGCAAATGGAATCCTCAGCAACGCCAATAAAGCGGCGAGCTAGAGATCGACGGGGATGCGCAGGAGGCTCCGGCGCATCCCCGAATATTAATTTTTCAACCCACTGTCTTATGAAAGCCGGTGGTAGGTTGTGAAGGATATACACATGATTAGGAAGTGGATCAGTGGACTGACGGAGGAAACCGGGCAGGATGTGGTGGAGTACACGCTGCTTCTGGCATTTGTGTGTCTGGCATCCGCGGCGCTGTTTATCGGCGCCGGCGGGAGCATCAATGCCATCTGGACCACAGCCAACGGGATCCTATCAAATGCAAACACGGTTGCCGGCAGCTAACGAGAAGGGCGGACTCGTCCGCCTTTCTTTCTTCCAAGACGAGCAAGGGCAAGACTTGGTGGAATACGCACTAATTCTTGCCTTCGTTGCTCTCGCCGGGGCAGCGGCGTATATCGGTATGAGTGCGAGCACTAATGGATTGTGGAGTGTAGTAAACAGCCGAATGGCAAGCGCTAACGCTAGTTGAAAGGAAGGATTTCGTGAACAAAAGGCTTTTGACGGTTATGATATTCGCGTTCGTGGTTTCGCTCGGCGCGAGTTTTCTTTTGTACCGCCTGCTGGCGGACAAGCTGACGGCCAATGCCAAGGCACCGACCACTCAGGCAGTCGTGGCTACTCATAGCATCGCGGTCGGCGCTCTGATCGGCGAACTCGACGTGAAACTGGCCGATTGGGGCGGCACTCTTCCGCCACAAGCCTGCCGCACGAAGGAAGAAGTGGTCGGTCGCGGTGTGGTCGCCAACATTTACGAGGGCGAGCCAGTGCTAAACGACCGCCTGGCGGCAAAGGGCGCAGGAGCCGGCCTCGCCGCAACCATCCCGATCGGGATGCGCGCGGTGGCCGTCCGCGTCAACGAGATTGTAGGAGTGGCGGGCTTCGTGCTGCCCGGCATGCGGGTCGATCTGTTGATTGCAGGTACACCCCCGGGCGGAAACCCGCGCGAGGGAACTCTGCAGCGCACCCTGCTGCAGAACATAGAAGTGCTGTCCGTGGGACAGCGGATTGAAAAGTCACCGGACGGAAAGCCTGAGCCTGTGAACGTTGTGAATCTGCTCGTGACGCCGGAGCAAGCCGAGATTCTGAGCCTGGCTAGCAACGAGACGCGCATTCAACTCGTGCTCCGGAACCCGCTGGATACGAAGGAGGCGAAGACGCCCGGAACAGCGATGGCGAGGCTTTTCGGTGCGGCCGCGCCCACGCCAGTAGCGGCTAAGCCCGCGGGGCGCCCGATGCAGTCCAAGCCCGCGCCGGTTCCGGTTGTGGCTGTTGCGGCTCCGCCAGCTCCGCCACCACCGCCGCTGGTGGTTGAAGTGATTCACGGCGCGCAGCGGGCCACGGTGCAGTTCAAGAGCACGGACAAGAAAGAGGACAAGGAGAAACAGCAACCGTGAGGCGCCTTTTAGCATTCTTCGTCGCAGCAACGTGGGTTGCTTTCGGGCAGACGCCCCAGCCGCCGGCCAGGGATCTCTCGCTGGTGGCAGGCAAGTCCCTTATTCTGGACAGTCCCATCGCCATCGAGCGCGTCTCGGTGGCCAACGGCAACCTGGCTGAGGCCTTGGCCGTCACGCCGCGCGAGGTGCTCGTCAACGGGAAGGCCGTCGGCGAGACCAGCCTGATTCTGTGGCAGCAGGGCGGAAACCGGCTCATATTCGATCTCACTGTCACTCCCTCGATGAGCAGGCTCGCGGCCGTACAGCGTGAGTTGAAGAAGGAGTTTCCGGGCAACATCTCCGTCGACGTGGAGAACGACGTAGCATTCCTGAGGGGCACGGTGCCG
>QHXU01000374.1:4843-5141 GCA_003223065.1 Acidobacteriota bacterium | reverse complement strand
CGGTAAGTGAAGGGCGCGCGTGTCTGGTAGCAGCTCCTGTCATTGTTGAACCAATGATCCGCGTTCTGCCCGCCCGGCGCATTGTAACTGGGGCCGCACAAGTAAACGTTGTCCGGCCAACCGACCGGATATCCCGAATAATACGTGAAGATCCACGTCATCCGCCAGTTACTGATCAGCACGCTGGCCGCCGGGTTGGACACGTTGGCCCACCGCCGGCCCTTGCCGATGGGCAGATCCCAGACCCCGGAAATCGCCAGCGACTGCGGCTTGTCGTTGTTGTCCAGCTCGCGGATCG
>QHXU01000374.1:0-4738 GCA_003223065.1 Acidobacteriota bacterium | reverse complement strand
CGTGAGGATGCCGCTCTTGGCGCCGCCAGCCAGGCGCTTCTCAAACCGAACCTGAAGAGCGTCGTAGCGGTAATGGTTGATCGGAAGCGTGTTGTTGGTGATGCCCCGGAAAACCGGAATCGGACGGAGCAGCTCGAAAGCATTGATGGTTTGCGAAGCACCCGAGCCGGAACTCGCCGGAAGCAGCCCGAAAAACGGACTGGGGAGCTGCCGGTTCAGGTAGTTCGGATCGCTGACGCCAATCGCGCGATCGGCCTGGGAAACGTCGTCGAAATTGAAGTTCTGCGTGTTATGGATCGTATAGTTGCCCGAGTACGACACCTCGATCACAATGGCATACGGCAGCTCGCGCTCGAAGCCCACCGAGTACTGATAGCTGCGTGGCATGGGCACCCCGCGCGTATCGAAGCTGATGCCGTTTCCAACGTTGGTCAGAAGTCCCAAAGATGCCCCCGCGACGGGAAGGAGTCCATTGGGATATGGCTGCTCGAGCGAGTACGGTCCCGTAAGACCGCCTGAAGGCAGAACGCCATCGAGCGAACGGACGTAGGTAGTCGACTGTGTGAAACCGGTAGTCGTATTTTCCTGTGTCTGAGGCTGGTAAAAGATTCCGACGCCGGCCCGCAGCACGGTCTTGGGCGCGAACTGCCAGGCGAATCCTACGCGGGGCGCGATGCCGTTCCAGTCCGTATCGTAAGGCCGGCGCGGCTGCCCCTGGACTCCGGCAAACAAAAGCCCGCCGTATATGGCGGCCGGCGGATCCGGGTATTTGTATTTGGCGCCCGGATTGTCCGCGTCGTACTGCGCCTTTAACTGCGTCCACTTGGCGATAATCTGATCGCTCAGCGGATTCTTGTTATTGAAATCGTAGCCGGCGTTGAGGCGATTATAGCGCTCGATCCAGGGAATCTGGATGTCATAGCGCAGGCCGATATTAAGAAGGAAGGTAGGCGTAATCCGCCAGTCGTCTTGCGTATAAAAACCATAATACGGGCGCGTGCGGTAGAAGGTGTCGCGATAGTCCACGCGGCTTGCATCGTTTCCCGTGTTGCTCGGGAGCCCGAGTAGGAGCGCGGCCACCGGGGATCCGTCTTTCGAACCCTGGCCCTGATCTCGAAGCTGCTGGGTCCAGAAGCGGTCGAAGTTGAATTGCCCGTATGCATTTCCGGGATTGTTCGCGCCTTTCGCTACATAGTTGAGTTCGACTCCGAAGTGCAGGCTGTGCTTGCCGCGCGTCATCGTCAGGCTGGGAGCGAAATCCCACTGGTTGTAAGTGCTCCACGCGGCTACGTCGCTGTTGCTGAGACCGAACAGTTGGCTGTAATCCTGCACTGTCACTACCGGTGCGGTGTTGCCTGTCACCGACGGCGAATGAATCACCTGCTTGATCCCGAGCTTGTCGGCAGTGAAGCTGAAGTCGGTGTAACGCGGAAACAACGAAGTAAATCGCCCGAAAGAACCCCGGATATCGAGAATCGATGTGGGAGAAAGCACGTGCGTCCAGTCGGCCACGTAGTTCTGATCGGTGCGCTGCGAAAAGATATCGCCGCTGCCGGCGGGCGGCGCGAAACCTGTCTGATTACGGAACTCGTAGCCGTGCTGGTAGGTGGCCAGCGCGTAAAACCGGTCGTTCTGGCCAAAGTTGTGGTCCCATCGGCCCATCGGCTGATTGTAGTGATAGCGGCCCGTGTTTCCGGTGGCGAAGAAGTTCTGGGCCAGAGCGTCGAAGTTCCCGTTCGGCGCCGGGTAATAGCTCAGGATTTTCGCGCCGATGGGGCTGATCCGGCCTGCTGGGATCTTGTCCTCCGGAAACAAATCCCGGATATAACGCGAGCCGGCGCAAGTGGGATTGCCGGCTTGCTCGCAGTGCGTGGTGAGCGGGTCGTACACTTTGAAGCCGAAATCGGAAAAGTGTTGGCCATCGCGAAGCGCGGCCGGCGGCACGTCGGAGACGCGGCTGAACGGAATCACTTCGCGCCAGCCTTCGAGGCTCGTGAAGAACCAGTCTTTGTTCTTGCGGCCGGGGATGGGGCCGCCCGTCGCGTAACCATATTGGTGCTGGTTGTGCTTGCCGCGTACCGCGCCCACGCGATTGTTTTGAGTCGTGTTGGCATCGAGCACGGAGTTTCGGAAAAACTCGAACACGCTGCCGTGATATTCGTTGTTGCCGGACTTGAGCGTGGTGTTCACCAGGCCGCCATTGAATCGTCCGAATTGGGCGTCGTAGGTGTTGGTCATCACCTTGAATTCCTGCACCGCCTCCACGTTCGGCGCCAGCTGCCAGGTACCATCTTTGTCGGAAATCGGTGCGCCGTTGAGCAGGAACTGGTTCGTGCCTGTACGGCCCCCGTTGATTTTGTATGAGCTGTTGACGTCCCAGCCGCGTGTCCCGGAGAATCCGGTGGCGCCGAACTGCTCCTGCGTAAAGATAACACCCGGCGTAAGCGCCAGGAGCATGTACGTCTGGCGGCCGTTGAGCGGATACTCTTGGGTCTTGATGGGGTCGAAGTTGAGACCTCGCGACGCCGTGCCCGTGTCGATGGTCTCTTGTTCGCCCACCACCGTGATCTCCTGGCTGACGTCGCCCACCTGGAGTTTCAACGGAATATTAAGTTTGTCGGCGGTTTGCAGGACGACCGATTCGCGTCTCATCGTGGCGAAACCCGGCGCCGACGCTTCCAGCCTATACGTGCCCGGATTGAGGAACGGGATCGAGTAAACGCCGTCCGCACTGCTGCGCGCCTCGACAGATTGGTTGTTATCGAGCCGCGTGGCCTTCACCAACGCATTCGGCACCGTGGCGCCCGATGGATCGGTTATTTGTCCCAGGATCGTGGCGCGATAGTCCTGTGCGAAGGCCACCGCGGCACACGCCATCCCCAACAACAGCGCTTTTCCAAGATTCTTCATGGAATTCCCCCACTGGCAGCAGCATATCATGGCCGCCCCGATTCAACTTTGTGTATAACAGTTAAATTAATCCGCTTCCTGGGCGGTGCAAATGTATCCATCACATGAACACCGGTTGCGGAACTGGCTGGCCATCGTCTCCCCACTCCTCGCCCCTAATCTTCGATTGTCCGGATCGCGGGGTTTGACCGGATGGCTTGCCAGATCCGCTCACACAACACGGCGAACGCCTCGCGATTCGGCTTGTGAAATAGACGCTTGACTAGGTTCAAGCCGGCCTCATAGTTAACCGAGACGACCCACTGGGCCGGTTCTTCCTGAGGTCCGTCGCCTACATACGACAGCGCAATCCAAAAAGGATCTTTTCCGTGCGAGGCCCAAAGCCCCCACCCGTAGTCCTCTTGGATTGGTTCCGACAAGGAGAACCCCTCCCCAGCCAGACGGGAAAGTTCCCCTCTCAGCCAGATCGCAAAATCTTCCCCGAAACAGCAGGGATTGATGAAATGTGGCTTCACCTCCCGGTGTTCGAAGAGGTCTGTCTCGATTGTGATCGCGTCCTGCATTACCTCATATCCTAAGTCGTGATCGTCAGGCCCGGACGTATACCCACGCCTCATCGCCTGACCTGAGCGTAACGGAAATTCTGCGGTATTCGGCGGCTTCTTCGTACTTGTCCGCGGCAGCCAGCTCTTCCTCCGTGATTTCGAAGACCGTTCCGGAGACCGAATCCTCTGGATTGGAACTCGGTTCGACGTTCGCGTAATGCGATTCACCGATCAACGCCGCCACTCCCGGATCAACAATAGCCACAATCCCCCGGGCGTAGCCGGGCAACGCATCCTCGCGGCCCGTTAGTTCACGGCCGAAGTTGGCAATCTGCACATTCTTTTTCTGTAACGTTCCATAGGAAAACAGTAATACGGTCGATCCGGTCATCCGCTTACTCACTTTCAAATGCTGTCTAAGCGAGAGGCGCGCGCGAATGAGATCCCCTATTTCATTCGAGTTTCAGTTCTGATTGCCGCGCACTGTCAGGAATGCGCCGGCCGGGCTTTGCAAGCCACCGATCTGTATGACCAGCGCCAGATCGCCATCCGGAGTGTCATCGGGCAGCAATACATTCAATTGGTAAAGTCCAGGGCTGAAGGGGGTGACACCGGTATAGAGTACATTCGTGGCAGGCAATTCGTGCCCATTTAGCTGCACTCGCACGTCGCTCGTGACTGATGCAAGCGTGCCGGGGAATTCACCCGGTGCAAAAGACGGGCTCGTGGCCCCGAAGCCGGTGGCGTAAATGGTCACAAACTGCTTGGGATGCGCGGGCGCGAACCCGCTGCCGGGGAACAAGTCCGCGGCCGCGATCGCTACGCCTGTAATGGAATCCGTCGCCGCGACTGGGTTGTGCCCGTCGGGATTGTGGGCAAAGTAGAAGAATTCGGGCGTGGCGGCTTGCGTAGCGACGCTCAAGGAATCGCTCGCGACCTCGGTCGGAGTGCCGCAGGCGGCGATCACCCGCACAGCGGCGGTGCCCCCTGATCCGACCACGGGCACTTGAAAATTAACCTGCCCGTCGGAGACTCCGAACACAGGAGCGCGGACCCCGGCGACATCCACGCAAACGCTGCGAAAATTCACTGATACTCGACCGTTGAGCAGATCGTCCTGCGCGACGTTTTGGAAGGTGGTCCCTGCCCCGAAGTTCTTTCCGAATACGCTGGCGATGCCGCCGGTGGAGAGCGCGCGCACTGCCGGCACGCTCAGCGCCGCGCCCGCAACGCCGCCGTCGATCACCGGCACGGGCGTCGTCACCGGTGGCTGCGTTACGGTA
>QHXU01000367.1 GCA_003223065.1 Acidobacteriota bacterium | reverse complement strand
GAAAGCAAGAGGGCCGTTCGTACTAACAGTTCGTTTCTTAGCGTCGGTCTTGGAATCCTTTAAAAGCTGGGATCAACGCCGCACAAATTCGGGCACCGGATCGAGCGCCTGGCTCGCATCCGGCGGAAGAGACCTGCTATCCAGGCCCAGTTCGCCGCGCCAGAAATTCATCCGCCGTTCGCTCTCGGACCTCGCTGCCGTCAGCACATCCGCCCGGGTGAGCAAGTGTGCGGCAAGCCAGCGCAAGCATTGAGGAGTCAGCCAGGCGCAGACGCCCAGGCAGGCTTGTGCAACTAGGACGAGCAGTAAAACAAGATTCATCGTCGTACCCTGATATCCAGCCTACGGAGTTGCCTGAAATGTGTGAATAGTTCGGTGGGTTCAGGTACGTGGCATATGAGTACCGGCACCGCTAAACTACTCGAGATACCGCCGTAGATCCTCGGAACGGAAGCAGTGCGCCAGCGCTGTATCGCGCTCAATTCGTCCGGCGCGCACCATCTCCGTGAGCGATTGTTCCATTGTAATCATGCCCTCAGCCCGCCCGGTTCCGACGGTCGTATAGATCTGGTGGTCTTCTCCCTTTCGGATCAGGTTCCGAATGGCGTGTGTCGCCACCATGATCTCAACAGCCGGGTAACGCCCAGTGCCATCCGCGGCCGGAAGGAGCTGCTGGGCGACGATCGCCAGGAGCGCGAGCGAAAGCTGTTGCCGAATCTGCGGCTGGTTTCCCGCGGGGAACGAATCCAGGATGCGCGAGACCGCCTGTGAAGTGTCGTTAGTGTGCAGCGTGGAAAGCACGAGGTGCCCCGTTTCCGCCGCGGTCAGAACTGTTGCGATCGTTTCGGGATCGCGCATCTCCCCAACCAGGATCACATCCGGGGTTTGCCGCAGGAGGCTGCGGACGGAACGGGCGAAGTCGGGCGTATCGTGCCCAACCTCAATCTGTTCGATGACCGAGTTGCGGTTGGTATGCACGTATTCGACCGGGTCTTCGATCGTCACGATGTGGCCGCGCCGGTGCGTGTTGATCAAATCGAGCAGCGCCGCGAGCGTCGAGCTCTTGCCGCAACCGGTCGGCCCGGTGATCAGAAGCAGGCCCTGTCGCGCGTCTGCCAGGCGTTTCAGCGTCACCGGCAAATGCAGCGATTCGAGCGTCGGAATCTTTTCGGGCAGCAACCGGATGCTCCCTGCCAGCGTTCCTCTCTGATGGTGGATGTTGGCGCGGAAACGCCCGATGCCCTCGCGAGTGAAACATAAATCCACGGACTTGTGTCGCTGCAGCTCTTGGTACTGTGTGCTGGTCAAAAGCGGCAGCAGCAGATTGCCCGTATCTTCCGCGCCCAGCGCGGGTCCGGCCGCGGGCGCCAGCGCCCCGTTCAAGCGCAACGTCACCGGAGACCCGGCGATCAGCAGGACGTCGGAAGCACCACGCTGCGCCGCATGCATCAGCAGTTGGTCCAGCGTCGCCGAACCCTGCCCCACGTCCTTTCGCGGATCGCGCGATCCGGATGCCGCCCGGTTCAACTCGGCGACAATCTGCGCGAGTTCATTCTCGTAGCTGGTCATTAGACCTCATCGGCTCATTCTAGCCCGAACGCCCAACTCCCGGACCGGGTCATTTTCCCGTCCACAGCTCCGGGAACTGATGCTTCAGCCGATTGAGCTTCGGCAGGTCATTGTAGACCACGTAGGGATTCGACGGATTGCGCGCGATGAAGTGCTGATGGTATTCCTCGGCGGCGTAGAAGCCGGAGAGCGGCACAACCTGTGTCACGATCGGGTGGGAGAAAAGCTTCGCGTTGTTGAGCTGCTGAATGTACGCCTCGGCAACGCGTTTCTGGTCATCGTTCATGTAGAAGATCGCGGACCGGTATTGTGTTCCTTCATCGGGACCTTGGCGGTTGAGCTGCGTCGGGTCGTGCGCTACGGAAAAGTAGACCTGAAGCAGCTTGCCATACGAGATCTGCGATGGATGGTAGGTGATCTTGACCGACTCGGCATGTCCGGTACGGCCCGTGCTGACCAACTCGTAATGCGCCGTGGACTTGCTGCCGCCCGCAAAACCGGACACGACTTCCGAAACGCCCTTGACATGATCGAAGACCGCTTCCACTCCCCAGAAACATCCCGCCGCGAGCACGGCAGTAGCTGTTTTCTCGCCGGACAGGGCGGGAACGTCGACGGCCGGAGCCGGAAACTCCGCCGCGCTCACAGTGGCAACCAGCAGCGGAAGCGCGATCCAGAAAAACGGCCGGCGTCCAAAACCCATTTGTGTTCAGGGCTCCTTTTTTCAATCATATACTGGAGCATATGATAGAGCTGAAATCGAACCTGACAAGACGCGGCTTTCTTTCGTCGGCTGCCGCCGCCTGCGCTGCCGCGGCCCAGACTCGCACGGCGATATCGCACAAAGAGCGCGTCGACGGCGCGCTCAAGGGTAAGGCGCTCGACCGCCCGCCCTTCTCCTTCTGGCACCACTTCGGCCTGGAAAAAGAGGGACCCGAGCGGCACGCCCAGGCTACGATCCAGTTCCACAGACAGTTCGGCACGGACCTGGTAAAGGTGATGAGCGATTTTCCGTACCCGAAGCCGGGCGGCGCCTGGTATGACCTGAAGGTTTTGGACAACCCGTTCCCGGCGCAGATCCGCGCGCTCGAGCTGATCCGCGAAGGAGTTGGCAAGGACGCCTACTTTGTCGAAACGATCTTCAATCCATGGAATGTCGCGGAGAAGCTGTCGTCGCAAAAAGAAGTCGCCGAATTGAAACAGACCAAACCTCAGACGCTCGCCGACGCGCTGCAGGTTATTGCGCGGTCCGAAGCTAATCACGCGAAGCGTGCGATCACGGCCGGCGCTTCAGGTATCTTTCTCGCAATCGCCAATGCGCAGCCCGAATTCCTCAGCCCGGAGGATTACGCGAAATTCAGTGAACCCTTCGATCGGATGGTTCTCGACGCCGTCCGCGGCGTGCCTTTAAATATCCTGCACCTGCACGGCGGCCATGTGTACCTCGACCACTTCACAAAGCCGTGGCCCGCCGCCGCGATCAACTATTCAGTGCAGGGTACAGGCGTATCGGCGGAGCACTACCGGAAGAATTACGCCGGCGTGCTGATGACCGGGCTCGATGAGAAGAACTATCGTAAGCTCGAGACCCCGGAACTGAAGAAGCAATGGCAGGCGGCGCAGGAGGGCGCAGGTTTACGTTTTATCCTGGCGCCAGGTTGTTCTGTGCCGAATGATTCCACCGATGCCGAATTGAGCCGTCTGCCCCGTCTTCTTGGCGCGACTCAGAGCGGATAACTACCGCGCACCGCCGGCGCCGCTGGATACTCCGAACGCAAAGGCGAGGTGAATCCATCGATACCGCGGCTCGGGAACCGAAAGGATTGCGTATTCTCCGGGCTTAAGGTCGGCGTGCGGCTTGATTGTTACCACGTTGGCTCCCGCAGGCGCCAGTTCGATTTCTTGCATATCCGTGGCGCGAAGGCGAGGCGAGGGCGGAAAATGACCCCTCTCAGTCATGCGCAGTTCCCGGTAATCCTCTCTTTCGGTTCCTTGCACCAGATAGAGTCTGCTGCCGGGCGAAAAGCCGCGCAGATAGAACGTGGGCCTCGCGTTGGCGATCCGGATTGCGGCGTGTGCTCCCGGCATAGCCGCGACAGCGTCGCGCGGACCCGCGCCGAACATTTGTTTTGCGGTGCCATCATAGAACGGCATCAACACCGTAATTGGCAGACCCACCCAACCGGAAGCCGTGCGGTAGTAAACGCCGCGCTCATCGGGAAGCCCTGTGAGAGCGTCGCTTCCAGGCTGCCTTTCCTGTGCCATCAGAGCGGCTGACAAGAGCGCCACACAGGCGATCGAGAAACAGATCGATGTTTTTTCGGCCATGAGCGTAAACCTCGTCTTAATTCTACGCTCAGCTGTCGCGACGGAAGACGCCAATACTTTCTTTTTTCGCGCGGAATCAGTTATTGCGTGCCCGTGGGCTTGGCCGCGGTCTTTGGCTTCGGCGCCCAGAAATCAGGATCGCTCGTGACGAATTCCTTGGGCGGATAGCTCATCCTCGGGTTGATGCCGAACAGGATGTTCTCGTTGCTGAGGATCACCTTGCTGCAGCTTCTGGAAACGCGCCAGATTCTCCTGCCCAAAGGCGTCGGCCATGCTCATACGCGACGAGTCCGGGTCCATGGATTTGAGAGAAGTCATTCCGCGAAAAACGAGGTAAGTCCCGGCAGGAGCCCCGGATGCAACGCTATAGACCGCGGTTCCCTGCGGGTTTTTGGACTTCTCGAAAGCCTCATTCAACAGTTTTGTCCTCTCCGCAAAATCCCCGTTACGGCCGGGACGGATCCGCAATACACTGATGCTGACGTAACGTGCTTTGCCCATATCAGCCGGCCCCGGCCGATAGCTGAACGCCTTCTGATACGTCGCGATCATGTTGCGTCCGCCCGTGCGCATTTCCCCGTCCTGAGCGTCAAGCTGATCGAGTTCGCTCTTGAGCGGCTGCGATTCTGCGATCCGGATGCTGTTCTCGAGCGCAGCG
>QHXU01000366.1 GCA_003223065.1 Acidobacteriota bacterium | reverse complement strand
GATACATCGCCGTTCGTATCGATGAAATCGCGGCGCAAAAAATCGTCGGGATTGACGTGATGCACGCGAAAGGGCCGAAGCAGCCGGCGGCCAAGGATCGGCATAGTTTCCTCAAACCACGTGTCGGCGAACCAGTGGACCAAGCCGGAAATGAAATCGGCGAAAACCGCTCCGGCCGCCGCGGCGATCGCCAGCGTCCACGTCAACGGCGCTGCAACCAGCCGCTCAATATGGATCCCGATCAAAACCGCTGCCGCGAGCAGCGAACCAACTTCAGACGCGCGCTGCCCCCATCCGACCTCGTCGTGAGCAGGAATCATTCGGATCAGTATAGCTGTTGCGCATGCAAACCGCATTAGCACCGCCGAAGCGCCGGTCGTGACGGATGAGCATACTGCCCTCATTCTCTCGTGCTCCTGAGCACTCCTTCAAATTTGACTCAAAATACTCTCACCATCGGGTTGGTCTAAAAGGAGCGCTTGATGTTCAGCACAGCGTCAACTGCGCATGGGCGGTGCTAACCTTTCAAGCAAGGAGGTCTATGCGGCTGACCTCATGCTGCTGCCCGTTGGAATTTGGCGCAAGAGGTTACCAGAGCTGGCACCGGGCGAAGTCCGCCGATCCCAAAACCGGACACTGGTTGGCATTACTCAACTCTGAAAATCAGTTATTTAGCGCGGCGGAGCAATTGCATTGCGGAGGCCTATGCTGCTCCAGGAACTTCGTCAGGGCGCGCGCGCCCTTTTGCGCATCCCCAGCCTGACCACGATTTCGATCCTCACGGTAGCGCTCGGCGTTGGCGCCGGCACCTCGCTATTTAGCGTGGTGAAGGCCGTCCTGCTCAATCCGCTGCCCTACCCAGACCCTGGGCGGCTCACCTGGGTGGCCGAAGTGAACGATAAGGGCCGCCAGACACAGGTGGCGTATCGCAACTTCCTCGACTGGCGCGAGCAGAGCCATAGCTTCACCTCGATGACCGCGTTCGCGGACTTCCCGGTGATCGTGGCGGGCGGCGAACTTCCACTGAGCACCCGCGGCGCACTGGCGGACGAAAGTTTCTTCACAACACTGGGAGTCTCCGCACACCTCGGCCGCACCTTGGCAGCGGATGAAGTGAAGACGGGGGCGCCCGTCGCCGTGATCGGGTATGGGCTATGGCAGAGCGCGTTCGGCGGCAATCCCGCGGTTATCGGCCACAGGTTGCGGATGTCCGGTGTAGCGGCTACCGTCATTGGGGTCATGCCCCCTGGCTTTGCCTGGCCCGAGCAAACTGAGATCTGGCTGCCGATCACCGCGACCGGCAACCCCGCATCTGCGGGGCGGACCGGACACAACTGGCGCGTGTTGGGACGCCTGCAGCCCGGATCCACCCTGGCACAGGCGCAGGCCGAAGTGGGCGGGATCGAGCGGCGGATCAAGCAGCAGTATCCGTCGCCATTCCAGGCGAAGGATGCGGCCATTGTCGCGCTACAGGAGCACGTGGTAGGCCAGGTACGGCCGGCGCTGCTGATGCTGTTCGGGGCGGTCGGATTCCTGCTGTTGATCGTATGCCTGAACGTGGCCAATCTCCTGCTCGTGCGGGTCACGGCGCGATCGCGCGAATTGGCGGTGCGCTCGGCGCTGGGAGCCGGGCGCCGCAACCTGATCCGGCAGATGCTCACCGAAAGCCTGCTGCTAGGCGCCGCCGGGGGCGCTGCCGGTTTGCTGCTGGCGTCGCTATCCATGGAACTGCTTCGGGTGTTGCTGCCGCCTGAACTGCCGCGGCTGGGCGAAATCCAGATCGATGGCGGCGTAGTGGCGTTCGCGCTGGCGATTTCGGCCGCCGCTGGACTGCTGTTCGGATTCCTGCCCGCCTGGCGCGCCTCCACCATGAACGTCAATGACGCGCTGAAGTCGGGTTCGCGTTCGGCGACCGCGAGCCGCGCCTCGAAGCGGACGCAGTCGGCGCTGGTGGTCTCGGAGGTGTGCCTGTCGCTGGTGCTCGTCGCCGGCGCCGCGCTGCTGGCGCGCAGTTTCTGGAACCTGCGCTCGATCGACCCCGGGTTCCGGTCCGACCACGTGCTGGTTTCGGGTACTTCGTTCCCCAACGGCGAGATGCCGACAACGATTGCGCAGTATGGGGCGCTGCTGGCCCGCATCCGCGCGATTCCGGGTGTCGAAGCCGCCGGCACGGCCTCCAATCTCCCCATTACCGGCTTTCATCCCGATGGCCATTTCAATATCGAAGGCAGGCCCGAGCGGTCACAATCGGCTGACGCCGATTACGTGGTTGTCAGCCCGGGCTATCTGAGCGCGATGCGGATTCCGTTGCTCCGTGGCCGCGACTTCAACGACGGCGACGCCGAAAACAGCCAACACGTCGCGGTGATCAACCAGGAGATGGCCCGCGTATACTTCCCCGGGGCCGATCCGATCGGTCAGCGGATCTGGTTCGACAGCTTCAACCGCAAGGTGAACTGGCTGACGATCGTCGGGGTGTCGGGCGACACGCGCCAGTCGAGCCTTACGAAGTCTGTTGATTCGCTGGCATACGTCTTATACACGCAGCAGACCTACCCGGGACTGCTCGCGGACGGCCACTTGGTAGTGCGCACCAAGGTCGAACCGGCCAGCGTCGCCGGTGCGGTGCGCAGCGCCATCCGCGCGGTGAATCCGGATTCCGCTCCGGCGCCGCGCACGATGGTATCCGTTCTGGCGGAGTCTCTGGCGCGGCAGCGATTCCAGATGGAGATTCTGGGGGCCTTCGCGGTGCTGGCGCTGGTGCTGGCCGCGGTCGGGCTCTACGGAGTCCTTTCCTATATCGTGACGGCGAGCCGGACGCAGATCGGCATCCGGCTGGCGCTGGGCGCGCGGCCTTCCACCATGTTCCGGATGATTACCGGCCGTGCGCTTGCGTTGGCCGCCGCGGGTGTGGCGTTGGGAGCGCTGGGATGCATCGCGCTGCGACAGGTATTGGCGGCGCTGCTATTCGGCATTGGCCCCAGCGATCCCGTGACAATCGCGGCTGCAGTCGGAGTGCTGCTGCTGGTGGCAGCCGCGGCAGCGTTTTTCCCCGCGCTCCGCGCCATGCGCACCGACCCGATGACGGCGCTGCGGGAGGAGTAAGGACCCGATTCCCGTCGGATTGGTCGGCCATGCGGAAGTTGGGCCGAAACTTTTTGGGTCTGGGATAGCTCCGGCTTAGTCGTTAGCGTTTAGGAATGCTCGATCACTACCTCCAGTCAGATATGCTCACGCTGATGAGTAAGGCCTTCATGGACGTGCAAGAAGAATTCGCAAAGGCCGCCACACCATTGGAAAAGCTGAACAGATTCCTCGATGTCGGGAGCTTGATCGAGTTGTCCATAAGACTCGGCGATTTGAATGCTAAGCTTTGAGCAAAGCAAGAAAAGGTATTTAGTTTCGCGCCTCCTCTGCCCGCGTTAAGTCGTGCGTCAGAAAGTGGCCTGATGTCGCGCATTGATCGGCTGGTCTAATGGAGCGGGAACCAAATCCGAAGCGTGGGTTCAAACAATCATGCGCCACGATCTGACCTACGCCGCTCGCATGCTTCTGCGGCGCCCTGGATTCGCCAGCGCGGCGATTCTGTCGCTCGCCCTGGGAGTCGGTGTAACGGTGGCGATCTTCTCGGTGCTCAATGCTATTGCTTTTCGCCCGCTTCCTTACGCCGATCCGGATCGGCTCGCGTGGTTCACGGAGGTCCTTCACGGAAGCAGCACTGATGAATTGACCCTTACGCCGGATTTTTTGGAGTGGCGACGCCAGGCTAAGTCGTTCGCCTCGATCGCCGGCTATAACTACCAGATCCGGAATCTCACGGGATTCGGGG
>QHXU01000359.1 GCA_003223065.1 Acidobacteriota bacterium | reverse complement strand
GGCTGGTCATGACTAATTGATAGGGAAGCGAGTCTCCTTCAAAATAGGTCGCCTTGCTTCCGTTCACGTTACCGTTCACCCAGTTGCAAGGAGCAGTTAGCTGCTGCAACGCCGACAGACCCGAGCCCTCCGCGCACTGGTTGAGATTTGCCGCCGGGTTACTGCCGCTCGAGGTCTGGGCTTGCCAAAGCGATCCCTGGGCCGTGAAATAGTAAGCCATGGCAGGATCCTGGATCAGTTGGCGGATTTCAGTTTCGATCTTCCCCGACGCATCGGCCTTCACATTCAGCGTACGATCAGCGTGCCTTTTCGGAGACTCGTGTACCATCAAGGCCACATTCTCGCCGGACTGCCAACCAGAACCGGTGACAGCGACAACATCGCCCGGATCATAATATTCCTGATCCGTCTTCAAGGTGGCAAAGCGATAGGCCCTGGAACTCTCCAGGACCCGGCTCCTGCTCCTGCCGCCGGCGAGGAGGAGCAAGCCGTCAGAAGCCATCGCCGCGCCCACAGCTCCCGAGCGGGCCTCCTCAAGACCTCCTGTCGGCTGGAACACGTGACGCCACGGCGTATACAGTTCGGCCGAACTTCCGGTTGCGTCTCCGCCTACAAGCAGGACCTGGTTATTGTGAGGCAGCAAGAAGGCCAGGTGTCCGCGACGGCGCGCTGTCATCCGCACAGATTCGACTACCTGGCTCGCAGCCGGGTCGTAAATCTCCGCTGTCGCCGCGTCTTCCGATCCGTTGTTACCTCCCGCAATCAGCACAGTGCCGTCCAGCATCACCGTGGCGGACAGGCCGGCGCGAGGCGCCGCGAGATCAGGACCGGGTAAGACGGCGCCGGCGGCCGTGTCAAAAAAATCGCTCGAGGCCAAGGCGTTGGTTCCGTCCGAGCCGCCCACGATCAGAACGCGGCCATCCCGCAGCAGAACCGCTGCGTGCTCTTTCCTCGCGGAGGAAAGGACGCCGGTCGAGAGGAAGCGAAATGAATTCTTCCCCGGCTCGAATATCTCGAGCGTGTTTCTCACCGAGCCCTGACTCTCCCCCCCGGCGATCAGCACGCGGCCATCCTTGAGCAACGTCGCCGTATGACCGGAACGCGTGTACTCCATTTGCCCGGCCGTCGACCATCGGTTCACGGCCGGATCGTAAATCTCGGCGAGATTGGTCGCGGCGATGTCATCTGAACCGCCTGCCACCAACACCCGCCCATCCTGGAGCGTCACGCAAGTATGAAAGCTATGAGCGGCCGACATGGGCTCGGCGGCGGAGGCGGAACCATCGAGGTCGAAAAGGTCGACCGTGTTCAGCGCGCCACTTGAGCCCAAACCGCCTGTAATGAGAATCCGGCCATCCGATAACTGCGCGGCGCACGCTCCGGTCCTGGCCACGGGCATAGGGCCAATAGGCGCCCACATCCCGCTTGTGATTCGCGACTGCTGCGAAATCGCCAGAATCACAAAAGCGAACAGACAAACCCCAGTTCTCAATGCGCGTCTCATTTTGAGCTCTCCCACCGGCCCGCGGCTTTGGATTCGGAAAAGTGCCGCGGGTCTCGGAGTTAAATGGATCTAGTGTCCAGATACAAGAAACTTACAATGCGAACGGGTTTGTAACAACCTATCTTTCGGATAGCTGCTTATAATTTGGGAGTACTGATAGTTAATTATTGATAAAAATGGGCGATTATTCCGGCGCGCCGGACGCCCTCATGGGGCCGTGAACACGAGCCTGAAATTTCTGAGGGATAGAATCAAAAAACGGATCAGAAGTGGCTGAAAAAGACGCAAGCCGCCGCGAACACGGCATGCAATGAAATATTTAAATTTCCTGTCAAATGGCCGTCAGGGGATTATCCAAAGTAAATATGCGGTAACCGCGGTTCCCAGGATTGCTCCGCCATAGCAGAACGTGTTGATCAGTTCGTTGAGATGCTTGATTTGCAGACCGTCGTAGAGTGTGTACCGGAATCGATGAGCAAAGTGGAACAGGGAAAGGGTGCAGAGAGCGAACAGATACAGCCGCGTGAGGGGGTGCCTGACTAATTCGAGAAGACTTTGATAGCCAGGACCGTCCAGCCACCCGAGCGGAAACGCCAGACCGAACAGGAACAGCTGGATCGGGATCAGCATCGCAGCAACCACGCCGCCCGCGCTGAAGAGCAGCCAGAGAAACGGTTCGTTCGATCGCTTGCTCATTTAGCCTCGCAGAAGGAGCCAGGCCACGGCGGCGGATATCGCCACCCAGGCGATGTAGTTGGGCCCCGCGATGAGCACGGCGGGAACCCGCTTTCCACCCGCGCGGATGGCCATCGCCTTCGGGGCCAGGTTGAACCAGGTCACGGCGTGAAAGATCACAAAGAAAAAGCTGATTATATTGAGTGCGATTACGACGGGATTGCGCAACCATTCCTGGAATTCCATGTAGTCCGCGGGTCCCCTGCGCAAGGCGTCGATCTGCAGCAGGGTCATGATGACAAACCAGGCGACAAAGACGCTGCTCAGCTCGCGAAGGATGAATTTCAGATACGGCCAACGGCCGAGCCACCAGTAGGTGGACATTCGAGTCCGGTACATCTTTGGCAAAACTTGAGCGGAGCCAGGCATGCTCTCCTCACTTTCCTTGCCACGGCATCAAAAAAGACTTCACCCATTCCCTGGTAGCCGTCAGCTTGTATTGCTGAATAGCCCCGGCCGGGTCGACGTTCTTGGGACAGACCTCGGTGCAATCGCCGACGAACGTGCAACCCCAGATTCCGTCGTGCTGCGAGAGGATATCCATGCGCTCGTCCGCCCCCTGGTCCCGGGAGTCCATGTTGTACCGCTGCGCCAGAGCGATGGCCGCAGGTCCGCTAAATAGCGGATCCAGTCCGTACACAGGACAGGCAGCGTAGCACAGCATGCAATTGATGCACATGCTGAACTGCTTGTACGTATCCAATTGTTCGGGAGTCTGGAGATATTCGCCCTCCGCCAAGGGCCTTTCTTCTTTCCGAATCAGCCACGGTTTCGACTTCGTGAGCTTCACCAGAAAGTCCGAGGGGTCGACGACCAGGTCCCGCAGGATGGGAAAGTTCTTCATCGGCTCGACACGGACGGGACCGGGAGCGTAGTCCGAGAGAAACGTTGCGCAGGTGAGTTTGGGTTCTCCGTTCACCATCATTCCGCAACTTCCGCAGACTCCCATCCGGCAGGACCAACGGAATGTCAGGGAACCGTCCAATCTATCTTTGACGTAATTCAGCGCGTCGAGAATAACCCATTCCTTGCGCAAGGGGACCCCGTAGGTTTGAAGTCCGGGTTCCTTATCGCGCCCCGGATGGTAGCGGGTTACTTCGAGCGTGATTGTGTCAGCCATTGTGGATCACCTTCCGTAGACCCGCTCGCCGGGCGGCCAACGCGTGATGGTTACGCGCGAGTATTCGACACGGGGACGTCCGTCGGCGCGGCGGTATACGAGCGAGTGCGCCAGAAACTTCTCGTCATTGCGAGCGGGAAAGTCAGTTCGCTGGTGGGCCCCTCGCGACTCGGTGCGCTCCAGGGCGCACTGGACAATCGACTCGGCGACCTCAAGCATGTACGACAATTCGAGCGCGGAAAGCAGTTCCGTGTTGAAGGTCAGGCTGCGATCGTCAAGAGCAATGTTGCGGAATCGTTCCTGGAGCTCGAGAAGCTTGCCCGCGGCGCCGGCGAGCGAATCGCCCGAGCGATAAATCCCGGCGCATTGTTCCATGATGTTCTGCATCTCATCGCGGAGCGTAGCGATCCGCTCCCGGCCTCCTGTCTTCTCAAGGAACTGGTCCTGCAAGCGCGCCTGTTCGTCCAGCGCCTGAGCCAGGACGCCGCGGTCCGGCGGTTTCTGCTCGGCCGCATATGCCGCTGCGG
>QHXU01000177.1:5087-19260 GCA_003223065.1 Acidobacteriota bacterium | reverse complement strand
GTTGCTTGGGATCGATCAAGACGGGTACCTTCGGTCCTCAACTCCTCTAAGAGAATCGGCGGAGCCAGGGAATAAGTTTAACCTTTGAGCCCTGTTAGCGAAAACTGTTGTCGAAACCGCCGAACTAGTACTAGAATTAAGGTGGCCGTACATGAAACATATTAGGCACCGAATGTTTCAAGACGCAAGTGCCAAGGTGCCTGGCTAAGGTAAAGATTGCCTTCCAAACTGACGATATCTCACAACACAATGAGGAGCCTTCTGATGAAATCTTTTCTGCGAGCCGCCGTGTTGCTGGCGTTGGGCGCTGTTCTGGTAATGGCCCAGTCGGATACGGCGGTGCTGTTCGGATTAATTAAAGACCCGTCCGGTGCGACGGTGGCCGGCGCGAAGGTCCAGCTGCGCAACGAGGCCACGGGCGCCATTCGAGAGTTCAAAGCCGATGACAAGGGGCTCTTCTACTTCACGTTGTTGCCGCCGGGCAGCTACGAATTCGTGGTCGAAGCAACAGGATTCAAACAATACCGTGACTCGCACGTGGTGGTTCAAGTGGCGCAGGTGGGACGCATCGACGTGCGGATGGAAATCGGCACGATCACCGAAGCGTTGGATGTGCAAGGCAACGTCTCAGCGCTGAATTCAGAGAACGATTCTGAAGGCACGGTGGTGAGCAGCGAAAAGTTGCCGTCTCTTCCGCTGAACGGCCGCCAGTTCCTGCAACTGGTGCTGCTGGTGCCCGGCGTCAATCCGGGCGGGCGCACGGTGCAGCAGAACGGGCTGCGGCAAGGACAGATAGGCGGCGTGAGCATTGCCGGCAACCGGACCAACAACACCCAGTTCCTTCTCGACGGCGCGGTGAACATCGATCCGGATTACAGCTCGCTGAACTATTCCCCGGCCATCGACTCGATCGCGGAGTTCCAGGTCCAGACGGCGATGGTCCCGGCCGAATACTCGCGCGCCTCCGTGAACGTAGTGTCGAAATCGGGCACCAACGATTTGCACGGTGCGGCTTGGGAGTTTCTGCGGAACAAAGATGTGGATGCGCGGCCTTTCAACCTGGCCAGCGCCCTGCCCCAATTCCAGCGCAACCAGTTCGGCGCCAATCTGGGCAATCCGCTGGTGAAGAATCGCCTGTTCTCGTTCTTTTCCTATGAAGGGCTGCGCGTTCACCAGGCGGGAGCGAATCTGACCACCGTCACGGTTCCGACTGCCCTGGAGCGCCAGGGCGATTTCAGCCAAAGCAAGGGAACCATCAAGGATCCGGCGACCGGCCAGCCGTTCGCAAACAACCAGATCCCCACGGCGCAGTTGAACCCGCTGTCGCTCGCCGGCGTGCAGGCTCTGCCGCTGCCTGTCTCGGGCAGCGCCTATGTGAACACCAACGAATTGCTTCTGCAGAACAACAACAATTACTCCGGCCGTTTGGATTTCACGGCGACCTCCAAATGGAACCTGTTTGGGCGCTTCTCGCGGTCGAATGAAAATGCGAACATTCCGTTTACCGTTCCAGATCGCGCCGCGCTAAACGACGCGCGTTCGACCAACGCGGCTCTCGGATCGACCTACGTGATCCACAGCAATCTGCTCAACGAGACGCGCCTCGGTTTCAGCCGCCTGCGCCTCACCACGGGTCTGCCCGAGCCCTCGTTTAACGTGGACGGCGCTGAAACGCATCTGCCCCAATTCAACCTGGGCGGAAGCTTTCCGTTGTTCGGAGGAGCCGGCAGCTTTAACACGACCAACGCCGGCGGTGGGATCGCGCTCAGCCGCGACACCACGTATCAGCTCTACGACAACCTGGCCTGGACCCATGGCCGCCACGTGATCAAACTTGGCGCCGAGATCGATCAGGTGCGATACAGCCGCTTCGAGGCGCCGAGCGTGCTTGGCGCGTTCCAGTTTGCCGGAAGGTTCACCGGAAACACGGTGGCGGATTTCCTGCTTGGGCTGTCTTCGACCGCAAGCCGCGCGGTGGGCCCCAACCGCATCGATGCGCAGCAGTGGATGTACGCCGTATACGTGCAGGATGATTTCCGGATTCGATCCAATGTGACCTTGAACCTGGGCCTGCGCTATGAGCTTGCCCCGCCCTTCTACGACACACGCTCGCAGATGGGCTCGATCGATTACGGGCAGGTGCCGTCTCCACAGACTATCTTCGCATCGGGGAAGACCGCTTTCTATACGCCGACCTTCTTCGTCTGCGGCCAGAGCGGTTATCCACAGGGCTGCGCCTACACCGACAAAAACAACGTTGCGCCTCGCGTGGGTCTCGTCTGGGCGGTTTCGCCAAAGACGGTGGTGCGGGGCGGCGGCGGAGTGTTTTACGCGAATTCGGATGCGAATCCGTTGTTCCGCCTGGCCGCGGGCCTGCCGGACAACATCGCCCAGACCCGGAGCATCACCACTTACAGTCCGGCAACGCAGGGCTATAACGTTTTTGGGCCGGGCGTCGTGGGCCCCACACAGATTCAGGCAGCCGGCATCGATCTCAACCAGCGAACCAGCTATTCCCTGCAGTGGAATTTCTCGGTGCAGCGGGAACTGGCGAAGAACGTGGTCCTCGAAGCCGGTTATCTGGCCACCCTCGGTCTGAAACTCGAACAGAACGTCCAGCCGAACAATGCCCTGCCATCCACCAATACATCGGTGGATCCAAGGCGTCCCTATGCGGGCCTGGTTTACGCCCCGGGAACCGTTTTCCCGAACTATCTGCAGGTGGTCGGCAACACCGTGCCGGTTGGATTCGTCAACTTCCTGCCGCACTCGGCGCAGTCTAACTACCACAGCGGCTTCCTGCGGCTGGAGAAGCGGTTCAGCGGTGGCGTGTCCTTCCTGACCGCGTACACGTTCTCCAAGGCCATTACGAATGCGCCGCAGTTCCGCAACGCAGGCGGCGTGACCGGCGCGGAAAACTCGCCGCCGCAGGATTCGTTCAACCTGGCGGCCGAGCGTGGCCTCGCCAGCTTCGACGTGCGGCAGCGCTGGGTAACGACGGCGCTTTACAGCCTGCCCTTTGGAAAGAACGGTCACTGGCTGAAGCAAGGCTGGGGATCGAAGCTCGCGGGCGGGTTCGAGTTGTCGGGCATTTACACCATGCAGACCGGGTTCCCGTTCACGGTGAACCTGAAGGGTGATTCGGCCAACGTCGGCGCGGGCACGGGCGGCATCTTCGTGCGTCCAAATCCCGTGCCGGGTCAATCCGAACAGCTCGATTCATCACTGCGCTCGACCAGCGCCTGGTTCAACACTTCGGCCTTCAGCGCGCCGCCTGCCGGCCAGTTCGGCAGCGTCGGACGCAACACTGTGATCGGGCCTGGGCTGACCAACCTCGACGTAGTGCTGCAGAGGAACATACCGATTCGCGAGCGCGTGAACTTGCAGCTCCGCGCCGAGTTCTTCAACGCCCTGAACCATTCGAACTACAACATCGTGGGACGCATCCTCAACGATCCGTTGTTCGGCGTGGTGCAGAGCCAGCTCGATCCGCGCCAGTTGCAGTTCGGATTGAAAGTGCTTTTCTAGACACAGAGGAACTTCGTTTCTCCTTAGGCCGGGAAGGTGTATCCTTCCCGGCCGTTCTTTTTTCGCGGCTGTGATATGCTCGGGAATGTAGGGATCGTGCCAGGTTCCTTCACTCCTCGCCGTTCCGCAGGCCACCCTAGCTCAGTTGGTAGAGCGGCTGATTCGTAATCAGCAGGTCGCCGGTTCAACCCCGGCGGGTGGCTCCAGCATTTTCGGGCATTACCTGAAGGTTTGATGTTCCCAATCCGACATCAACTAGGTGTGTGCCAGCGCGGGCATGCCGCAACTATAGGATCATTTTGAATCCGTCCTTGAGTGGGCGCATCCACGCTGACGTACACGGCACCAGAGGCGAAAGTGAGGCCGTCGATGGGGCGTAAACATCGAGGCCGGAAAAACACCCAGGGAAACTAAAGGAATCGCCAGCCACTTCATCGGCTCGACCTGCCCAAGGATTCAGGACCCAATTCCGGCCCCTCGGTTCCGCACCATACGGATGTACTTGTAAACCGTCGGAATTGCGATGTTCAAGGTCGCCGATACGTTCTTGACGGCATTTCGCGCAAGAAAGACACCTCGGGCGTCCAAGGCCTGGATCAACTCCAACTTCTGTTCCCTGGAAAGATCCCCGTTAGCTCTTAAAGTTCCCTGGCAGGCGTCGGAAACCATGTTTTCAATCACTTTTGCAGGCTTCGTCCAGTAGTGTTCGGTCACCTGACCGTCATTTGTCCGGTTGTAGTTTTTTTCTTGGGTGCCCACATCGATGTTTATACATAGAATGCCCTCGATGTTGCCCTTTTCGTCCCGAAGATTCGCGGCATTGCACTTGAGCTGTTTTCCCGAACTGCTTCGGCTGTGATAGACTCCCAGCGTCTGGATTTTTCTCTCAGATTCGCGTAGCATGAAAAAGCCAAGGTCTGTTAGCGGTGCCCCGACGGTGCGACCGGTAACACTCCCGTTGCGAATCATGACGATCGAGTGATCGGTATGGCGCACGTCATGTAGGACGACTTCGGCGTTTGGGCCGAGCAGATCGGCGATGCAGTCGACTATCGGCCCCCACCTCTCCTTCAAGTCCATTCCCTCGGGCTTCTTCGTCATAGGTCTCCTCTGATCAAATTGACGTTAGCCGTATAGTTTCTTATACGCGTAACATCGTAAGCTTCTCAAAAGTGGTCTGTCAAGTGCCTTGTCTCCAATCTTCCAAGATCGCGGAGCCCAGCCTTTTTTCGGCTGCAAGAAGGCGGGCCGCCCAGGTGCGCTTCGTACTAGTGTTCGGTCCCCCTCGCTCCCTCGTGGCCAAGAGGAATCCCCACGCACACTCCTCGCTAACTCCCATCTGCCGGCCCGCCGAACGCTGTAGGAAAAATTATACACTTTTCGCTTGACAATCATATAAGAATGAGTATGCTGAGTCGTGAGACGAGCGCCCTTGGCATCCGCGAGAATCGCAGCGCTCAGCGAGCATCGGCTCCCAAAGGAGTTCATGCCATGAGAACACCGGTGGGTACTACGAGCCGTTATCTTAGTCTTGCGTTTGTTCTGCTCCTTTCTGCGGTTCCTTTTTTGTGTGCGCAAACCCCCGGTACGGGTGCCGTCGTTGGAAAACTGACGGATTCCAGCGGGGCGGTCGTGCCCGACGTTGACGTCCAGGTGACAAGTTCGGAGACCGGCCTGTCGAGAAAGGTAACCACGAATTCGGAAGGGCTCTACAGGGTACCTTTGCTTCCCGCTGGCAGCTATTCTGTAACTGTTCAAGCGCCAGGCTTTGAAACCACAACCCTGCGTAATGTCCGGGTAGTCGTGACAGAGACAACGGTTGTAGACCTGGAGCTTAAGGTCGGCGCTTTGGCTACGAAGGTGGAGGTGGCAGCATCTCCGGAACTCGTTCAATCTACGAGCGCCGCGCTGGGCCGCGTGACATCCGAGCGCGCCGTAGTGGCGCTGCCCCTGGCCAATCGCAATTTTACGCAGATATTAGCACTTTCGCCAGGCATCACGACTGAGGCCGCCAACGCCGCGGCATTGGGCAAAAGCAGTCAGAACGTTACTGCGAATGGGGCGCGAGGATCCTATAATAACTTCCAATTTAATGGCGTCGACGCAAATAACATCGCGGACAATTCAGCTTCTGGGAGCGGCGCTGAGGTTGGTCTCGCGATCCCGGCTCCCGACACCATTGCGGAGTTCAAGGTTCAAACTGCCTTGTATGACGCTAGTTACGGACGGAATGCGGGAGCTAACGTAGACATCGTGAGCAAGAGCGGAACCAACGAGTATCACGGAAGCATCTGGGAATTCTTTCGCAACGAGGCTCTCAACGCCAACGATTTCTTTCTGAATCGGAGCGCCCAGACACGGCCGGTTCTCAAGCAAAACCAGTTTGGTTTCACATTTGGAGGTCCGATTCGCAGGAATAAGCTCTTTTTCTTCGGGTCCTACGAGGGGACACGTCAAATAAACGGAGCGACTCCGGGCACATCTTCCGTGAGTACATTCCTTCCTCCCCTGACGAACGATCGATCGCGAAGTGCGTTGGGCGCTCTCTTCGGTGGCCAGCGGGGCGCTCGAGGGGGCGTTGCGGTCGCACCAGACGGATCAAACATCAATCCTGTCGCATTGGCGATCCTAAATTTTAAATTTCCAAACGGGAGTTTCGCCGTCCCCAGCCCGCAACTAGTCTTGCCCGGCGGCATCGGACAATCCAGCTTTTCATTACCGGCACGATTCCAAGACAATCAGTTTAGCGTGAACGTGGATTACCTCGTCACCGCGAAAAATATTCTGGCGGCCAGGTTCTTTTCGACATCTACTCCTCAGACGACCCCCTTCCGCTCAGGCGCAGCTACCGTTCCGGGTTGGGGCTTCAAGTTGGATAGACAGAATCGCATGCTAGTCCTTGTGGATACACACCAATTCAGTCCAAAGTTGATAAATGAATTCAGGTTTGGTTACATCCGATTTAACGGTATTGGATCGACCATCGAGCCGATTCTAAACTCCGATATCGGCATGACGTCTACCACGGGACAGCCTGGTATGGCCGGAATCTCTGTCACGGGGCTGTTTAGCATCGGTCCGGGCACTACTCCAGAACCCCTCTCGACCACAGATACGTTTGTGTGGAGAGATACAGTGTCCTACTCTTTTGGGAGACATATTCTAAAAACAGGCGTGGAGGCGAAGCGCCATCAACTGACGGTGTTTACACCCTTTGGCTCGCGTGGGATTCTGACTTTCCTGAGTTTTCCAGACTTCCTGCTTGGCATGAGCGCTGCACAAAATGGTACTGCTTTTAGTAACGTAGGCACCTCGCTGGCAGGCAGTGGCTACTTTGGCAGGGACGAACGATATACAGACCTCTCCGGGTTTATCCAGGACGACATTAGAATAACCCGACGGTTAACCCTAAACGTGGGATTGCGTTACGAATTCAGCAGTCCGCCCAGTGACATTAAAGGCAGGATGGCCAACTTCGACCGAGCGATAGCAGAGCGCGAACCGCCTACCACCGGCACTTATTCCGGTTGGGTTGTGCCCGCGAACTATGACGGTGTGCTCCCACCTGGCGTTGTAAAACGTTCGGATACGGGCCTTTGGTCGACAAGTTCGAAGGATTTTGGGCCTCGCCTGGGTTTTGCTTTGCGTGTCCTTGACAAGCCCCGCGTCATTCTAATAAGAGGCGGATATGGTATTTATTATCAGAGGGTCAATGGGCAGTTCGCGCTCCAGACTGTTTACGCTCGGCCTTTTGCCGCCCAGATTCGTACTACTGGAGCGGCGAACGCTGCTGCAACGTTCCAAGTGCCTTTTAACCCCCCTGTGCCAGCGCCTTCGACGTTTCCGAGTTTTGTGCCAAGGGATCCTACTAGTTCGGAAGCCCTCGTCAGTTTTGCCCCATATGTAAAGAACCCGTATGTGCAAGCATACAGTCTCAACGTTCAGTATGAAGTGGCGCGGGATCTCATGCTTGAGGTGGGATACGTAGGTTCCAAGTCCACGCGCCTTCCCTTTTTGCCGAGATTCAATCAGGCACTTATCGCTACACCACAGAACCCAGTTCATGGAGTAACAACGACTAGTGTTGCAAACGTATCTAACAGGCTTCCCTGGCTAGGGGTCGGCGCCGGTTCTTACGGTGTCGATACCACGCTAAACTCAAACTATAATTCTTTGCAAGCCAGCCTTACGAAGCGGTTTGGCCGCGGGGTTCAATTTCTAGCTAGTTACACTTGGTCAAAGAGTCTAGATACCTCCTCTGGAAGGGACCCAACGGACGGTCAAGAGCTGAACTTAGACCCGGGTGACCAGACCGATTTCCGGAGGAGTAATTATGGACCATCAGGCTTCGATCGAACTCAGCGATTTATTCTCAGCTTTGTATACGAGCCTCCCGACCTTCGTAGGGGGACAAGAGTCTTGCAACAGGTTCTTTCTCGGTGGCAATTTTCTGGCGTCCTGCTTTTTCAGTCCGGTGTTCCTTTCTCCGTCACAGATTCGTTGGGAGCGTCTATTTTTGGCGTATCGGCCAGTTACGCGCAATGCACAGGTGCTGCCTCGTCAAAATCGGGGTCGGTCGAAAGTCGGTTGAACGCCTATTTCAATACTTCTGCCTTTCTACGGGCGCCAGCACTATTCGATGGAACAGGCTTCGGAAACTGCGGAAGGAACATACTACGCGGGCCTAGCCAACGGAACCTGGACTTGTCCATGCAGAAAACGACCCGCTTGACGGAGAAATCCAACTTGCAGTTTCGGGGCGAAGTTTTCAATCTAACAAATACGCCAAAATTTGGTTTACCTGGGGCTAACGTGGCTGCGCCCCTAAGTGTGGGAGTCATTTCAGCTACTGTGGCCAATCCGCGGGTCATTCAATTGGCTCTTAAGTATAATTTCTAGCGAATGGTTTGAGCCACAGGGTAAAGCCCTCGTGAAGGGAATACTTGCCGTCCCTGGATGCGAACGCAAAGGTAGAAGACGCAATGTAACGCAAAGGAGAGTCGAAGAATGAAGACCGCTCTTTTCAAGAGTAGATTTGCTGTCGTATTGTCTTTAATTGCGGTGGGCTTCCCCCTCTTGCTGTACCCACAAGGCAAGTATCCGATGGAGCCTGTGTCGATCGAACCCGGCCCCAGAGAGCTAGCCTCGAGCCGCGTCTCCATGGTCTCCTCAGCGCATCCCTTTGCCACCGACGCCGGGCTAGAGATGCTGCGGCGCGGCGGGAATGCCATGGATGCGGCCATAGCCGCCACCATGGTTACTGCCGTGGTCGACGTAGGATTGTCCAGCTTTGCTGGCGGAGGAACGTTTACCTATTATGACTCAAAAACGAAGAGAACCATCGTCCTCAACTTCGAGCCCAACGCCGTCAAGGAAGACGTCATGCCATATAAAGCCGATAGGGACGGTGTCACGGGGCGCTCGATTCGGATCCCGGGCGCCATTGCAGGCTTCCACCTCGCAATCCAGAAATATGGTGCCCTGAGCTGGAAGGAAGTGTTGGAGCCTTCCATTTTCTATGCCGAAAACGGCTTTCCCCTTTACGGCACAGCCTACGCAATCATGCAAGACAGATATATCACTTTGACCATGCAGCCTTCTGGCCGGCGGATCTTTGCCCCCAATGGCTATCTGCCGCCAGTGGGTGCCATCTTCAAGCAGCCGGAGATGGCCGCGACCTTGAGAAAGATTGCTGAGAAGGGGCCTGACTATTTCTACAAGGGGCCGTTCGCTGAGCAGATGGTGAAGGCGATTCGAGATATTGGCGGGAAAGCTACGCTGGACGATTTTGATTCATACCGAGCGTTGGAGTTGGAGCCCATTCGCGGCACCTATAAGAGCTATCAAATCGTGGGACCCCCGCCACCTGCTACCAGCACAGTGGCGATCACTGAGGGCCTGAACATTCTGGAAAATGTAGATTTGAAAGGCATGGGTCACTACTCTCAATCGGCGGATTCCCTGCAATGGGTGATTGAGACTCTACGCGTCATGTTCAATGATGCCCGCAAGTACAGTGGGATACCGGAATTTGACCGCCCTCTAGCGCAGTCGTTAATGTCGAAAGAGTATGCTCAGGCTCAGTACAAGCTGATCCGGTACAAAATCGAACAGATGAAGCGCCACGCGAGGGAGAGGCCAATGCAGACAGCCCAACAGACTCCGGCCAGTGATAGACACGAGGAAGAGTTGGGCACTAATCATGTCTCGGCGGTGGACAAGGATGGCAATGTCTGTTCCATTACGAGCACCATCTACGGAGGTGTTTATTCCTATGCCGGTTTGTTTGTCGGGGGGATTGTCCTTGACTCGGCGGGCGGTTTTCGTTCTAACCCCGGCGAACGCATCATCAGCCCGATAGCGCCCATAATCGTTTTTAAAGGCGATAAACCCTACTTCGCGACCGGATCTTCTGGCGGAACGCCCAACACCTTCTACACCACCCTGAACGTTCTAGTATGGGATAAGAACCTCAAAGAGGCTCAGGAAGCTCCACGGTTTCCGAATGCCGGGCGACTTCTGGATCTGGATGATAACAAGGTTTCCATCGAAAGCCGCATCGACGACAAGGTTGCCGAGGAGTTGAAGAAAAGAGGCTATCAGCTTGAAAGGGTGGGGCCCTACTCGTTCAACCTTGGAGGTGTCCGCCCGCTCGGAGGCGTTCAAATGATAGGCATCGACCCGGATTCGGGGATTCGCTACGGTGCGACTGATCCCAGGGGCGTGGGGAAAGCAGCCGGACAATAATAACTCCGCGTTAAGATTCATCCAGAGTCGGCGTAGTTAGAGTGTTGCCGTGAGCTAAGGAAAGGAAACTTAATGTATTCACGTTCCTGTTTGTATTCAAATCGAAGGGTGGTCGCGCCGCTAGCTTTTCTGACCGTGCTTTCCGGCGCGTTAGTGGGCCAGACATTCCGCGGCGCTATTGCTGGCAGTGTTGTTGACACCAGTGGCGCCGCGGTTCCTGACGCACAAGTGAAGATCGTCCATAAAGGCACGGCACTCACGCGCATACAGAACACTCCGTCGGTGGGCGAATTCAGTTTTCCGGAATTGCCTACCGGTATCTATACCACCACCGTGACTAAGGAAGGCTTCCAGCCATTTAAGCAAGACATCGAAGTCGCCGTTGGCAAAATCAGCAGCTTGCCGGTGACTCTCAGTGTTGCTGCGCAATCCCAGACGGTCGAAGTTCAGGCTGCGGCAGCCACGCTCGAAACCAGCGAGGCCGCGCTTAACGCTGTGGTCAGCACGCGCCCGGTACAGGAACTCCCGCTTAACGGCCGCGATTTCCGGCAGCTGCTGCAACTGACGCCCGGTTTCAACGCTGGCACCTCGATGAACGGCTCACGCAACACCCAGAACAACTATCAGCTCGACGGCGTGGATAACAACGACCTGTGGGGGAACGAGGTATCCGTCAACCAGACCCAGGTGGGTGGTACGCCCGCCGTGCTGCTGCCCGTGGATGCCATCGACCAGTTCAACCAGCAAGCGGGCGGCAACGCCGATTTCGGGCGCGACGCCGGCTCTATGGTAAACGTGGTGATCAAGTCCGGCACCAACGAACTGCACGGCTCGGCCTATTACTTTAACCGCAACGAAGCTTTGGCGTCTCATAACCCGTTCGCGCCGCCAAATCAGGCCAAACCCAAGCTGCGCAATGAAAATCTCGGCTTTTCGCTGGGCGGGCCGATCTTGAAGAACAAGACTTTCTTCTTCCTGACCTACGAGAAGCAGCGGCTTACCGCGGGGCAATCGCTGCAGGCCACTGTCCCCTCCAGCGCGTGGATTGCCCAGGCTACGACCGTCCTAACGAAGTACGGCGTGCAGGTGAACCCGGTGATGATAACCGTTTTCAACGCACTCTGGCCGAGCAGTATTCAGGACGCTCCTGCCGCACTTCCGAACTTCTTCAGCCCCGCCAAGGCAACGTGGAGGAACAACGACGGCATCATCAAGTTCGACCACGCTTTCAACGATAGGCACAGCTTTTTTGCACATGTGTTTGTTGGAGACGGCGAGGACACCGCATTTGGAACTGGCACTGTGGGTGGCACCGCTGGAAACGTCAGTACGGGATCGGTCTACCCGAATTTCTTTCAGACGGTGCCCGCCCGCCAGTGGAGCGTCGCCGGGGTATGGAACGCCGTATTCACTCCCCGCCTGGTTAACCAGTTGCTGCTCGGTGTTAACTACCTCTTCGCGTCCTTTAGCGATGTGAACAGCAGCTACAACATGCCATCTCTAGGCTTTAACACCGGTGTAACCAACCCTGCCGATTTTGGAGCGCCAAAAATTGACATTACCGGCTTCACTAACGGTGGTGTAGGTCCAACCGCGCCAATTGGCCGGATCGACACCACCGGGCACCTGACGGACAGCCTCTCCTACCAAATGGGCAGCCACGCGTTGAAGTTTGGCGGGGAAATTCGTAAGCAGAGATTGGATGCGTTCTACAAGCAGGGCTCCCGTGGACAATTCACCTTCGACGGTACTGCCGGCCCCTGGGCTAGCGACAACAGTTTCAGCACTCCGCAGAAGGCGCTGGCGGATTTTCTGGCGGGGCTCATCGGCCCCGCCCACGCCAGCATCGCTACCGGCGACCCTCAGCGCGTTTACAACGTGAACTCGTTTGCGGCGTGGGCGGCCGATAACTGGCAGGTCACACCGAAACTCAATTTGAACCTCGGCTTGCGCTACACCTACAACAGCCCGGTTTCCGAAGTTGGCGACAAGGGGATCTCCACCTTCTTGCCGACGGCGCCGGGCGGGCTGGCTCTTGTCGGCCAAGGCATCAGTTCCCTTTATCCGCCCGACAAAACCCGTGTCGATCCACGTATCGGCTTGGCTTACGCCCCGAAGCGCGGCGGCAAAACAGTCATCCGTGCCGGATGGGGAATCTATTCCGACATCATCAACGCCAGCCTCTTCGTCGACAACATGGCCGGCAGCGATACGGGCCGTGGTATTGCCCGCAACCCTATCGGCGGCGCGCCGGTGTACAGCGTGACCGCAGGCCCCCTGGTGGTGCAGAAGGGTGTGCCGATCTTCGGCACCACGGCTGCCCCTCCGTTCGGCGTCTACGGAGTCAATCAGAATCTGCGTGCACCCTACGTACAGAACTTCAACGTCAACGTGCAACAGCAGCTCACTCGTTTCACCCTGCTTCAAATCGGGTATGTTGGAAGCCAGGCCCGCAAGCTGCCAGTCACGACCAACATCAACCAGCCCCTTCCGGATCCGACGGGCCTGCTCTCCCAACAGCAGCGCCGGCCCTACAACACGCAGTTCCCGCAGATCGCAGGCATCACCGAACTTGCGACAGCAGGTAACTCCCAGTACAACTCCATGCAGGTCTCTTTGCGCAACACGTCGTGGCGCGGTCTGACAGGACAACTGTCCTATACTCTGAGCCATGCCCGAGACAACATGTCTTCAGCAAGGAATAACCACCCGCAAGACAACTACAATCTGAAAGGCGACTACGGTAACTCGGATTTCGACACCCGGCACAACGTCAGCGGGTTCTTGCTTTATGATGTACCCAACTTCGCAAAATCCGTACCGCGGCTGGGCAAAGGCTGGCAGGTGAACGTCCTGATCCTGCACAACTCTGGCTTCCCGTTCAGCGCGGTGGCCGGCCAGAACATCAGTAATAGCTTCAGTTTCAACGACCGCGCGAACCTGGTGGGGGATCCGTTCAGCGGCATCGTTCAACCGTCGAACGTTGCCGGCAATTACGCCAACGGCTACCGCTGGTTCAACCCGGCGGCGTTTGCCCTGCCCGCGAAGGGTTCCTTTGGCAACACCCACCGAAACCAGTTTTACGGGCCGCACTTCAACACGACCGATTTCTCTATCTTCAAGAACACTCCCATCACGGAGCGGATTTCCGCGCAGCTCCGCGTGGAGTTCTTCAACCTTTTCAACCAGCTCAACCTAGGCAACCCCAACACCAGCCTGGGTGCGGGCTCAAGCATGGGCTTGATCTTCGGCACGAAGAATAGCGGCATCGGTGCAGGCGTGGCGCGGAATACGCAATTAGCTTTAAAGATTATCTGGTGAAACTTGCTTTGACGAAGGGGCTGGCCCTTGTGCACTGCCCTTTCTTGAGCTATCCGGGAGGACAGGATGAAAGCTTGTGTGAGAACCTTGGGCCACTATCAACAAATGATTCGTTGGACTACTTTGGTATGCGCCGCGAGCGGCGCGTGCTTTGCGCAAGACGCGTTCGTGGCGCGCTCTGCATATGAGTCTGCGGCGGCGAAGGCGGCCTCATCATTGACAGCCAGTACCAAGGATGCACCTCGGGATCTGCTCACGACGGGCGAGAAAACAGAATGGAATGAGACAGGGCTGTATCCGGAAGTGATGGAACTGGCGCACCGGTTCGAGCGGGCGTCCCGCTTCGTCAAGGTCTTGGAGTTCGGCACGACGCCCGAAGGCCGCGCCATGATCGCCATCGTCGTGTCGAAGGACCGCGCGTTCACGCCGGAAGCGGCAGCGAGAACGAATAAGGTGCTGATCATGATCCAGAGCGGCATTCACTCGGCCGAAATCGAGGGCAAAGATACGGTGTTGATGCTGGTTCGCGACGTGACCATCACCAAGCGCTTCGCCGGTTGGCTCGACCACGCGATCT
>QHXU01000177.1:0-5047 GCA_003223065.1 Acidobacteriota bacterium | reverse complement strand
CTCCCTATCACCGGGTAAATCAGAATGGACCGAAATCCGCAGGGCTACGGCCGAACGCGCAGCGGCTGGGTTTGCAAGGCGATTACATCAAGGCGGATACGCCGGAAGTGCGCGCGTGGCTTCGGCTGTTCAACGCTTGGATGCCCGATTTTCTGATCGACAACCATGTGAGTGATGGGGCTGATTTTCAGTACGACACGGTATGGGACATGCCGAGGAACCAGGATTTGGCGGACCCAGCGGGCGCCTGGGTGCGGGAGCGATTCATGCCTGAATTCGAGCGGCGAACCGAAGCGGACGGTCATCTCCAGTCGCAATTCGGCCAGCTCCGGCCGGTGGCGGGAGGCAAACTCGAGATGTTTCAACCGCTCTATCCGCCCGGATACTCCTGGGTGTATGCCCCAGTGCAGAACCGGCCCGGTATGCTGGCCGAGATACACAGTTTGAAGTCGGGGAAAACGCGGGCTTGGGCGGACTACGATCTCATGCGGAACTCGATTGAGACCATTTTGCTCGATCCCGAAGCGCTAAGGGCCGCGGTGCGGGTCGCAGACCGGGAGCTGGCGTCGCGGGCGGGTGATCGATCGGCCGCGCCGGTGTACCTAAACGGAAAGGTCAGCGACAAGAGCCGGCCGTTCGTCTATCGCGGGTTGAAAACCGAGCTATTCAAGAGCGAAATCACTGGCGCTATGGTGACCAGGTATTTGCCCGAGCAGGACGATTTCAATACGCGGATTCATGACCAAATCGACACGACGGCCGAGGCGAAGATGCCGTTGGGTTACCTGATTCCGGTCGCGTGGAAGGTGCTGGCGGACACGTTGGCGCTTCACGGCGTTGAAGTGGAGCGAACGGCAAAGCCGATCGAGCAAGAATTCGAAACCTATCGCTTGTCGGGAATCAAGTTCGCGACGGGTTCACTGGACGGCCGGGTCATGGTGGACTTCGATGTGGCGCTGACACGCGAGAAGGCAGCAATTCCTCCAGGATCGTATTGGGTACCGATGAAACAGCGGCGGGCGCGTTTGATTATGTCGATGCTGGAGCCGCGGTCGCCGGAGTCACTGGTGCGATGGGGCTGTTGCAATGGAATATTCGAGCGAGGACTGGGTGGCGGCGAGTACGTTCTCGAGCCCATCGCGCGGGAAATGATGGCGCGGTCACCGGAGTTGCGTAGAGAGTTTGAGGAGCGGCTGGCCGCAGATGCTCAGTTTGCTGCGAATCCACAGGCACGGTTGATGTGGTGGTTTCAGCGGTCGAAGTATAACGACGGAGACATGGGGAAGTATCCGGTGATGCGGGTTTGGGAGAAGACCTGGTAGAAGCGATCTCCGGCCGATTTGTTGGCCGGGCAACCGCTTGACGGATAGTTTATCTTGCCGAACACTTCTTGCGCAATCGAGATGCCAGCATCGCTACGCTCCGATGGTGTTGGGGATCATCCCGGCATGCCGTTCGGATTCATCCCGGATTCAACGTTCCGCTTCGCAGGAATCCCCACGCAGGTAAGACAGCACCAAACTTCTAGCTCAGACACCATGGCCTCAGTCTAATCCGTTAGTTGTACTCTGCAGCAGCGGTGTGAGCCGCTACAGTCCGTGGCCCACCGCGCAGGTGTCTACCAGGCGTGTTTTCAATAATTTAGACCCTCAGGAATAGCTCAGCAAGAACTCACTACGGGTCCATTGTCTGACCCTTTCACAAGCTGCTAGAATCCACGGCGGATAAAAGGGGGCAAGCGATGCCTACCGCTAAAGTAGCTGGAACGACCGGAATTGTGTTGTGGGTGCTGTTTGCGCTGACAATACCCGTTTCGGTCACATTGGGGCAAACGGCCGCGACTGGCGCCCTTGTGGGCACGGTCACAGACTCGTCAGGAGCGGTGATGCCTGAGGTTAGCGTGACCGCCGTCAACCCCGCAACAGATGCAAGACGCACAACGAAAACGGATGGCACCGGTGTCTATAGGATCCCGCTGCTGCCGCCGGCTACCTACCTTGTCGAGTTTCAGGCCGCGGGCTTCAAGACTCAACGACGGTCAGACGTGACCATCAACGTTACCGCAACCTACACGCTTGACATCGCGATGGATGTCGGCGGAGTTACAGATGCGGTAACGGTCCAGGGCGGCGCCAACTTGGTTCAACTCGAAACCACAACACTCGGACTCCTGTTCAACCAGCTAACAGTTCAGAATCTGCCGCTCACGAATCGAAATTATACTCAGATCTTGCATCTTTCTCCCGGAGTAGTAGCCGACGTCACAAATGCGGGACAACTCGGCAGGAATACTCAGGATGTCTACGCCAACGGTATGCGTGCGCTTGACAACAACTACCAAATGGACGGAGCACACGTCAACAACTTTGGCACAGGCCGTGCCGGCGATAGCCTTGGCTACACGGGAATCTCCATCCCAAACCCGGATGCAATCCAGGAGTTCAAGGTCCAGACTACCTTATATGATGCAGGCTATGGGCGCGGCGTTGGAGCCAACGTCAATGTCGTTACCAAGTCCGGGTCCAACGCTTTTCATGGAACGGCGTTTGAATTCCTCCGTAACGAGGCCCTCAATGCCAACGACTTCTTTCTCAACCGCAACGCACAGAGGAAACCGATCCTGCGACAAAATCAATTCGGGGGAACCCTGGGCGGCCACCTCCGGAAGGACAAGCTGTTCTTCTTCACTTCCTATCAGAGGACCCTCCAGACAAACGGTGTGGGGACGGCCTCACTTCGGAGCACTTTTTTTACCGCGGCTAACCGCGGACCGTTCGAGGGCGACACTTGGAGCGCAATTTTGTGGACAGCGGGGAGCCCGGGGCGGCGTGGCAGTGGCGTGCGACGGATCCAATATCAACCCGGTTGCAGTGGCTCTCCTCAACTACAAGCTTCCCAATGGTGAGTTTATCATCCCTACCCCACAGACGATTCAGCCCAATGGTCAGGGCTTTTCAGTTTTCAGCGTTCCGGCGACTTATACCGAAGACCAGGTTATCGTCAATCTGGATTACCTGCTAACCAAGAAGCATACCCTCAGCGGCCGGTGGTTTTCTTCGCGCAATCCCCAGGTGGTGAGCTTTACCACATCGAACACGCCGGGTTCCGGCGCCGGAAGCAACTTTGCCAACAAGAACCTGGTGATGAAACTCGTCTCCGTTTTTAATCCGACATTTGTCAACGAGGCCAAAGTTGGCCTGCTGCGGTACCCCGGGGACCTTCACACGCTCACACCAGTCACGGCGAGTGAGGTCGGAATCACGCCGATTGCCGACTTGCCAAAAATCCCCGGTATAAGCGTGTCGGGATTATTCAGTCTGGGCGGGAGTTTTAATGACGATTTCAAAACGGCCATAACCTCATTTCGGGCGGGCGACGAGGTGTCGTGGGTCCACGGGCATCACAGCATTCGGGCTGGATTCGAACTGGAGCAGATTGCGGACAATTTTGACCTGTACGGGGGTAAGCGTGGAAGTATTGGTTTCCAAACTTTTCCTGATTTCCTGCTCGGAATGAGTGCCGCGCAAAATGGCAGCGCGTTCAGTAACATTGATAACACCGTAGGGTATTCGGGATTCAGGGACAAACAGTTTCGGACGCAAGACAGATTTGCTTTCATACAAGATGATTTCAAGATCCACCCGCGCCTTACGTTGAATCTCGGTCTGCGTTGGGAATCCTACGGCGGGATAAGTGAAAAGCGCGGACGCATGACGAACTTCTGGCCGGCGCTTGCGCTGAATACCTTTCCTGCACAGGGTACGCTGGCCGGTTTTGTTGTGGGCGACAACTGGCGTGATCCGTTGCCCGACGGGGTTGTGCGCAATACCGACAACACCTGCTGCAAGTCCCTGTCCGCGCTCGGCAACTGGGGCCCGCGAGTGGGCTTGGCTTGGCGGCCTCTACAGACGAACCGCTTTGTGGTCCGTTCCGGCTACGGGATCTTTTACACTCGCACTTCGGGGAACGAAATGCTTCAGTTAACTCAACAGCCGCCTTGGGTTATCAATTTTAGGACGGACGCCCTCGGCGAGGCCCTGGCTACGTTTCAAGTACCCTTCAACCCAGCCCCTCCACCCATTTCGGCGTTTCCGGTCTGGCTGCCTCGCACCGCCTCCAGCCAGCTCACCTTCCAACTTCTTTCCCCCAACTGGGTGCCTCCAATGACACAGCAGTACAGCTTCAACATTCAGTACGAACCCTACCCGAGCTATCTGTTGGAGGTGGGCTATGTTGGAACTCGTGGCTCTCGCCTCCTCAGGACGAGAGAATTCAACCAGGCGCTTCTGGCGAGCCCTGAAAAACCTGTCAACGGTATTACCACAAACACCGTCGCGAATGCCACGTTGCGCGTGCCAGTGCTGGGGATGGCGCCTAATGGATTGTTATATAGCGAAACTTACGGATTTGTTACACACAACGCGCTTCACATGAGCCTTCTGAAACGGCTGTCAAGGGGCGTGCAGTTTCAGGCTGCGTATACGTACGGCAAGACCCTCGATGACATTGCGGCGTCCTCGTCATCGATATTTGGCGGGTTCATGACCAACGACGTTAATAATCGCCATCAGGCTTGGGGACCAGCGGACTTCGATGTTCGTCAGCGGCTTGTGCTGAATTATGTGTGGGAAGTGCCACAGTTTCACAACGGGAAAGCGCTCGCGGGTAAGCTGCTCAGCGGCTGGCAACTTTCCGGTGTGACGACGTTTCAGACCGGGAGAGCGCTGACCATCCTCGACACCAGAGCTGGCTCGATTTATGGAGCTTTTTCGACCGGGCTCTTTAATATGCGCGGAGAAATGTGCCCCGGCGCTACGTACGGGAGCATTGGAACAGACGGAAGGGTCCAGGAGCGTTTAAACGCATACTTTAACAAGGCCGCTTTTTGTCTGCCCAGGGCGATCGGAGACGGACTGGATTACGGCAGCGCCGGGCGAGGTATCGTGATAGGGCCTGATCAACGAAATTTCGACTTTGCAATCACGAAGCGGACGCCCGTCACCGAGCGGACAAACGTGGAATTCCGGGCAGAGGCTTTCAATCTTTT
>QHXU01000358.1 GCA_003223065.1 Acidobacteriota bacterium | reverse complement strand
GCTGATAATGGAGCCGGGCCGGGACTACGAGGTCAGGTTCAGGTAGGCGGCTAGCAGTTCCCCAGCTGTGGCGGTTTAGAGGTATCTTTGAGACGGGAGAGAGCTTCATGAAAGCGGTCATCTGGATTAGTCTCATTTCGGTTCTTGCCGCTGAAGCTTTCGGGCAGCGCGGCGCGGGTTTCGGCGTTGGACAGCACCCAACGAATAGCGGTATACCGCCGGTGCATCCGATTCCGACAGTTCGTCCGATTCCACCACTTGGTCGCGCGTTTCCCGGTCGACACTTTGTCCCCCAGTTTGGTTTCGGCCCTCAGG
>QHXU01000357.1:5448-5942 GCA_003223065.1 Acidobacteriota bacterium | reverse complement strand
GCCGTCTCGGTTCAGGACGACACCGTGAACTACGTCGATCCTGATGGCCGCCATGAGCAATTCCCGCTCGGGACAGTGGACCGCGAAACTACGAGACGGCTGAACCGGGAGCGGAACCTCCAACTCCAGTTGCCTCTTGCAGCCACGAAGTAAAGTTAAGATCAGTTGAGCAGGCAGTTTAACGAACCGCGCAAGGAGACGGTGAATGATCCAATTCAAAGTGAATGGTGCAAACCGGCAGTTTGATGGCGATCCGGAGATGCCCTTGTTGTGGTATCTCCGTGACCTGCTCGATCTGACCGGGACAAAGTTCGGCTGCGGCATGGGATTGTGCGGGGCCTGCACGATCCATGTGGATAAAGCCGCTGCGCGCAGTTGCGTGACGTTGATGAAGGACGTCGCGGGCAAGTCCGTGACAACCATCGAGGGACTGAGCCCGAAGGGCGATCATCCACTGCAGAGGGCGTGGAAGACAGCCAACGTGCCGCAGTGCG
>QHXU01000357.1:4742-5258 GCA_003223065.1 Acidobacteriota bacterium | reverse complement strand
GATGGCGGCGGGGGTGAAAGCATGAACACGATTCAGGTAGTCAGTCGCCGGGGTTTTCTGGAAAATGTCTTCTCTGCCGGAGCCTTGGTGCTCGGCGCGCGCATTCTGCCTGTTGAGGCGCTGGCCGCGGACAAAGCGGATGATGCGGCCTGGCATCCCAGCGTGTATCTGGGCCTCGAGCCAGATGGCCGGGTGATCATTGTGGCGCATCGCTCGGAGATGGGCACGGGAATCCGCACCGCGCTTCCGATGGTAGTGGCGGACGAACTCGAGGCGGATTGGAAAAAGGTGAGGATCGAGCAAGCCATCGGCGATCCGAAATATGGCAGCCAGAACACGGATGGATCAAACTCGATCCGGAGCTTTTATGAGCCGATGCGGCAGGCGGGCGCAACAGCCCGCATGATGCTTGAAAGCGCGGCGGCCTCCAAGTGGGGCGTCGCTGCCTCGGAGTGCCAGGCCAGGAATCACGAGGTCATTCATGCCAAGAGCAACCGCCGGCTCGGTTACGGCGAA
>QHXU01000357.1:563-4656 GCA_003223065.1 Acidobacteriota bacterium | reverse complement strand
ACAGATCTGGACGACATCTGCTCCGGCCGAGGCACGTTCGGGATGGATGCACGCATGCCGGGAATGCTATACGCCTCGATCGAGCGTGCGCCTGTGCTCGGTGGAAAGCTGAAGAGCTGTGACGATGCGGACGCGCGGAAAGTGCCCGGCGTATCGCAGACGGTGACCATCGATCCGTTCAAGCCGCCCTACGGGTTTCAGGCGCTCGGGGGAGTGGCCGTGGTTGCCGAAAACACTTGGGCGGCGATGCAAGGCCGCAAAAAGCTGAAGGTCGAATGGGAGCTTGGTCCGAATACATCTTACGACTCGGAGACGTACAGGAAATCGCTTCAGGAAACGGCGCGGAAGCCAGGAAGGGTGGAGCGCAGCGTCGGCGATGTGGACGCAGCATTCGCGAGCGCCACTAAGACGCATGAAGCGGAGTACTACGCACCTCACCTCGCTCACGCTCCTATGGAGCCGCCTGCCGCGGTGGCAGAGTTCAAGGACGGCAAAGTCGTGGCCTGGGCGGCGACCCAAAATCCGCAGGCGGTGCAAGATACGGTGGCCAAGGCACTGGGCATCGACAAGAAGGATGTAACTTGCCACGTAACGTTGCTCGGTGGCGGCTTCGGACGGAAATCGAAGCCGGACTACGTCGCCGAGGCGGCCATTCTCTCGAGGCAGTTGGGCAAGCCTGTGAAGGTGGTCTGGAGCCGCGAGGATGACGTCCATTTCGATTATTTCCATTCGGCGGCGGCGATGTACATTAAGGCTGCTCTCGACGACAAGGGCCGGCCCACGGCCTGGCTCGGCCGCAGCGTGTATCCGCCGATCGGATCGCAGAACAGCGTCGATGCGCGTTATGGCGGCGCCGGCGGCATGGGCTGGATCGACGTGCCGTTCGATATCCCGAACTTTCGCGCCGAAAACGGACCGGCGGAGGCGCACGTGCGCATCGGCTGGCTGCGCTCGGTGGCGAACATCTATCACGCGTTCGCGGTTCACTCCTTCGTCGATGAGCTAGCGGTCCTTGCGGGCCGCGATCGGGTGGAATACCTGCTCGAGATTCTCGGGCAGCCGCGTATCATCGAAACGAGGCCGCCTGCGCAGCAGAACCGGCCTAATCCCTACCCGCTCGATACAGGCCGCACCCGTCGCGTCGTCGAGCAGGTTGCGGAGCAGTCCGGCTGGGCGAAGAAGAAGTCGGGCAACGGCCGCGGATTCGGGATCGCCGTCCACCGCAGCTTCCTGAGCTACGTCGCAACGGTCGTCGAGCTGGAGGTGGACGGCCAGGGCCGCATCCGGATTCCGCGCGTCGACACGGTTGTCGATGCCGGTAAAGTGGTTCATCCGGATCGTGTCAGGGCCCAGTTTGAGGGCGCAGCTGTGTTCGGCACCGGTGTTGCGTTGATGGGGGAAATCACCGCAAAGAACGGACAGATCCAGCAGTCGAACTTCCACAATTATCCTGTGCCACGGATCAACGAGGCGCCGTACGAAACGCACGTTCATATCGTCTCGACCGATGCTCCGCCAGCCGGTGTAGGCGAACCGGGCGTTCCTCCGATGGCGCCGGCGATATGCAACGCGATCTTCGCGGCCACCAGCAAGCGGATTCGTGAGCTGCCGCTCAAGAAGCAGAAGTTGGTCTAAACAATCACGAGCAAGCTTGTATAAGAGGCCTACTGGCGAGCCTGGGATGCCGCCAGCGCCTTAAGTGTCCCTTCGATCTCAGCTTCCGTGGCGGCACGTGGGAAGAACTTCGAGGATTCTCTGAGAAAGCCCTTGGCGCCAATTGGGACGATGGCGCTGGTGGTGGCGTCGTGATATTTGCCGGTGAGACTTACGACCCACACGCCTTCGGCGGGCCACTCCCGATAAACGGCGTACACCCCGGGCGTGGGTAAGGCCATGAGCTTGATCGGAATGGAGCGCCGGGCGCCAGCGACTATGCCTTCGGCGGTGCCGGTGATCTGGGCTTTCGCGGGCTCGCCGCAGCCGTCCGGCCGAACCACCAGCACCGCACTCTTAAATTGCGGAGCATTACCAGCAACAGGGTTACCGATGGTAAGGAAGAATCCTCCGGCGAGCGCCACATTCGCACATGACAGGGCTAAACAGGTTGCCAAAACTCTAGGCATCGAAATCTCCTTTCGTGATCGTCTCTCGCTTCGAGACACCCATTTAGACGGAACATATTCTCATTTTCTTCCGCGAATGAGGTTACCAGGTCCAGGCCAGTTCATCTTTCCACCGTTTTAGCGTCCCCCGGTCGAGCTGAAGCGCCTTCTCGCGCGAAACGCCGCTTGGTAGCGGGGCCAACGCGGCGATGCGGTCATAAACGCGGGGCCGCTCGCCGGCGTCGACCCTGGACAGTAAATGCCATAGCGTGAGCGTATCTCGCACACGCGACTCAGCAAGGATCGTGTCGAGTGCGCCCGATCCGGCACTCTCGAAGTCGAAACTCTCGAGCGCCTTTACCAGCCTCACCGGCGCGTCTTCGAAGTACGGAGTACCCGGCCCGGTTCCCGGCCTGGTGTGGCAGTTCGCACCCGCCGGTACGAGCGACTCGCGGCCTCGCCACTCGAGCGACACCCAACCCGCGGTGACGCGCAACAGGCCAAATCCAGTGTCGTCCACCTGCATCGTGTAAGCGCAGCCAAGGTCCACGGCTGTGCTGGACGACGTTTCGACAAAAAACAGCCGGGGCGGGGCCGAAATACTCGCGCTGATTTCGCCGCGCGCCAGCGCAAGACGATGCTCGGCCGGACGCGCCGCGACCAATCGCAGTCGTGTGTTCGGCTCCACCTCCACCTGACCGATTTGGCCAATCTTGATTCTGGCCCGCGAAAACGCGTCGGTTTCGAGCCACTCGCCTGGCTGGATGCGGCCCGTCGCTTGGATGTGTTTCGAGCCGACAGCCGGTAAACCATCGAGACGCGTCACTTCCCAGTGCGGCTGCGAACGTGTCGCATACCAGTACGCGGCCGCTCCGAACATCATGAGAGCCAAGACCACGGCGGCGGCGAAACGCCAGTAGCGCACCTGGAAACGTGAGGCGCGCTCCGGTTGCCGGTCGATGGCAGCTTCGACCGAAATCCAGATCGACTCGGGCGCTTCGGTAACGGGCAGATGTTCCATCATCGCCGCGGCGAAGCGGAACTGATCAAGCTCGCTCCGGCAGCGCTCGCACCCGGCCAGGTGCGTGTCCGCCCGACGAGCTTTCGGCGCTGAGAGCTGCCGGTCTTCATAGGCCGCAAGATGCCGCGATATGTGCTTTTGAAACATCGTCATCCTCCTGGCGTGAGAAATCCTCGTAGCGACGCAAGTTTCTGCGCCAGAATCTTATGCCCGCGGTTCAGCCGCGAAGCCACGGTACCCATCGAACAGTTCAGAGCATGCGCCATTTCTTCGTACGAAAGCTCGTCAAAATAGCGGAGTAAGATCGGCAGGCGAAACTTCGGCGGCAGTGCCGATACCGCCGCCTGTACGGAGGTTGCGATCTGAGCCCGGGCGAAATCTTCCTCATGCGATTTCGATTCAACCGGAAACGCATGCCTGGAGTGGGCTACGGATTCAGCCTGCGATTTCGCCTGCCTCGCTCCGTCCAGGCACGTATTTACCACCAACCGGTAGAGCCATGTCGAAAAGCCCGAGTCTCCCCGGAACTGGGCGATGCTGGTGATCAGCTTCAAAAAAACCTGCTGCGTAACGTCACTAGCGGTGGCGGCGTCTCCGTGGAAGAAGTAGAGCGAGATCGAATACACTCTGTCCTTGTAGGCCTGATAGAGCGCGCGGAAGGCCTCCCGATCGCCTCGGCGACAAGACTCGATGATGTCAGCGCTGACCTCGCGATCGCTCAGGCTCACCACCAACCACTTAGACGGAAGACTGGAACATTTTCTTCCTATTCCGACAGTCTAAGCCGATCCCTCCGTATTTCCCGCATCTGCTACTAGGGGCCGAAAGTACTAGTAGCACATCAATCGAGCTAGTGACGAATGAGCACGGCTGTCCACCACGAGCGAAGATTCTCTCAGCACTAGTCGCAGTGGTGAGCCACTAAAAGGCCTCGTCTGTCGCCGTGCCTTGAGAATTCCGCCTAAAGGGC
>QHXU01000357.1:0-533 GCA_003223065.1 Acidobacteriota bacterium | reverse complement strand
GCCGGTTCAAATTGAATCAGAACAGTTGAAGCTAACTTCGGACAACTAGCCTGCCAGTCAGTGCCCTGAAGAGGGCAATAAATGGAAGGCCCGTACCCTTGTGTGAATGTGCACCGTGAAGGGAGGGCGAGAATAATCGGCTGAGCGCATGATCGCTCTTGAGGTTGCCGGTCTCGCGCTCAGAAAGACTTTTGGCATTCTTCTTGCAGCAGTAACAGCAGCAGCGCTTTATTCCTAAGTAAAGCGCTGGGACGTTGGAAGGATAAGTGTGAGGTTTCACCAGCCGAAACCGCCATGTAAGTGGCAATGCCGGAGGTGTCACCTGGTAGGAGCGGGACGGAGGATAAAGTCGGTTCTATGAGTGACTCCCTTACCCCACAACAGTGGTACGCGCTGTACGTGCGCTCACACCATGAAAAAAATGTGTCTGCGCAGCTCGAAGGCAAAAGTTATGAGGTATTCCTCCCACTTTACTGGGCCAGACACAGATGGGCGGACCGATGGAAGACGCTGTCGCTGCCTCTGTTCCCGAG
>QHXU01000356.1:474-6853 GCA_003223065.1 Acidobacteriota bacterium | reverse complement strand
CCCGCGAATGTCGCTCGATATTATGGACCGCTTCCTTAAAGATCAGGTAGACCTGGCGGCGCAGCTCAAGCGTCGAGCTGAAGATCGCGCCCCGCGTCGTCGAGGGTCCAGCGCATCTCGACATTGCGCGCGGAAAGCACCTCAGTGGCGAAGCGGCGCATGCGCTGTTTCAGATCGCTTAGGTGGTCCTTGTGCGGCTGGATGGCCCAGACAGTGTCGCTAATGGAGTCCAACAGCTCGCGCGAGAGGCCGCCGATCCTCTCCAGCGCCGCGCTGGTCTCGCTGCCGGCGTAACGCCGTTGGGCGGCTTCGCTCAGGATTGCGATCTGCGAAAGGCTGGACCCGATGTCATCGTGCAGGTCGGTGGCGATGCTTGTACGGACGCGTTCGAGTGCCAGCAGCTTCGCGACGCGCATGCGATGGACCCACACCACTCCCCCGACGGCCAACGCGAGCAAAAGCCCCAGGAACCACGCGCGCCGCCAGACCGGCGGCATCACGCGAAATAATACCACCGCCGGTGCCGGGCTAGACGGCGCGCACCTCGAATTGATACCGCCCCGGCTCAAGCGCTCCGTAATGTACCGACCGCGATTGCATGGGCGGGCTCCAGGGGCCGTCCCCGGTCCGGTATTGGTACCGCGGCAAATTGCCGGAAGCGTAGCTCACGGCGACGAAATCGACCTGAATTTGCTGGCGGCCTGGAGGTATCTCGAATTCGCGGATTTTCGATTCCCCCAAATTGGAGATTTCCATCGGCCGGCCGCCGATGGAGATTCCCGTGATCCAGACGCTTGGCGGCGAGTGCGGCGGGTGAGTTTCCGAACCAAGGCGTGTCAGGCCATACGTGGTGCCAAACCAAATGGCCCCCTCTCTGTCCCGGTAAGCGGAAACGACTTGGCCGGGTGCAACACCTTCGGCGGTGCTGTAATGCTGGACATGTCCGGAATCCGGATTCAGCCGGTCGATCCCCCCACTGGTGCCGAACAGGATGAATCCTTGCCGGTCCTCGACCAGACAGCGTATGTTGGCGCTGGAGAGCCCGTCGGCCTGATCGTATTTTCGGAATTCCGGCTGCGCTGCGGCGGGATGATCGAACCGGAGTAATCCTTTATTGCCGGTGGCCACCCACAGCCGCCCCGAGTGATCGAGCAGGAAATCGTTGATCCAGCCCCTGCCTTCTGCGGCGCCCCCCACGGGCGAGACGCGCTGGTGTTGAACGCGCCACAAGCGGCCAGACTCGTCGCCGATCCACACGTTTCCCGCATCATCCTCCCCGATGGAGCTCGCGCGGTCCATCACGTCGCCGCCGATAGACCGAAACCGATCTTCCCGGCGGTCCCAAAACGTCACACCGCGGGCGCCGGTGCCGATCCACAACGTTCCTCCACGATCCTCGTAAAGGCGGATGACTTCGTCGTTGGGAAGGCCATCGCGAGAGGAGTAAACCGCCTTCGGCGGGACGCGCGCCAGCTCCAGCGGGCTGTCCAATCTGGGGTACCGGCACAGCCCATGCAGGGCAGCCAGCCACCATTCGCCGGTATGATCCTGCAAGACGACGCGCGCCGGCCGCCATCCAAAGTAGCGGATTCCTTTGGGGACCCGGGGCTGAACTGCCGTGAAACGTTCGCCCTGCCGGGCGCTGAGCGAGAGGTGTCCCTGGTCGTCATAACGTCCGACCATATAAAGAACACCCCGCGGAGTTTCGGAAATCACGGAAACTGTGTTACCGCCGATTCCATCCCGCTGAGAGAAGCTCACGAATCCGTCGCCCGCGAGTTTCACGGTGCCCAGATCATCGGTCCCGAGCAATAGGTTTCCGTCATGATCCTCGGCGATAGATATAATGCTCTTGCCGGGAAGGCCATCGTTTCGTTTCCAGACTCGCACCGGCCCGCCGTCGTGCGGGAATTGCGCGAGCGCTCGGAACATGCCGGCCCAGATGTCCCCGTTCTTGGACTCAAATAGCGTGTGCACGCGGGTCTGTGGCAGGCCTTCACGCTTTCCTGGCCGATCCTCGATGATGTTCGCGCCCGTCCTGGGATGAGGGATGAGCCGGTACAAGGAGTCAACGGTCCCTACCCAGATGCGCCCTTTGCGGTCACAAAGAAGTGATTGGATTGCGGTGCTCGAAAATGGCTCGGAGCCTGTTGGGGAAGCGGGAAACCCTTCCGCGGCCGCATAGTGTTCGACACGCCCGCTGGGGAGATGGCGGTAGAGCGTCCCGTCGCCCATGCCCATCCAGATCGCGCCTTCCGAATCTTCCGCCAGAGCATTCACCACCCGAGTCTTCCCAAATTTTTCCGGGCATGCCGACATCCACGGCAGCAAGCCGCGCGTTGGCCGGGTTGGGGTCAATGGAGAAAACTCCTAATAGCGTTCCGACCCAGATCCGGCCGGTACGATCCTCCAGAATGTCATTCACCACGGGGGAATTGCGTGGGCCGTCGGGCCGGAACACGACCAGCCGGTCCGGACTGGACTCGGGGCGCTCCGGGTGAAACCGGACCAGCCCATTGGGTGTTCCAATCCAATACACGCCGCTGCGGTCCACGAGCACCCGGCTCACGCTCCGGTGCGGCAATCCGTTGAGAGTGGTCAGGTTCGAGAAGCTATATCCGTCGAAACGCGACAGCCCCTCGGAGGTGGCGAACCAAAGAAATCCTCGCGAATCAGAGACGATGTCGTTGATGGTGTTGCTGGCCAGGCCATCGGCGGTGGTGTACCGGTGGAGCGGAAGCTGAGCCCCATGGAGCCCAACGCAGGCCGCCAGCAGCGGCAGCAAGCTGCCAAAAGCGACCGCGCGCCGGTAACTGGAAGCGGCGTCCATGTCAGCACATATTATGCACCCGGATGCAGCCGGATTTGGATCGGGAAAGCTACCAGAATAGCCGCTATTTCAGGAGTGATTCGAGTTTTCGCGTCAGGAAACAACCGTCACAGTGATCTCGCGATCGCGAGGCCGGTCATCGAAGTCGCAGATCACGATCTGCTGCCAGGTGCCGAGGTGCACGGTCCCGTTTGAAACCGGAAAACTCTTCGCCGTACCCATAAGCGCGCTACGAAGATGAGCGTACCCGTTCCGGTCGTCCCACCGCGCGTTGTGGGCATAGTCAGAGTTGGCCGGCGCGATCCGTTCAAGCGCGCGCTGCAGATCGGCCACTGCCCCGGGCTCAAACTCGATGGTGGTCACTCCCAAGGTCGACCCACGACCCGAAACATTCACAATCCCCTCACGAACTCCGCTCTCGGCGACGCTGCGCTCCACCTGCGAAGTGATATCGATTACGTCAGTGTGGCCCTTGGTCTTCACGCGGACGGTCCTTTGAAACACAGCCATAGAGCTACAGCATACGCCGGCGATTGAGGCAGGAGCTTAGCTGCCGCCGCGAACGGTTCCGGCATGAACCGATTCGGCAGTCACGGCCGGACGCATGGCATGGACCCGGCCGAGGGCAGCGAGCTGTTTCGAAACCTCGGCGGCATGGTGGACCGGCGGCAACGCGGAAGGGTCCTGGCGTGTAACGTTCGACGCAACGATGTAGAGTGGACGGTCCTTGATTGCTTCAAAGATGCGGCCCACGTACTCGCCAAGCACGCCGATGCTGATCAGAATGGATCCGCCGATCAGGCAAGTGACCACAATCACCGAACTCCAGCCGGCCACGACGGGCAGGCCGAGCACACTGCGCACGACAGCGTTGACAGCCTCAAGCATACCGACGCCTGCGATCAGGAGGCCCACGGCGAAGCTGATCCTTAGAGGAGTTGCGGAAAAAGAAATTGCAGCGGTCCAGGCAAGCCGGAGCATCTTGCTCAACGGATACTTGGTTTCGCCGGCAACCCTGATATCGCGGGCGAAGGGGACGTCAGTCTGCGGGAAGCCGACCCAGGCGACCATGCCTCGGAGAAAGCGGTGGGTCTCGCGCATGGCGAGCAGCGCATCGAGGCAGGCCCGCGATACCAAACGGAAGTCTCCGACATCGGCGGGCAAATCGGGGTGGATGAGCAGGCGCATGAGCCGATAGAAGGCCCAGGCGCTCACGCGTTTGAATACTGTCTCGGCGGCACGTGACATACGGCGGCCGTAGACCACGTCGTATCCTTCGCGATACTTTTCCAACATCGCGGCGATGACTTCGGGCGGGTCCTGCAGGTCGGCGTCCATGAGCACGACGGCGTCGCCGGCTGCCTGATCGAGTCCTGCGGTCGCGGCGGCCTGGTGGCCGAAGTTGCGCGCGAGATTGAGAATCCTGACCCGCGAGTCGGCGTCCACCCATTCCATCAGGGGAGCGAGAGATCCGTCGGAGCTGCCGTCATTCACGATGATGATTTCGGTGGGGCAAGGCAGCGTGTCGACGAATGCCGAGAGCCGTTTGCGCAAGAACGGGATTCCCTCTTCCTCGTTGTAGGCCGTGACGACGATGGAGAGAAGATTCGGGAACTCCCGCGGTTTCAGCAGGTGGTATGTTTGTGCTCCCATCAGCTCTTTCCATCACGTTCGAACAGGATGTACTTGCCGTTGCTGTCGACAACGTGCCAGCCTCCGGCGGCGCGAACCAGGGAGGCGATCGGAGCATCCGCCGGGCACAGGATCAGGTCGAAAGCATATTTGTCGAGAAGGTTCTTCCATTCGGGGCCGCCCTGGCTGAGGGCCAGGTATTCGTCGCCGATCTTCTCGCCATAGTAGTTGTGCCGGCTATCGAAAAAAACTTGCTGGCGCGGGTAGTTGCGAAAGATCATGTAGTCGGCAATCTGATCCGACGTGAAGACGCGCCGGTTCGCGAGCCTGCCGGCGTTCGCCTCGACGAATGGAACCGGAACCCATCCCTCTGGAAAAGCGTCGGGCCATCGGATGCCGGGGGCCAGCGCCAGTCCGGCAACTATCAATGGGATGAACAGGCTGGTGCCGGCGAGCCCGGTGGCAAGCTGTTGGGAGACGTCGTTAAACATCCGCAGCAGAGAGGTCTTTGGTTGGCCGGCGGCCAGTGAAGCCCACCAGGCGGATAGCTCGACGGCGATGACAGGTGAGGCTACCAGCAGGAAGATCGTGGTGTGGCGCACGGATGTCAGCGAGCAGTAGGCGAGGAAAACGATCCAGAGCGGTTCTACCAGGTTTCTCTTCCGGATCAGAGAGGTGATGCAGGCGAGGCCGGCAAACAGCAACAGCATCGCCGTGTACAGCTCTTCGGTCCGGAACGACGGCGATTTGAACTCGCTGACATTTTTCATGGTCCACGGCGAACTGAGTAGTTCGAGGATGTGCCGGTGGAGACCGAGTCCGTAGGGATTAGCGAGCGAAGCCAACGCGCAGGCGGCGGCAAGGCAGGCGAGCAGAACGGCCTCGCGCCGCCGTTCGGAACGAATCTCAGGCCAGAACCACGCTTCGGCCGCGCAACCGAGCACACGGAGTCCCAACAGGGCGAAAAAGATAAAGAATCCGCCGTGGAAGTTCGCCCAGAGTGCCGTCAACGGAACCAGTGTCCAGATCAGACGGCCGCCCCGGCGGCGGTGATGCTCCATGATCCAGAGGGCGATGGCGAGAAACAGCATGGTAACCAGATGCGGCCTTGCATGGAAATGGATCGACGCGCCCGTCGTGGCCATAAGCATCACGACCAGCGCAAACAGTCCACTGGCGCCTTTCCAGACTGTGTACTTCAGGAGGACAGTGACATAAAGCGATACCAGGACACCGCCCAGGAGCGCGACTCCCTTCAATCCGGCCAAGTTATACGCTGCAGCATACATCGTTTCGGAGAGCCATTCGAAGGCGTACCAGGCTTGACCAGGTTTCCCGAAGGAAAAAAGGTCCTGATGCGGGACCGTGCCTGTGGAAAGAACGTACTGTCCGACGCGGATGTGGAGGGCCGTGTCGGCGTCGAGGAGGAGGCGTTGCCAACCCACCGGACTGACCAGAAACAGCCAAGCAGTGATGAATAGAAAAAAGAGATCGGAAAGGGACGGCGAGAGGAGCTTGGGCCAGGTGAACACTTTGGCGGGTTGCAGGAAGGTTACTTTAGGTTGATTGCCGCCAATCTCGATGGGCACACATATCTCCTGGCTGGGCTAAAACATCGGCAGAACAGCGACCCATCTTTAGCGAACTGATGTTTATCGGGTAGGGCGCAGCGCCATCCGGGACCCGGCGTCTTACTGAACAGAAATCGTCACAGTGAAAAAGGGAAGCTGGAGGATGCCGTTCAGGATCAACGCTACTCCGGCCCGCGTGGACTGGAAGACGCCAACATCACCGGGGATGGCCGCTCGAATAATTGAATATCGATCGCCTGGAAGACCCGGAACAGCCTCAGTCCGTACATCTGCAAGTACGGCAAAGCCGCCGGAGAAATACATCTGTATGGAGCTCGTTTCCAGT
>QHXU01000356.1:0-466 GCA_003223065.1 Acidobacteriota bacterium | reverse complement strand
GCCCGTCTCCCGTACTCCTAACCCGTTAGCCACGATCTCAATCGCCGAACCCCTGGCCGCCGGGTTGCCTGGCCCGTTCTGGCTTCCATCCGCATTGAACGCGAGCGCTTGACCTATTCCACTCGAATCCTGTGTGAAAAATGCAGGAGCCGCCGGTGCGGTACTCACGAAAATCGACGGCGATGACTGATCGCCCGAAGTAACGCGAATCGTTGAGGCTGCGCCAGACTCGAAAGTGTCCGGCACGCGCGTCAGGATCTCAGTATTCGAGATAGAAGCGATAGACAGCGGCTGATCTCCCAAGAGCACGATGCTGCCTGTGCGAAAGCCGCCGCCGCGCACGGTGATCCATTCGCCGGGTGAAACGGGCCCGCCAGCAAGGCTGGCCGTATTCAGCAACGAGTCCACGTGAATCGGCGCAGGCGACTGACCTTCGACGATCTGGTTCAAGAACACAGCGTCGCTG
>QHXU01000355.1 GCA_003223065.1 Acidobacteriota bacterium | reverse complement strand
CTGACGGTAGGAGCGGGCGCAGGTGACGGCTCGTCACGCGCGCCTCCGATCGCTTTGAGCATGGCGCGATGGGGACAGCATCAAGGATGATCACAAAAATGAGCACGGCCATTCTAATCCCCACACCCACGTACCGGAGGGTGACATTACCTCGGTTTGCTGATGACCGGAGTATCGCTGGGTGGGTGAAGCCGGGTGGACTGGTAGAGTGAGGCTCTTCGTCGTCCTACACAACTTTTCGTTTCAACTTTGATAAAGCCGATTCGGCAGCCGGCATTTTTTTCACCGGCTTCCGGCGCAAGAGACGTCCAACCGAGCGCACCAGGTGCGAAACTTCATTGGCGCTTTTTTGAATCACCACATCCGCGCCTGTGCTGCGCTCGTTCAAACCCAGCGAATCCACGTAACCCGATACGAGAATGATCGGCACATCCGGGTCCTCTTTGCGCATCTGTCGGATCAATTCCAGGCCGTCCATGCGCGGCATCTTGTAGTCCGTCACCACCAGGTCGAACTTCTGACCGCTGAACTGGTCGAGCGCTTCGGATGCGCTGGAAGCCGTGGAGATACGATGCCCCAACTCCTCGAGCACTGTCTTGCGTGCGCTCAAACCATGCGCGTTGTCGTCGACCAAAAGGATGCGTGCGTGTAGAGGTGATTGTTGGAGATTGCGAACTGGCATGTGAAGGGAACATCGGTGACAGTACCAGAGGGGCCAGCCGTTGTCAACGGGTTTGTAACAAACTCAAAATCCGTAAGATTGAGTTCTTGACTTTTGAATTTTATGGCGCGGATTACTCGACTTCGCGCGGCGCGGTATAGCCCGCTTTCGCGATGATCTGGTACTTGATGGGCTTGCCCTTTTCATCCACCACCCGGAGCGGCTCGTTGTTCTCGGGATTCACCAATTCGATCTTGATCTTGCGGAACTTTCCGTCGCGTGCCTGGTTCGACGGGTTGTACGTCAGGACGTACTGGTTGCGCATTGCGTCGGAGATCCCGCGAAAGATGCCCGGGAATTCGCCGTAAAAGCGCGGGAAGAAAGCCATCCCGCCGCTTTCCTTGGCGAACGTGCGCATCTGGTTGTCAGCTTGCAAAAAATCGAGCCGCTGGATCGGCCCCATCGCGCCCATCGCGTCGTAGTATTCGCGGATGGCCTGCATCAGCCCGATCGCGTAGATCGGCACACCCGCGTCCTGGACCCCGCGCCGCGCCTTGTCGAACGTCAGCTTGCTGAACGTGTCGATGCCGGAAGAGAGCAGCACGATCGCTTTGCGGCCTTCGATCTCCTGCATGCGCTGCGCCGTATCGACTAACGCGTCATACAGGTTCGATTCGGAAAACGCGGCGATCCGCAAACGCTGCATGGCTTCATATGCCTGTTGACGGTCCGTGGAGAAGTCGGCAAGAATTTCGGGCCGCAGGTCGTAGGCGACGATCGCCACATAATCCTCTGGCTTGAGGCTTTCCAGGAAGCCGTACGCCGCGGTCAGCGTCTGATACCAGGGTTCCGAATAGAAGCGCTGGTAGCGATTCGAGAACTCGATCACCATCGCGATGGTCATCGGCGCTTCGCCCACCGAATAGCCGCTCAACTGTTGCGGAACGCTATCTTCGAGGATCCGGAAGTTGCCCTTGGGGATTTTGGGAATGAAATGGCCCTTGTTGTCGAGGACCGCAACATCCACGGTCACCGTCGTCACGTCGGTTTTGAACGTCGGAACGCCTTGCGGCAGGTCCTTGTCCTTCTTTTCGAACTTGGACGGGATCTTGGGAAGGTCCGGCTCGGCGGCGTCGCCCTTCTTCTTCGGCTTGGCGACCGTTTCGCTCCCCGTTGGCTTGGGACCCTGCTGTGCCCGGGACAGCCACGCCATACCGAGCGAACAAATACAAATGATGGCGATAACTCGGAAGGCTTTCATGACCGAACTATACCATCAAATTGGACGTGTCGTCGTGAAACTTCGTTGCCCTAGTTGACCCAGGGGCCGCGCCGCGAACCCTGCTTTCGCAGGTAGACTTGAAACTTCTTCTTGGCGCGCGCCAGCCTCCACGACCGGTACGATTCCCGCATCGCCCGAAACGGATCGAACCCCTGCGTCTTGGGAAATTTCAAGAAGATGTAGCCGAACAACATCCCGCTCAAATGCGCCACGTCGCTCACGCCGCTGTGGACGTTGAACGTGCCAAGGAATGCAATGGCTCCGACGATCATCACGAAATACTTCATCTTGATCGGGAACAGGAAACTGAACAGGATGATGCGGTCCGGCCAGAGCACCGCGGAAACCAGCAGGATTCCGTAAATTGCGCCGGACGAGCCGATCGTCGCCACGCCCGGGTCGCCGAACAAATAATTCGCCAGGACCACGCACACACCCGCGCCGACCCCGCAGAAGAAATAGAAGCGCAGAAATCGGCGCATGCCCCAGACCTGCTCCAGTTCCGAGCCGAACATCCACAGCGCAAGCATGTTCCACAAGAGGTGCCAGATGCCGCCATGCAGGAACATGTACGTCGCGAGCTGCCAGACGAAAAACAGCTTCACCACCGCGGCAGGGTAAAGGGCGAAGTAGGAGAGAAACTCGTCGACGCGGGTGCCCCGGCCGAAGTACTGGAGAAGGAAGATCGCCACGTTGACGATCAACAGCCACTTGATTCCGCGCGGCATGCCTCCTGAAGCGATGTAGGGTCGTGCGTAAGACCGGGTGCTGTAGGCCATGCGAAGCTTCTTACGTCAGAATAACACCGGTCGGCTCTCTCCAAGCTGTTGATGCGGCACATCGGGCTCTAGTTGCGGAATCGCGAAGCGTTTGGTACCCTTTTTCTGACAGAGCAAAAAAGTTTTACAAGCCCCTTGCGCAGGCGGCTTTGGTTTGTTAGATTGGTTGATGGCAGTAGCGATACGACACGGCAGCGAGGAACTCGTGCTGGTGTCCATGTCGCGTTTCTGAAGTAGTTCTTTCAGGTTCCCAAGTTTCCTGGATGCAGCTTCGGTGTCGTCCTGGAATGGTTAGGTTGCCCGCGAGCAAGCTGCTGCGGGCGTAACATTTCAAGGGCTGGTAGTCGACTGCGCCCAAAACGCCTTTCGAGGCCGGGCATTGAGTCAACCTTCTTTATCGATCGTTGGCTGCTTTGCGCAGATCCTTGACAATCTGGTTGGACGCGAATCTGGATCGCAGCGGTGAATAACTGAAGCGTCCAGATGATGGAAGAATCGTCAGTAACCTGAGTTCAATCCGGAGCGATCAAACAGTTCGGTTCAAACGAGAGTTTGATCCCGGCTCAGAATCAACGCTGGCGGCGCGCTTAACACATGCAAGTCGCACGAGAAAGGGGAGCAATCCCTGAGTACAGTGGCGTACGGGTGAGTAACACGTGGATGATCTACCTCTTGGTGGGGAATAACCCTGGGAAACCGGGGCTAATACCGCATAAGCCCATTCTTTAAAGAGAAGACGGGAAAGCAGCAATGCGCCGAGAGAGGAGTCCGCGGCCGATTAGCTAGTTGGCGGGGTAATGGCCCACCAAGGCGAAGATCGGTAGCCGGCCTGAGAGGGCACACGGCCACAC
>QHXU01000176.1:10715-25096 GCA_003223065.1 Acidobacteriota bacterium | reverse complement strand
CGCGGAAACGCGACGCCAGATAATCGAGCAGCTCGGGGTGTGTAGGCCGGTCTCCACGCGCGCCGAAATCGTTGGGTGATTGGACGATGCCTTTGCCGAAGTGGTGCTGCCAGATGCGGTTCACCATCACGCGCGCCATCAGCGGATTCGCCGCGTCGGTAATCCATTCGGCGAGCTCGCGCCGGCCGCTCCCCTGCTCTTCCGGCGGCAGCGTCTGCCCGCCGAGGACCTCCAGGAATCCGCGCGGCACTTCCTCCCCGGGACTCTTCGGATCGCCCTTGCGCTGGATCCGGGCGTTGGCTGCAGCGCCTTCGCTCACCGCGTAGGCCTTCGGGACCACCGGCGCATTGCGCTCCAGCACCGCGACGCGGTCCCGCATGCGCTGGACTTCCTTGTCCTTCTGCTCAGGGCTCAAATCCTTGCCTTCCCGGTTGTCTTTGTAAGCCTGAAGGCGCGCATCCAGGCGTGATGTTTCCTCCTGATATGCCTTCAGCCGCGCTGCGCCCTTCTCCGGAGCGAGCGCTACGAAATCCTTTGCGTGCGGATAAATCTCGGTGCCGGGAAACGCATATTTCGTGCTCTGGAAAATGCCGTAGAGCGCGTAGTAATCGCGCGACGGAACAGGATCGTACTTGTGATCGTGGCAGCGCGCGCAGGCGACGCTGAGGCCAATCATGGCCTTGCTCATGTTGTCGATCGTGTCGTCAATCGTGAGGTGGAATTCCGCGTTGCTCGAGCCGAAGCGGCGGGCAATCGCCAGGTATCCCGTGGCGATGACCTTGTCGTAGCGATCCTCGGCGATCTCGTTGCCCGAAGAATCTTTCGTCACCGGCAGCAGATCCCCGGCGACCTGCTCGCGCAGGAATTGATCGTACGGCTTGTCTTCGTTGAACGCGCGGATCACCCAATTGCGATAGCGGTAGGCGTCCGGCACCGGAAAGTCGGCGTTGCAACCGGATGTATCCGCATACCGGACCAGGTCCAGCCAGTGGCGGCCCCAGCGCTCGCCATACTGTTTGGTCGCGAGCAGACGGTCAACTACTTTGTCGAAAGCGTCCCGCGAAGTATCGGCGAGAAACGCCGCTATCTCATCCGGCGTCGGGGGTAGACCGGTCAGGTCGTACGTAGCTCGGCGGATCAGCTGGGGCTTCGACGCTGCGCTCAATGGCGTGAGCTTCTTCTCATCCAGCTTGGCTTTAATGAAGCGATCTATCGCGGTCTTGTTCCACACCGGATCGCTGATTTTTGGCGGCGCAGGATCCTTCACCGGCTGGAACGACCAAAATTTGCGCGCTTCGCCGAAATTGTACGGTGCCGGAGGTTTGACGGATTCCGTGCGCGGGTCGGGCGCACCCATCTTTATCCAGGCTTCGAAGTCGCCCACTTGTTCCGGGGTGAGCGGCTGGCCGGGCGGCATCTTCAGTTTGCCTTCGCGGCGGATAGCCGTCATGAGCAGACTTTGGTCGGGAGCACCGGGAATGATCGCAGGCTGGCCGGAGTTGCCGCCGCGTTTCAGGCTCTGCGCGGAGTCGACCATCAGGCCGCCCATGAGGTCCTTCGCGCCGGCGCTGTGGCATCCGTAGCATCGCTCGGCCAGGACGGACCGGATTTTCTTTTCAAAGAAGTCCAGTCCTTCACGGCTGTCATCGGCCCTGGACACCGCCGGGCCGAAACACAAGACAGCAGCTAGCGCATACCAGCCGCGCATCGCCCTCAGTATATAACGCAGCCTACTCGAAGTTGAGAATCACCTTCGCCGCTTGTCCACTCATCATGACTTCGAAACCTTTCTCGAACTCGGTGTAGTGGAATCGATGCGTTATCACCGGACCGATGTCGAGGCCGGACTGCAGCATGACCGACATCTTGTACCAGGTCTCAAACATCTCGCGTCCGTAAATGCCCTTGATGGTCAGCATGTTGAATACGACAGTGCGCCAGTCGATGGACATCTCGCGGTCGGGAATTCCGAGCATGGCGATCTTGGACCCGTGACTCATGTTGGCCAGCATGTCGCGGAAGGCGTCCGGGCTGCCGGACATTTCCAGACCGACGTCGAACCCTTCGGTCATGCCGAGCCGCTTTTGCAAGTCAGCGAGCGTTCCGTCATTCACGCTGTGGGCTACCGTGGCGCCCATTTTCTTCGCTAGCCCGAGCCGGAACGGATTCATGTCGGTAACAACTATGAATCGCGCGCCGGCATAGCGCACCACGGCCGCGGCCATCAGGCCGATGGGCCCGGCGCCGGTGATCAGCACATCCTCTCCCAGCACGGGGAACGAAAGCGCGGTATGCACGGCATTGCCGAACGGATCGAAGATCGCCGCGATATCCAGGTCGACGGAGGGCGCGTGCCGCCAGATGTTGCTGGTCGGCAGCACGACGAACTCGGCGAACGCGCCGGGGCGATTCACTCCTACTCCCAGCGGGTGCGCACACAGGTGCCGGCGGCCGGCGAGGCAATTGCGGCAGTGCCCGCAAACCACGTGGCCTTCGCCGCTCACGACGTCGCCAGGATGAAAATCCAAAACGTTCGAGCCGACCTCGACCACCTCGCCGACAAACTCGTGGCCGATGGCCATCGGCACGGGAATCGTCCGTTGCGCCCAGTCGTCCCATTTGTAGATGTGGACGTCCGTGCCGCAGATGCCGGCGCGGCGCACACGGATGAGCACGTCGTTGATTCCGGGCCGCGGCGCTTCGATGTCTTCGAGCCAGAGCCCCGGCTCGCGCTTGCTCTTCACCAGCGCTTTCATGTTTGTCCTATTGTCGCCGAAGTTTGATATTCTGTCCGGCATGTTCAAGATCATCTTCCCGATGGTGCTGGTGTGCTCGGCGTGTTTCGCCCAGCTGTCACCTTCGTCAATTTGGGCCGTGGAAAGCGCGAATCGCTACGCTATCCGGCCCAACATAACCTATGGGGTGCAGAACAATTTCGAGACCAAGCTCGATGTATACCAGCGCCGCGACACGACAGGGCCGCAGCCGACGCTGATGTTCATCCACGGGGGCGGCTGGGTGGGAGGATCCAAGGAAGGTTCCACCATGTCGATCATGCCCTGGCTCGAGATGGGCTGGAACGTGGTGAACGTCGAATACCGCCTGGGCAGGGTATCGCTCGCTCCGGCGGCGGTGGAGGATTGCTTGTGCGCGCTGCGCTGGGTGCGAACGCACGCTGGAGAATACAATTTCGACGTCAACCGGCTGGTTTTGACCGGTGAGTCAGCGGGCGGGCACCTTTCACTGACCACAGGCATGATCCCGCAGTCAGCCGGGCTCGACCGCCAGTGCCCCGGGCAGGATCTGCCGAAGGTGGCCGCCATCATTGACTGGTTCGGTATCACCGACGTGAACGACCTGCTGGATGGGCCGAACCAGAAGACCTACGCAGTCGCGTGGTTCGGCAGCCTGCCGAATAAAGTAGAGATCGCCAAGCGCGTATCGCCGCTCGAGTACGTGCGGCAGGACTTGCCGCCCGTGCTCATGATTCACGGCGACGCAGATCCCACGGTGCCGTATAGCCACGCAACACGTCTCAAGGATGCGCTGAGCACCGCCGGCGCGCCGAACCAGCTTCTCACGATTCCCGGCGGCAAGCACGGCAACTTCACGCCCGAGGAGCGTGTGAAGATTTACGAGACGATTCGCGCATTTCTGACGAAACATCACGTCATGCCGTAGGCGCTGCCGCTCATACAACCTACATTGGTAGACTCTCCGTCTGACTCCAGACTCGAATCACCCTCGTGTCGCGCTCGTAGCCGAGCAGGCTAACGGATCCCGTCGACAGCGCAAACAAGCGGCCTGCCGCCGGTTCCAGACCGAGCCAGCGAGCTGTAAGCACACGCAGCATGTGGCCGTGGCCGAACAGCGCGACGTCTGCAGGCGCGCTAGCGGCTCGCGCGATCACCCGCTCGGCGCGCGCGCTTACTTGCGCGATCGTCTCTCCAGCCGGCGGCGCAGCCGTCCAGATCGTCCAGCCGGGCGCTTCCTTCTGAATGTCCTCAGTCGCGCGGCCTTCGTAGCCGCCGTAATCCCATTCGCGCAGATCGTCGGTCATCTCCGCGGCATAGCCGGCGAGCCGGCAGGTGTCCAGCGCGCGACGCATCGGGCTCGATAGTACCAGGGCGAACTGCCGTCCCTGAAGCAGCCGTCCCACGCCCGCAGCCCGCCGCTCGCCTTCCGGCGTTAGCGCCAAATCGGTGTGTGACGTGTGGGCGCCGGACCGGCTCCATTCGGTTTCGCCGTGCCGCACCAGCCACAATTCGGCGCGCGAACTCATGTCGCTACTGTAGCTTACCGGTTTGGGGAACATTGGCGTGTCCGGTAGCGTTATACTTTTGGAATTACGCTTACAACGCGTTGAACAAAACCGGAGGCCCCAATGGCACTGCGCGACTTTCTCGCAAAGCAATTCATTGACGTAATCCAGTGGACCGAGTCGGATGAGGACACACTCGCTTACCGCTATCCGATGCGGGACATGGAGATTCAAAACGGCGGCAAACTGACGGTTCGCGAATCGCAGATGGCCGCCTTTGTCAATGAGGGCAGGATTGCGGACGTTTTCTCGCCAGGCCTTTACACGTTGACCACGCAGACGTTGCCGCTGCTCACGAACCTCATGAACTGGGACAAGGCTTTCCAATCCCCGTTCAAGAGCGACGTCTACTTTTTTTCCACGCGGTTGAAGACCAACCAGCGTTGGGGTACGGCGACGCCCATCACCATCCGTGATAAGGAATTCGGGGCCGTCCGCCTGCGCGGCTACGGCATCTATTCCTGGCATATCAGTGATCCGCGCGCGTTCCACACTAAGGTCAGCGGCACGCGCGAACTCTACCGGGTCGGCGACCTCGAAGGGCAGCTTCGCAACACGATTATCGGCCGGATGACGGACACTTTCGCCGAAAGCACGATTCCCTTCCTCGATATGGCCGCGAACCAGCTGGAACTCGGAAAGAGAATCGCCGAAGGACTGAATCCGATGTTCGCGGATCTCGGCCTTACGCTCGATACTTTCGTGGTCGAGAATCTCTCGCTTCCGGACGAGTTGCAGAAACTGCTCGACGTGCGCATCGGGATGAACATGGTCGGTGATATGGGCCGGTATACCCAGTACCAGGTCGCCAATTCCCTGCCGATAGCGGCAGCCAACGAGGGCGGCGGAGGGGTGGCAGGCATCGGCGTAGGATTGGGCGCGGGACTGACAATGGCGCAGCAGATGATGAACGCGGCCAAACCCCCTGAAGCTCGTCCCCCGGCGCCTGGCGCGCCCGCTCCGGCGGGTGGCGGCGGCGCTCCAGCAGCCGGAGCCGAAACGAAATTCTGCATTAATTGCGGAAAATCCATTCCGCGGGGCGCGAAATTCTGCCCCGAGTGCGGCGGCGCACAACAGTAAATGTTCGGGTGCGAGTGGATCGTTGAGGCTCACGGCTGCGACGCGGCTTCCCTGTCCGATTCCGAAACGGTCCGCGTGCTCTTCGCCCGCCTGGTCGAAGAAATGGACCTGCATCCGGTCGGCGAAGCGCGCTGGCACCAGTTTCCTGGCGGCGGCATCACCGGTCTCGCCTTGCTGCAGGAATCCCACATAGCCTGCCACACTTTTCCCGAGTACCGTTCCCTGTGCTTGAATGTGTTCTGCTGCCGCCGCCGCGCGGACTGGGATTTTGAGGCCTACTTGAGGCGGGAATTTGCGGCCGTGTCTGTCGAGGTACGGCGCCTCGAACGGCCTTATCAAAAATGAGCCGGCTCGCATGAGTGAACGACAGGCAAATTGCCCCAGTTGCGGGGCGCCGGTCCAGTTCCGCTGGTCGAGCGCCGTGCAGACGGTTTGTCCGTTCTGCCGCTCGATTCTGGTGCGCGACGATCTCGACCTCAAGAACGTCGGCCAGGTGGCCGACTTGCCTCCCGATCCCTCGCCCATCCAGCTCCTGACCGAAGGCGTTTACAAGGGCAAGGGATTTCAAGTGGTCGGCCGCATCCTCTACGAATACGAACAAGGCGGCTGGAATGAGTGGCACATCGTGTTTTCCGACGGTGCGAGCGGCTGGCTTTCCGACGCGCAGCTTCAGTACGCGGTATCGTTCCGGTCCGGCGGCGGCGAGCCTCTGCCGCCATCCGCCCAGGTGAGCGCCGGCACACGCCTGAGATTCCAGGAGACCGAATACGAAGTCTCGACGATGACGCTCGCCATGTACAAAGGCGTGGAAGGCGAACTGCCGTTCCCCTACTTCGGCAAAACCGACATGATTTTTGCCGATCTGCGAACTTCGGGACGGAGCTTCGGCACGCTCGATTACAGCGAGGAGCCTCCGCTGCTGTTTCTAGGCGAGTGGGTCGAGTTCGAAGATCTGAATCTGAAAAACCTGCGCCAGTTCGAGGGGTGGGCTTAGCGTGGCGACTCCGCTGGTGGCCCCACCGCTCGTCAAAGCCAAGGCGCTGTTCTGTCCGAACTGCGGCGGGCCGGTGGAGCTTCGCGGCTTCGGCCACGCCATAACCGTGGTTTGCCCCCAGTGCCTGAGCGTGCTGGACGCATCGACGCCGCTGTTGAAGGTGCTGCAACAGGCGGAGGAAGCGCAGCGGCCCACACTGAAGATTCCTTTGGGCACCCGCGGAAAACTCAGCGGCGTCGAGTGGGAAGTGATCGGCTATCAGACTCGCGGCGTTCAAGACGTCGACACCAGCTACGCATGGGACGAGTATCTGCTTTTCAATCCTTACAAAGGGTTTCGTTACCTCACCGAATATCAAGGCCACTGGAACTTTGTAACGCCGCTTGAGCCGATGCCGGCACGCAGAGCGGTCGGCGGGCGGCCGGCGGTCTGGTTCGAAGGCCGCACGTTCAAACACTTCTCCGGCGCCGAGGCGATCACTGCGTTCGTGCTCGGCGAATTCCCGTGGCGTGTGAAGGTCGGCGAGAAAGTTATAGCGGACGATTTCATCGATCCGCCTGCGATTTTGTCTTCGGAAAAAACGGAGGACGAAATCACATGGTCGAAGGGCGAATATACGACTGGCGCCGACATCTGGAAGGCATTCAAGCTCCCTGGCAGCGCGCCCTCGCCAGACGGCGTGTTTCTGAACCAGCCATCGCCATATCATGGCCGGGTGGGCGGCATCTGGGGCACATTCGGCTGGGCGATTGCGATGCTCGCCGCGCTGGCGATTTTCTTCGCCGTCCTCACCCGGCAGAGAGTCGTCTTCAACAGCACCTACCACTTCTCGCCAGCGGATCAGGGCGAGCCGTCCTTCGTCACCCCGGTCTTCGAGCTTGACGGGACACGCGACGCCACGCTCGAGTTGGACGTTAATACGAACCTGACCAACGATTGGGCATACTTTAACTTCGCCTTGATCAATTCGGACACCGGTGCGGCGTTCGACTTCGGCCGCGAAGTCAGCTACTACACTGGCCGCGACAGCGACGGTGCGTGGACCGAGGGCGGCAGCACGTCGACGGTCCTGATTCCGTCCGTGCCGCCGGGCCGCTACTATTTGCGAGTCGAGCCGGAAATGGAAACAGGCATCGCGACGTCACGGCGCGCCAGCCTGCACAACGTTGACTATCAGATCGTCTTGCGGCACGACGTGCCGAGCTACGCCTGGTTCTGGATCGCGGCGTCGCTCCTGCTAGTTCCACCGGTTGCGTATACGATCCGTGCGCGGAGCTTCGAAAAGCGGCGCTGGATGGAGAGCGATTACCCTCCTGCCAGAAGCCGAGGTGACTGATATATGTTGCGCTATCCCGGCTATCTGATCTACAGCTTGTTACTGCTCACCGGCGTCACCTGGGCCGAATATCGCGGCTGGACGCTTGACCGCGTCAATCAGGTGAAGGACGTTCCTAGGACGGTGCGCGATAATCCCGGCGCATACCGTTCCCACTATGGCTTCTATCCCCGTTACGTGGGAGGAAAATAAACATGGCTGAGTTCCATCCCGGCTACTTGTTGAACGCCCTGGTGTACGCGGTTCTGGGCATCGTGATCTTCCTTTTCGCCTTCGCGATCATCGACAAGATGACGCCCTACCATCTCTGGAAAGAGATTGTGGAGGATAAGAACGTCGCCCTGGCGATCCTGATCGGGGCGATCTCGCTCGGCATGTGCATAATCATCGCGGCGGCGGTTCATTAGATAGAGCGAGCCTCCAGGTGCCGTCTGCGCAAGCGTGAACGCTTATGACGGTGGTTCTCTTTCTCTCGGTCCTGCTGATCGCGGCGTGCGGGCTCATCTACGAGCTGATCGCCGGGACGCTTGCCAGCTATCTGCTCGGCGACAGCGTGCTGCAGTTCTCCACCGTCATTGGAACGTACCTGTTCGCGATGGGCATCGGGAGCTGGCTCTCGCGCTTTCTCGGCGGGAGGCTGGTGGCTCGCTTTGTCACGATCGAGCTGCTGGTCGGCGTGATCGGCGGCTTTTCCTCCTCGGCATTGTTTCTTGCGTTCGCCTATACCCACAGCTTCCGCCTCGCGCTTTATCTGCTCGTTATCGCGGTGGGCGTACTGGTCGGACTGGAGATCCCGTTGCTGATGCGTATCCTGCAAGGCCGTTTCCAGTTTCGTGACCTGGTGTCCCACGTCCTGACATTCGATTACCTGGGCGCGCTGGCGGCATCCCTCGCGTTCCCGATCTGGCTCGTGCCGAAGCTCGGCCTGGTGCGCGCTGCGATTCTGTTCGGGATGATCAACGCCGCGGTCGCGCTTTGGTCCACATTCGTGTTCCGCGAGCAGTTGGCGGCGCCGCTTGGACTGCGCGCCGCCTGTGCGGTGGTGCTGGCGCTGCTGAGCGGAGGGATGGTAGCGTCTAATTGGATCGCATCCGCGGCGGACAATCAACTTTACGCCGACGAAGTGATCTTCGAGCGGAATACCCGTTACCAACGCATCGTCATCACGAAATGGAAGGACGACCTGCAGCTATTCCTGAATGCGCACCTGAAGTTCAGCTCGCGCGACGAGTACCGCTATCACGAGGCTCTGGTGCATCCCGGCCTGGCATCGCTCCCCGGAGCGCGGCGCGTCCTGGTGCTCGGGGGCGGTGACGGCCTGGCCGTGCGGGAGCTTCTGAAATACCGGAACCTCGAAAGCATCACGCTGGTGGATCTCGACCCGGAGATGACCCGCTTGTTCAGCCAAAATCCGATGCTCGCGCCGCTGAATGGCTACTCGCTCCGCGCGCCGAATGTGCATGTCATCAACGACGATGCGTTTCCGTGGCTCGACCGCAACCAGGATACCTGGGATTTCGTCGTCGTGGATTTTCCCGATCCAACCAATTATTCGCTCGGCAAGCTCTACACGACGGCCTTCTACCGCCTGCTGAAGAAGCATGTCCGCGCCGGAGGCCTGGTGGTCGTCCAGAGCACCTCACCGCTGTTCGCCCGCCATTCGTTTTGGTGCATTGTCGAGACGCTGAAACAGGCGGGCTTCCGGGCTTGGCCCTATCACGTCTATGTGCCCTCCTTCGGCGAATGGGGCTTCACGCTGGCAGGTGACGACTGGAGTCCGCCGGCATCAGTACCTTCGGGCCTGCGTTTTCTGACCGTTTCGGTCATTCCACAACTGTTCGATTTTCCGGGCGACATGAAGCCGGTGAAGGCGGAGCCAAACCGGCTGAACGATCAGGTACTGGTGCGGTATTACGAGCAGGAGTGGAAAGACATTGCGCGGTGATCGCCCATGGAACATAGTTTGCCTTTACGATCAACACTTTAGATAGGGTCGCATGGCCTAACTTGACAACGATACACTAAGATTGCATAATAAAGCTAGGCTAAATAAAGGCCGAGAGTTGTCCTCGGGAGGAAGTTACATAAATATGAGCAAGATCATTGGAATTGACCTTGGTACTACCAATTCGGTCGTCGCTGTCATGGAAGGCGGCCAGCCCGTCGTTATTCCGAACCAGGAAGGCGGGCGCACGACCCCTTCGGTAGTCGGCTTTACCAAGAGCGGCGAGCGTCTGGTGGGCCAGGTGGCGAAGCGTCAGGCCGTCACTAACCCGGATAATACGGTCTATTCGATCAAGAGATTCATGGGTCGTCGCTTCGACGAGGTCTCGGAGGAGATGAAGCTGGTGCCCTACAGGGTGGTCTCGGGCGAGGCCAGCGACGCCCGGGTTGACATCGGCGGCAAAAAGTATTCACCGCCGGAGATTTCGGCCATGATCCTTACCAAGCTCAAGGAGGCCGCCGAGGCCTACTTGGGGGAAAAGGTGACGAAGGCCGTAATCACCGTGCCTGCGTACTTCAATGACGCGCAGCGCCAGGCTACCAAGGATGCCGGAAAGATTGCCGGGCTCGAGGTGATGCGTATCATCAACGAGCCGACGGCGGCGGCGCTGGCCTATGGTCTGGACCGCAAGAAGGACGAGACCATCGCGGTCTACGATTTCGGCGGCGGTACGTTCGACATCTCGATTCTCGAGGTAGGCGACGGCGTGGTGGAGGTTAAGTCCACCAATGGCGACACGCACCTGGGCGGCGACAATATCGATCAGCGCATCATCGACTGGCTGATTCAGGAGTTCAAGAGGGATCAGGGCATCGATGTGTCCAAGGACCAGATGGCGCTGCAGCGGCTGAAGGAAGCCGCCGAGAAAGCCAAAATCGAGCTCTCCACCCTCTTTGAGACCGAAATCAATCTCCCCTTCCTTACTGCCGATGCGAGCGGTCCTAAGCACCTGGCGATCAAGCTGACTCGGGCGCGGTTCGAGCAGATGGTTGCCGATATTCTCGATCGCTCTATCGAACCTTGCAAGAAGGCTCTCGCTGATGCCGGCATCCAGCCCTCGCAAATCGACGAGGTGGTGCTGGTGGGCGGCTCGACGCGCATCCCTAAAGTACAGGAAATCGTGCGGAATCTGTTCGGCAAGGAGCCGAACCGCAGCGTGAACCCGGATGAAGTCGTCGCGGTGGGCGCGGCCGTGCAGGGCGGCGTACTGGGCGGCGAGGTCAAGGATGTGCTGTTGCTGGACGTGACGCCCCTGTCGCTCGGTATCGAGACGCTCGGCGGTGTGTTCACCAAGCTCATCGATCGCAACACCACGATACCCACACGCAAGAGCGAGATCTTCTCGACAGCGGCCGACAGCCAGACATCCGTCGAGATCAAGGTCTACCAAGGCGAGCGGGCCATGGCCCGGGATAACCGCATGCTGGGGGTCTTCCAGCTCATCGGAATTCCGCCGGCGCCGCGCGGCATCCCGCAGATCGAGGTGACCTTCGACATCGACGCCAACGGCATTCTCAATGTCACTGCCAAGGACAAGGCCACCAACAACGAGCAAAAGATCACGATCACCTCTTCTTCCGGCCTGAGCAAGGAGGAGGTGGACAAGATGGCGAGGGATGCCGAGGCCCACGCGGCCGAAGACCGCAAGCGCAAAGACGAGATCGACGCACGAAACCGCGCCGACTCAATGGTTTACCAGATCGAAAAGATGCTCAAGGACCACCGCGACAAGATCAGCGACGCCGATGCCAAGAGTGTGGAGGAGTCGCTCGAAAACACCCGGAAGGTGATGAGCGGCGGCAGCGTGGAGGAAATCAACAAGGCCGTCGACAATCTCACGCAGGCGAGCCACAAGCTGGCTGAAGCGATGTACAAGTCCTCCAGCGCCGCTGCGTCCGGTGGCCAGGCCGGCGGCGGCGACAGCGGCGGAGCTTCGACGGACGGCGCTGGCGCTTCCAAGCCGAAGGACACCGTGGTCGATGCCGAGTTCGTGGATGTAGACGATAAAAAGAGTAAGTAATGAAGCGGTGAGCGGTTAGTGGTGGAGCGGCCGCCAGGCCACTAACCACTCGCTTCGAGCCTGTTATGTGTTATGGCGCAGGACTACTACCAAACGCTCGGCGTAAACCGCGATGCGGATATTGAAGAGATCCGCAAGGCATACCGCCGGCTTGCGCGCAAGCATCACCCTGATCTGAACCCTGGCGATAAGGCCGCCGAGGAGCGCTTCAAGAAAGTCCAGGAAGCGTATGACATCCTCAGCGATCCGAAAAAGAAGCAAATGTACGATCAGTACGGCTTCTACTCGGAGAACGGCATGCCAGGCGGTGGCGGCCAGGGGGCGCAACGCGGACCCAATATGGGCTTCGGCGGCTTCGACTTCTCGGACGCATTCACGCGTCCGCCCGGCGGCAGCCGTACTTCCGGCGGACCCGTCAATTTCCAGGAAATATTCAATCAATGGTTTGGCCGCTCGCACGCGGAGGGCGCCGCGGCCGAGCCCGAGAAAGGCAGCGATCTCGAGTACGGGCTCAGCATTGACTTCTGGCAGGCGATCAAGGGAACGCAAGTGCGCCTGAAGATCACGCGCCAGGAGTCGTGCGCGACTTGCGGAGGAACCGGAGTGCGCAGCGGAGCCAACACCGTCTGCCCGGAATGCAATGGCAGCGGCAATGTGACACAGGTCGCGGGAGCGATGCGTTTCAGCCTCACTTGCCCGCGTTGCGAAGGCACTGGCCGGCTGCGCAACAGCTGTTCGACCTGCCACGGCGACGGCCGCGTCTCGACCACGGAGACGGTCGAAGTCCGGATCCCACCGGGGGCGCAGCAGGGCTCCCGCCTGCGCGTGCCGGGCAAAGGTAACGCCGGCACTCAAGGGGCTCCTTCCGGCGATCTCTATATCACGGTCCGCGTGGAGCCGCATCCTTTCTTCCGGCGCGACGGAGACGACATCCATATCACCATCCCCGTGAGGATCGACGAAGCCGGACTCGGGGCAAAAATCGAGGTCCCGACCATCGACGGCCGCGCACTGCTCAAGATTCCGCAGGGCACGCACAATGGCCAGAAATTCCGGCTTCGCGAAAAAGGCGTGCTGAATTCCCGTAGCGGTAAGCGCGGGGACCAGATCGTGGAAGTCGCGGTTGAAGCACCCGTCGTGCAGGACGAGCGCACCAAAGAGTTGCTGCGCGAATATGGCAAGCTCCACCCTGACGATCCGCGCGCCCAGATTTGGGCCAAGGTGTGATGATGCCCAAGGGACGAAAAGCGGCGTACATGATCTCGGCCGTGGCCGATCAGTACCAGATTCATCCTCAAACGCTGCGCCTCTACGAGCGCGAAGGGCTGCTAAAACCATCGCGCAGCGAGGGCAACACGCGTCTCTACACCGACGAGGATCTGGAACGCCTCGAAGTGATTCTGAAGCTGACCCGCGATCTCGGCGTGAATCTTGCGGGCGTCGAGATTATCCTGAACATGCGCGAAAAAATGGCAGAGATGCAGCGCCAGATTGAAGAATTCGTCTCCAGCCTCAACACCGAGATCTCGCAACGCTCGCGCCCTATGGCGGTCGAATCGGTCAACTCGCTGATCCCCGTGATCGAAGTAAAGCGGACGAAAAAATCCTGAGCGCGGTATGATGAAATAAAAGCCTATTCGGAGCGGCCGTAATCTTCGGGCCTTCGATTGCGCCTTTTATCGAGAGGTTCATCATAACCATTGGGATTGACCGTAGGGGTTCTTAAAGAAAGTTGCGCCGACGAGCGCCGTGTGGCTATCACTCCGCGTGTGATGGATTTACTGGCTAAGGCCGGCGTGGATGTACTGGTGGAGCGGGGCGCGGGAACCGAAGCCGGGTTCGAGGATGAGGAGTACGCGGCAAAAGGCGCACAGATTGCGTCCACCGGCGCCGATGTTCTGGAACGCGCCCAGGTTCTGCTCCACGTCCGCGTCCCCAGGCCATCACCCGGGCTGAACCAGCGCCACGCAGTAATCGGGTTCTGTGATCCTCTAGGCGACCCGGATCTGGCAGCGCAATTCGCGCGCGCCGGCGCCACGCTGTTCTCAATTGAGTTCATCCCCCGCATCACGCGCGCGCAGAGCATGGACGCGCTGTCCTCCATGGCGTCCATCGCCGGATATAAAGCCGTGCTGCTGGCGGCGAATACTCTTCCGCGCCTGTTTCCGATGATGACGACTGCGGCGGGTACCATACGCGGGGCGAGAGTGCTGGTCATCGGCGCGGGAGTCGCAGGCTTGCAAGCGATCGCCACCGCCCGGCGACTGGGGGCCGTGGTCAGTGGCTACGATGTCCGCATCGCCGTCAAGGAACAGATTGAAAGCCTGGGCGCAAAATTCCTCAACATCTCGCTCGACGGCGTTCGCGCCGAGGGCGAAGGCGGCTACGCGCGCGCCTTGGATGACGCAACCTACCGCCACCAGCGCGAGCAAATGGTCTTCGTTCTCAAAGACCAAGATGTCGTGATCACCACCGCGGCGGTACCCGGCAAGAAGGCCCATCTGCTGATTTCGCGCGAGATGGTCCACGCGATGGCGCCGGGTTCAGTCATCGTCGACCTGGCGGCGGAGCGCGGCGGCAACTGCGAGTTGACCAGGCCCGGAGAAACCGTCATCGAACGCGCGG
>QHXU01000176.1:4269-10632 GCA_003223065.1 Acidobacteriota bacterium | reverse complement strand
AGATGTACGCGCGGAACATCGTTGCGTTTCTCAAGAATCTGATGAAAGACGGCCAATTGAACATCGACCTCAGCGACGAGATTACCCGCGAGACCATGGTGGCGCGCGGCGGCGAGGTGGTGCATCCGAAAGTACAGGCGCTGTTGGGAGTGAACGCATGAGCACTGAGGTTGAGATGAGCATTTACGTGCTGGTTCTCGCCGTACCGCTCGGACTGCAACTGGTGCAACGCGTTTCTCCGCTGCTCCACACACCGCTGATGTCGCTGACCAACGCGATCTCCGCTATCTCGGTGGTCGGAGCGATACTGATTGCCGGCTCGGGCGAGGCTCCCCGGTTGAGCCGCGTGCTCGGCTGCCTGGCCGTGACCACCTCCACGATCAATATCGTCAGCGGTTTCCTCATCACGGACCGCATGCTCAAGATGTTTCGCAAGAAGGACAGCGGCAAGGAGCATGGGTCATGACGGGCGACATCTGGCAGTTCGCCTACATCATCGCAGCTCTTTCGATCATCGGATCCATCAAGTGGCTGAGCTCGCCCGTAACCGCGCGGCGCGGCGTTCTGGCGGGCCAGGGCGGCATGCTGCTTGCCGTGATCGGAACCTTGCTGCGTCATGAAGTGATCAATTACGAATGGGTGCTCATTTGCTTTTTCGTGGGCGCGGCAATTGGAGCTCCGCTCGCCTACCTTATGCCGATGACGGCTGTGCCGCAGTTGACGGCGCTCTCGCATGCGTTTGGCTCATTGGCGGCAGCCCTCGTCGGGACCGCCGAGTATTATCGCTACGTCGGAGCGGGGCACGCGGCCACGGGCTTCACGATGACCGCCCTTGTCGTCGAGACCATTCTGGGCTATCTCACTTGCACGGCCAGCATTATGGCTTTCGGAAAACTGCAGGAACTGGTGCCGACGCGTCCCATCACTTATCGTGGTCAGAACGTCGTGAACCTGGTGCTGCTCGCGGTCGCAATTGCCCTCGGCGTGTGGATGATCGTTGAGCCCACGCCCTTCTGGGTCTTCCCCGCGTTTACGGGCCTGTCCCTGCTGTTCGGCGTTCTGCTGATCATTCCGATCGGCGGCGGCGACATGCCCACGGTCATCGCGCTGCTGAACTCCTACGCCGGCGCAGCCTGCGCAGCCATGGGCTTTGCACTGGGCAACCGCCTCCTGATCATCGCGGGTTCCCTCAACGCAGCCTCGGGCTTCATTCTCTCAGTGATCATGTGCAACGCCATGAACCGTTCCTTCCTCAACGTTCTGTTCGGCGCGTTTGGCCAGGTTCAGGAAGGAACCGTGGCGCAGGCGTCAACAAGGCCCGTGCGTTCGGCTACGGCGGAAGATGCCGCGCAGATCATGAGCGGCGCCCGTAAGGTAATCGTAGTTCCTGGCTACGGCATGGCGGTCGCACAGGCACAACATAAGCTGCGGGAACTCACCGACGCGCTCACGCGGCGCGGCGTGGAAGTCGAGTTCGCGATTCATCCCGTGGCGGGGCGCATGCCGGGACATATGAACGTGCTCCTCGCCGAAGCGGACATCCCGTATGACCGGCTCCACGAGATGGAGGACATCAATCCCGAGTTCGCCGAAGCCGACGTCGCACTCGTGATCGGCGCAAATGACGTGGTCAATCCGGCCGCCCGCCACGACACAAGCAGCCCGATCTACGGAATGCCGATTCTCGACGTCGACAAGGCCCACACCGTGATGGTAATCAAGCGCAGCATGAGCCCCGGGTTCGCCGGAATCGACAACGAACTTTACTACATGGATCGAACACTGATGCTGTTCGGCGATGCCAAGGCGTTCGTCGGCGAAATCGTCAAGGAATTGCCCGCCCATTAGCCTGCCCTCCGGGGACGACCTCTGTTGTAACCGTTACAAGTAAATGTGCGTAGCACGGACATGTCTAATGACATGGGTTGTCGAATAAACGATACGCAACGGCACTTGTAATACAATGACTTCCCAAATTCAGAAGCATGGAGCCTGGGAATTGTAAATGGACGAAGGAACCTGCATTTCCACAACGCCAGAAATCCGTGTCCTGCTGGTGGATGACCACGAGCGGGACCTGAGAAATTTAAGCCGTCTCTTGTCGTCTTGGAATTATTCGGTAGAAACTGCCTTTGACGGCGAGGAAGCCTGCCAAAAGCTCGCTGATTATCCGGCCGACATCATGCTGACTGACCTGGTTATGCCCCGCATCGACGGGTTCGAGCTGCTCCGGCGGCTGCATGCACAAGATGAGGGACCTATCCCCATCGTGGTTACCGCTTTCACTGACATGGCGGCCGATACGACCCGCGATCTGGGCGCATTCTGCTACCTTCCTAAACCGGTCGAGCCGAAAGATCTGCGGGAACTGCTCGAGCGTGCGAGTGCGCAAAGACGCAGCGGGCGCGATGGCGGGATCGTGCTCGAGATGGGTGACAGAGGCGCGGTCGCCGACATGGTCGGGACTACGCCGGAGATGCAAAAGATCTTTGCGCTGCTCAACAAGGTGGCGCCGAGTTGCGCATCCGTGCTGATCACGGGCGAGAGCGGGACCGGCAAAGAGCTGGTTGCGCGCGCGATTCATTCCTTGAGCCCGCGGAGAGCAGGTCCGTTCGTCGCGATCAACTGCGCCGGCTTTCCGGAAGGCTTGGTGGAGAGCGAGCTTTTCGGGCACGAAAAAGGTGCTTTTACGGGAGCAGTGGAGCGGCGTCCGGGTTGTCTGGAACTCGCTAACGGCGGCACCCTGCTGCTGGACGAAATCGGCGAGCTTCCGATTCAGACGCAAGCGAAGCTCCTACGGGTCCTCGAAGACTCCCGCGTTCGGCGAATCGGAGGGAAATCGGAGATCCAGTTGGACGTCCGCATCCTGGCGGCGACGAACCGCAACACCGAGCAAATCGTGCGCAGCGGACACTTTCGTCAGGATCTCTACTATCGCCTGAATGTGTTTCATATTCAGCTCCCGCCGCTACGGGAACGGAAAGGGGATCTGCCGGTGCTCTGCGAAGCTTTGCTGGCGAGCCTGAACCGGAAGCACGAACGGCATGTCACGGAGATCCATCCGGACGTACTGGAGTGCTTCGCGCAATATGGGTGGCCCGGTAATGTGAGAGAACTTCGGAATGTCTTGGAGAGCGCCGTCATCCTGGTTGGGGAAGGAATGCTCACCACCGAGCATCTGCCGGTGAAGTTTGCACGGGGACCTTGCGTCCGCGAATCATCGGGATTTCAGGAACCGTCGAAGCCTGCTCACGCGAAAGACGGAGTGGTGGCTCTGCCTTTTGGCACAACAGTAGAGGAAGCGGAGAAGGCGTTGATCCAGTTCACGCTGCAGCACACGCACAACAACAAGAGCCGCGCGGCAAAGATTCTCGGCATCAGCCCAAAGACGCTGCACTGCAAGATCAAGCAGTACAGGATGCAGTCAGAGACGGTTGGCGCATAAGCACCGCCGCCGATGGTCCTGTTCCGAATTCGTTCCAGATCGACGCAAATCGTCTGGCGCTCATTCATCGCAGTCGCTCATTCATACCAGTCTTGGATGAGCGGCGCCGGCCGTTTCGCCTCCGCCATTAAAGGCATGGAGGATCCGAGCATTTGCTGAGCGTGCCGGGCCAGCCGGCGCCATTCGCGCCCCGTAACTCCCCAACGGAAGGCGCCGTAGGGCGAAAGTTCTGCGTGGGGCGCATTAGTAAAGTCATAGGCGGGCGCCACCCTAAAGATTTCGGCATCATCCGGGAAATTCGCGAGTCTCTCCTTTTGGGTCTGGAAACAAGAAAGCATGCGACGCTTCAGGCTCCTCGCCTCTTTGCTCAGGACCATGCGAAATGGCTCAATGTAAGGCCAGGGAAGAAATGTTCCCGTTTCAATGCGCCCATCGCGTGGGCGGTGATGGTAGGAAGGGAATTCAATAAGATCAGGAGTCTTTTCTCCCCGCTCTACTCGAAGTCGAATCGCGTTATGGATGGCGAAGGCAGTAGCATCGTGATCCGGGTGCGCTCCTTCGTAAGTGTGTGTGAAAACGACCTCCGGCCTAAGCTGGTCCAGGAGGCGCGAGAGAAAACACGCCAGCTCGACCAGGTGCATCGAGGCCTCCTGATCCGCCACGCCGAGTTCGAGACAACTGTGCTCGGGTATACCTGCCATCGCCGCGGCGGCCAGCAACTCGGCACGGCGGATCTGTGCGTGTGTCTTCCAGTCCGGCCTGGTCCGGGGCGCTCCGTCCGTCACGTGCACCAGCGTGATGTCTGCAATCGAGCCGAGTTGGCCTCCCAAGCCAATCGTTTCGTCGTCCGGGTGCGCGACCACTGCAACAATACAGCCACTATTCCGTCTCGTCCAGAGGGAACTATCCAGCATAACGGTTCGCCATCTCCGCACAAGAATCGCTCACGCCAAACGGCTCGATCGCTTGCCGCACCTGAACATTGTTTTCCGTCCGGTCGGCAAATCGCGTCAAAAAGTTCACAGTGGCAGACGGGGAACAGTAGAAATGACAAGGTGCCGTGGCAGGTGCGCCAAATCGTCAAACCGGAAACCAGATCGTGTCGGAGAGCCCGATCAGCAACGACTGGCTGAATCCGGATACGTGCCGACTCCTGGAATGATCTGCCAATCGGCCGTTGTGCAATTGCTGTGCCATCCCCAATGTCAAGAAAGGCGGATGAATTGCACCAACCGGTATAGAGGGCCTGATACGAGGAGAGTTCTTATGGCAATCAAATCAAGAACCAGAACTAGAAAACGCAGGCAGACACAGCGGACAAATCGGAGTGACAAAGCAACTTCCACTCACAGAAGCCGTTCGAGGCGCTCGGCGGGCACAACCAGATCCACATCCACGCGTTCCCGGCGAACCTCTAGGGCGACGCACAAGGCGAAGCCCCGCACCACGCGCGCCGGCTCTCGCGTCAAACGCACCAAGACTTACGCGCCCAGCGAAAGAACGGCGCGCCTCCTGGCGCAGTCCGAGGGACTTACGCATACAACCACGGACCATGACGAAATACGTCACTGGGCGGAACAGCGTGGGGCCCGGCCGGCTCGTGTGAAAAGTGCCAGCCACAGGCAAGGCCATGCTGGGATGATCGGGCTCCAATTCCCAGGCTTCCCGGTCGACGAATTACTTCAGCCGATATCCTGGGATGAGTTCTTTGCCGAATTCGAGAAGAATAAGCTCGCTTTGACCTATCAGGAAACCACGGTGGGCGGGTTGAAGAGCAACTTCAATAAGCTCGTGACCAGGAAGGGCATGTAAGAGGGTGCAAGGCGAGGCCCACCGGAAAATAGGAGCGCGGTTGCATGCATAGCCGTGTAGCCGCGCTCCGCATGTGCGCGGCAGATGCTTGCGCCGGGTGAAGGAACGCCGGCTCTTACGCAGCGTGCTCTCCGCGGAGCCAAGCTCCAACAATTTTCAGATCCCGAACGAAGCGATCGTACTCGCGTTCGCGATCCTCAGGCGGGACACGCAAAATAGCGGACGGGTGGGTGGTGATGAACACGTACTTTGCCCACGGATGCGGCATGAACTTGGCTCGGTGCTCCCCGATTCCGACTTTCCGCGACAACACACTTTGCGCGGCCGTGGAACCGAGACACAAGATCAGTTCCGGCTTGACTGATGCAATTTCCGCGGCAAGCCACGGCCGGCAGGCGTTGATTTCGGTCGTATTCGGTTTCTGGTGAATGCGGCGCTTGCCCCGCTCCTCGAACTTGAAGTGCTTTACCGCATTCGTGACGAAGATTTCCGAGGGGTGTATTTCGGCCGCCGCGAGCGCCCGCGTCAACAACTTTCCTGCCGGCCCTACAAACGGGCGCCCTTGGCGGTCCTCCTGATCCCCAGGCTGTTCGCCGACCACAACCACCCGCGCGTGTTCTGAACCCTCGCCGAACACCGTTTGCGTGGCGCGGCGGAAAAGGTCGCAGGCCTGGCAGTTCCGCGCGGCATCTCTCAACGAGGGAAGCGAGTCAGTTTGAGGAACCGGAGCATCCGGCGACGTCCGGGCGAATGCGGCCCGTGACATGGGGTCACTCCTCCTCGGCAAGCAGACCGCTGATGATCTCGTTCGCCCTTTGCCGAAGGTCCTCGTCGGACAGGCAGTTCAGCGCTTCGCTTGCGAGTTGTAAGCTCAGTCGGTACTCCTTGGGCATAGAGCCGAGCAGATAAGTGCGTGCGGCCTCGAGGTGCTCACGCAACAGATCGCACTGGCCTTCTCTCGAGTCGCTGATTTCCGTGATCAGCTCGTCCAGGCGCGTCAGATCGGTCTTCTGTAGCATTCCGCTCCTCCTCCCTTCGTTGGTGAGACTCACTCGCAGAGCCCAGCTGTACCGGAAAAGAACCGAGTCAGCGTCTCCGTCGCGCTT
>QHXU01000176.1:3404-4226 GCA_003223065.1 Acidobacteriota bacterium | reverse complement strand
TACGGACGCTCGCAGCTGAAGAACGTACTTGAACGCGAGAGTATCCGAAGTAGTGGTATGCGATCTCGGGTTGTCTTCATGGAGCGGACAGACGCAGCCGGAGAACGGTCCGAGAACCCGACCGAATATCTGTTGCCCGAGCTAGAGAACGGCGTAGTAAGGGAGTCCCTGTTCGTCGAAAGAACCGAGCCGGAGGCCCTTCATTCCCAGGAGGTGATGGATGAGGACGACAGTTTCCTGAGCGTAGGTTCCGAGGTTTGGGAATACGATATCGCCGACGGACGGGACCGCGATTTCTTAGACGCTCTCCAGAATTCCCGCATGGTCTTGGAGTACGAAGTCCTCGACGAGACCCCCGGGCAGGAATGATTGAGCTTCCACGCTAATGCACTATGATCACGTCCACATTCCCGGTGCGGCGCTCCACCGTTGCGGCAACGGAATGGCCGGACCGGAACAGCACGAGGTCGACGGAAGCATCGCCGACTGCCAGTTCGCGAATTCGGACCTCCTCCAGCAACCCCGGCAGGACAGGGCGCGCCAAAGTCACTCGCTTTTTCATCGCATCAATCGACAGCCCAACCGACGACTGAAGCAGCAGGAACGCCGCGCCGGCGGCCCAGGCCTGGGGAGAACAAGCGACCGGGTATGAGGTCGGACCTTTACCGAGCCGCCTCGGGAAACCGCAGAACAGTTCGGGCAGCCGTGAGAAATCGAAGGCGGTGGACGCCTCGAATAATCCCGCCATGACTTTTGCCGAAAGCTCGGTGAGACGATATCTTGTGAAACCGGCGGCGATGATTGCGTTGTCGTGCGGCCAGA
>QHXU01000176.1:2710-3264 GCA_003223065.1 Acidobacteriota bacterium | reverse complement strand
CAATGTCCCGCGTTGGACGCCCGCACGAGGCAAGGCCGCTTGTCTCCGTCCAGCGCCAGAGCATACATTCCGAGATCATCGTCCCAAAAGCTGCGTTCAAACTTTGCTTGTAAATTCTGAGCTTCCCGCATCAACTGCTGAGCAGTGTCCTGCTGGTCAAGCGCTGCGGCAATTGCGGAGATTTCCAGTTTGGCCGCGTAGACGTAGCCTTGGACTTCACAAACAGCGATCGGACCGTGCGCCACCATGCCGTTGGCGTAAAAGATCGAATCCTGGGAGTCCTTCCATCCCTGTTGCACCAAACCCTGCTCAGACTTGCGGTAGTATTCGACGAATCCATCGCCGTCGACATCGCCGTAACGGTTGATCCAATCGAGGGCGAGCTGGATGTTCGGCCAGATCGACTTGACAAACGCCAGATCGCCGGTTCGTCGGTAATAGGCGCCGGCAAGGAGGAGGTAGAGGGGCGTGGAATCGACGCTTCCGTAATACCTGCGAAACGGGATTTCGCCGAGCGTGGCCATTTCGCCTTCCCGTGCTTCGTGCAGGATTTT
>QHXU01000176.1:0-2684 GCA_003223065.1 Acidobacteriota bacterium | reverse complement strand
ATTTTTCCGGGCTCTGCATCTTGTTCCGGGGAAACGTCCCTTGCTTGCGTCGCGCTCAAATAACCGAGCACGCCCTTCGCGATCGCGGGGGCCGTCCACAGGCATTCCAGGGCGGTGATGATTCCGTCGCGGCCGAATGGAGTGGTGAACCAAGGCACGCCTCCATACGGGTACATGCCCTCCGGTACGGCTGTGAGGAGCATGTTCAGGTCCGCCCGCGACCGCGCCAGCCAGGCGTTAAACAAGTCGTTGGACGTTGTCACCGCGCTGGCGAGCCTGTCCGAGCTTTCAGCGGCGCTGCTCGCCCTGCCCAGAGCATGAACGTAATCCGAATTTTTTGGAATTTCGTCTCCGATCTCGCAAGAGAAGCTGAGATCGACGCAGCGCTCTTCATCGGGGTCCAGCCGCAGCGTGAAGTGCATCGCGGAGGGCAATGTGACCTGCGGCGGCGCCGCCGATCGAATCGTGGTGCGCCGGACCAGCGCGTCCAAGCCTTCATAGCTCAGCACGACCTCGCCGTCACCAACCTCCGGCTCGCGGAGCGATCCTTTTTGGTCCCTCTTGCTTCCTCGCACCTCAAAGATGTCCGCATAGTCCGCCCCAAACTCGATAGTCAAGCTGAGGTCGACGGACGATCGTGCGTAGTTCCGGACCCGCACTCGTTGGTAAAGATGCCCTTCCCACAAAACATGCGACCGGTAGATGTGCAGCGTCCCGCGATGCAGGAAGATCCGCCCTTCATAATAAACATCGGGATTCGTCAGGTCGGCCGCGAGCAGCACGTTATCGCGGCGCACGGTCGAACTGAGCAACAAAGGACGGCCGTTGGCGAATTTGAGCTTGAAGCAGGAGAGAAATCGCGTTCCCTTGTGATAGAGCCCTTCTCCGGCGCTAACTTTGGAATCGATATCACCAAACCGATCGAATAGAGCGAAGGTGTCGTCCTGCTTCAGCACCAACGCCCTTTCGGCCGGCAAATCCGAGGCGGCAAGGATGTAATACTGCTCTTCTATAGCGACTTCGTTCAAAGGCATTCGCGAACCTCGATGGGAACGGCTCGGTCGGCTGACTCCTGCAGGTGCTCGTATTGAAGAACATAGTCTCGAGCCATTCGCGAAGCACTGAAGCGCTGTTCAAAGACTGCGCGGCACCGTTTTCGGCTGAGCGAGGAAATCGCTTCGACGGCATTTACAGCCTCCTCGATGTTGTCCACAATGAAGCCGGTAACGCCCTGGTCGACAACCTCCGGCACGGAGCCCCGGCGGAAAGCGATGAGCGGAGTTCCACAAGCCATCGCTTCGATCATAACGAGTCCGAAAGGTTCAGGCCAGTCGATGGGGAATAGGAGCGCTGACGCTCGCCCCAGCAAATCCTGCTTCTCCTGGTCGCCGATCTCGCTCATGAAGTCGACCAGGGGATTCTTGAGCAGCGGCTTGATGCAGCAATCGAAATACTCTCGATCCACTTTATCGACCTTGGCCGCGATCCGGAGCGGCAAGCCGGCGCGTGTCGCGATTGTGATGGCTTTGTCGACCCCTTTTTCCGGTGAGACGCGCCCGAGAAAGGCGAGGTAGGGTTCAGGATCCTCATCGAGGCAATACAGGTCCTCCGGCAGACCATGATGCACGGTTGCCAGCCAACTGGCCCACGGCAACGGGGCGCGCTGCGCGTCCGATATCGAAATCAAAGGCACGCTGCGGAACTGCCTGTACACCAGAGGCAACTCGGGAAGATCCAGACGGCCATGCAGCGTAGTCACGTGCGGAACGTTCGACCGGCTGGAAAACGGGAAATGCAGGTAATCGATGTGGAACTGGATCACATCGAAGTCCGACGCGTGGCGGAGCACCTCGTCGATCATCACGATGTGACAGGCCAGCGGATCCTGGCATCCCGGATCCAGCCTGAGCGATCGCCCACAAGGGGAAACCAGCGTGGCGCTCGTTTTCGAATCGCCACTTGCGAATAATGTGACGTCGTGCCCCTGACGGACGAGTTCTTCTGTCAGATAGGAAACGACGCGCTCCGTCCCGCCATACTTGACCGGCGGCACGCTCTCGTATAGCGGTGCGACCTGCGCGATCTTCAACGATTTCTCTCCAGACTTTCAACTCATGGATGGCATTTCAGGAGGTTGCGTTTCTGAGCCGAAGCGGTGGATCCGCAGAAGCTCCAGATAAGACGCGAGATACCGGTTCATCACGTGCTGGCGTCAAAATGGACTGGAGTGCCGTTTCGCAGGCGTCATTCACGGGAAAGCCGGTATCGCCCGGGGCTGGAAACAACTTGACATTGGGCGAGTCCCACCAAGCAGGAGGTTGGGAGTTTTGACTACGAAAAAGCCAACAGTGGAGGTGGCCCAATGAGATTGTTCACCAATCTTGAATTCAAGTCCCTTGAGGATCTGTTTGTTAAACAACTAGAAGATCTATATGATGCAGAAACCCGCCTGGTCGATGCGATTCCCAAGATGGTCCAAGCTGCGAGCACGCCTGAATTGAAAAGGGCGCTCGAAGACCATTGGGCTCAAACGCAACAGCATGTGCAACGGCTCGACGCGATCTTTCAACAGCTTGGAAGAGAACCGGAAAGCGAAACGTGCGAGGCGATGAAGGGGCTTATCAACGAAGGAGAAGAAGTGGTGTCGGCACATGGTGACGCTGACGTGAAGGACGCGGCGATAA
>QHXU01000349.1:3013-11053 GCA_003223065.1 Acidobacteriota bacterium | reverse complement strand
CGCCGTCGTTCAACCGCACGCAGGACAGGCGGACGTGATCGAGCCATTCCTTGGTGAGCGTGAAGTTGTATTTCTCGCGGATCAGCTTGTGGGGCGGATTGTCGAATGTCCACATGCCCTCGTCGGCTATTGCGGTCATCGTTGCCGCGAGAGCGCCACAAACGGCTAGCGCACATGGAGCGTTCCATTTAGACAGGAAGTTCATAGAATCTACTTTAAACCTACCACTGCAACCCTTGACCTTACAGTTCATTACATTGCCAGGCCTTTCTTCGTGCTACATAAGTTGTGAGGAAGCCCCGCGATGAAACTGTGTCTCACAGGGTTTGTGTTTGCCTCCGCAGCCATCGTGGCTCCCGGTGCGCACGTTTCCAAGGCAACGTTTTCGAAGGACGTCGCGCCGATCGTCTTCCAGCGGTGTGCCGGATGCCACCGGCCGGGAGAGGTCGCTCCCATGCCGCTCAACACATATAAGGAAGTCCGACCCTGGGCGAAGGCGATCAAGGAGCGAGTGGTCGCGCGCACGATGCCGCCGTGGCTCGCCGACCCCGAACACGGATCGTTCAGGAATGATCGCCGTCTGTCGCAGAGCGAGATCGACACGATCGTGAACTGGGTTGCCGCCGGCGCGCCTGAGGGAGATCCGCGCGAGCTTCCAGCTTTGCCTGAGTTCGAAAGGGGCTGGCAGATCGGTAAGCCGGACATGATCGTCGACATCGGAGAAGATTTCGACGTTCCCGCCGGGGGCGTTGTTCCGTACAAATATTTCCGCGTGGCGACGAATTTCACCGAGGACAAATGGATCGAGGCGGCGGAGGTTCGCCCCGGCAATCGCGGCGCTGTGCACCACGTGATCGTGTTCGTTTCTGAGCCCGGCAAGCCTGCGGGCATCGGCGGAGAAGGGGGATCGTTGCTGGCCGGTTATGCTCCCGGTGAGCCGCCTTTACGGCTGCAGCCGGGCACTGCCAAGCTGGTCAAGGCGGGCTCGCAGTTCACATTCCAGGTGCACTACACGCCGAACGGCACGTCGTACAAGGACCGTTCCTACGTCGGCCTGCGCTTTGCAAAAGGGCCGGTGCAGAATCGTGCACTTACGGGCCGCGCATTGAACTTCGGCTTCCGCATCCCCGCTGGCGACCCGAACTACGAGGTCAAGTCAAGTTGGACCGCGCAGAACGAAGTTCGACTGGTCGGCCTGATGCCGCACATGCACTTGCGCGGTAAGGATTTCAAGTACACCGTCAGTTATCCCGATTGCCGTCAAGAAGTTATCTTGAGTGTTCCGAAGTATAACTTCAACTGGCAGTTGACGTACGAGATGAAGGATCCCCTGGTGCTGCCGAAGGGCGCCCGGATCGATTGCCTAGCCCATTTCGATAACTCGCGTAACAATCCCTACAACCCCGATCCGGCGAAAGAAGTCCGCTGGGGCGATCAGACCTGGGAAGAGATGATGATCGGCTGGTTCACTTACGTGGTGCCGGCTCAGCCCAAGGCGGACGCCGCGCTCGAGTAACGCAATCGAGCGGCGCGCGACTTTTCGTTTCTCCCGGCAAGAGTACCTGCCTAAGGTGTAAACCCTAGCCCGCTCAGTACCTTCACGGATTGTTCGTTTGCCGGTTTGTCCTTATACTATGGCCCTACCCTAGTGATCCTTAGATTCTCGGCGCTGACGCTTGTCTTCGCAAGCGCCGCTGTTGCGGCGTCTGCGCCCACTTTCCACAAGGACATAGAGCCGATTCTGCAGAACCGCTGCCAGGGTTGTCATCGCCCTGGCGAAGCCGCACCCATGTCGCTGCTGAGCTATAAAGAAGCGCGGCCGTGGGCGAAGGCTATTCGAGGCGCGGTTCTCAGCGGCAAGATGCCGCCCTGGCATGCCGATCCCCACTACGGAAAATTCTCGAACGACCTCTCGCTGGCGCCTGGCGAAAAGGAGACGCTGGTGGCCTGGGTCGATTCCGGCGCGCCAGAGGGCGATCCGGTCAACGCTCCCAAACCACGCTCGTTCGTCGACGGCTGGAGCATTCCCAAACCCGATATGATTTTTGAAATGCCGGAAGAGTTCGCCGTGCCGGCTTCGGGCACCGTCAACTACCAGTACTTCACCGTGCCCACGGGTTTCACCGAAGACAAATGGGTGGAAACGGTCGAGGTCCGGCCGGGCGACCGGTCCGTGGTACACCATGCGATCGTGATGGTGGATTCAGGCGATGGCTGGCGAGGACAAGAGTATCTCGCAGGCTATGCCCCGGGCATGACACCGCAGTTCTGGAAGCCGGGGCAGGCGCGATTGATCAAAGCCGGCTCCTGCCTCGTTTTCCAGATGCACTACACGGCCAGCGGAAAAGCGTCCAAGGACCGCACGCGGATCGGACTGATCTTCGCCCGGCGTCCGGTGAAGGAACAGATCGTCGCCATGCAGGCGGCCGCGCACTGGCTGTCGATCCCGCCCGGAGCGCCGGGCTATCGCGTGGAGGCATCCACGACAATGCACGAAACGGTGCAACTGGTCGGCATGCGCGCGCATATGCACCTGCGCGGAAAATCCTTCGTGTTTCGTGCGGTCTATCCCACCGGCGAAACGGAGACACTGCTCGACATTCCCCGTTACGATTTTGAGTGGCAACCGTACTATTACCTGCAAACGCCAAAGCTCTTGCCGCGCGGCACCCGGATTGAATGCGCGGCCGTGTATGACAACTCGCCGAATAATCCGCACAACCCCGACCCCGAGGCGACTGTTTCGTGGGGGCCGCAAAGTTGGGACGAAATGATGATCGGTTGGTTCGACGTCGCCATGGCGGTCCGGAAGCCGCTGGCGCGCCGGTCTTTCGACCGGACATCACCTGACCGGCCGTAGTCTGCTATCCTACGTCCTAATAGTTTATGAGTCTTCTATGTATTAAGCCGCTGTCCGTGATCCTGGCCGACGCAGAGAAAGAGAGCCTGCGGCGCTCGCTTGGAGCGGGACAGCTGGTGGCGCTCGGCATCGGCGCCATCATCGGCGCGGGAATCTTCTCGCTGACCGGCGTGGCCGCGGCGAATTTTGCGGGACCGGCGATCGCGTTGTCGTTTGTGGTCGCGGCCATCGGCTGCGCTTTCGCCGGTTTTTGCTACAGCGAATTCGCCACGATGATCCCGATCGCCGGCAGCGCCTACACTTACGCCTACGCGACGCTGGGCGAGATCGTCGCCTGGATCATCGGCTGGGCGCTGGTGTTCGAGTATGCTGTGGGCGCGGCTACGGTTTCAGTGAGCTGGTCGGCGACCGTCGATTCGATGCTGAAATCGTTCGGCATCAACCTGCCGCAGTCTCTGCTGGCTTCGCCATGGAGTCCCAATCCGGGCGTCGTCAACCTGCCGGCGGCACTGATCATTGCCATAATTTCCGGCATCCTGATTGTCGGCATCAAGGAATCGGCGCGATTCAACGCGCTGATCGTGGTGATCAAGGTGTCGGTGGTCGTGATGTTCATCGGGATCGGCTACTTCTTCATCAACTACGCCAACTACCATCCCTTCATCCCTCAGAACACGACGGGCGAATTCGGGCACTTCGGCTGGTCCGGCATTCTGCGCGGCGCGGGCCGCATCTTTTTCGCCTACATCGGATTCGACGCTGTCTCGACCGCGGCGCAAGAGACTCGCAATCCCAAGCGCGATATGCCCATCGGAATCATCGGTTCGCTGGGGATCTGCACCTTCCTCTACATCCTGTACGGGTTCGTTCTCACGGGCATGGTCAACTACAAGGATCTGAATGTTGCCGCGCCGCTGGCCGTGGCCGTTGATCGCATGAAGGACTACCCATGGATCGGTTTCGTGATGAAGCTGGGATCGCTGGCCGGGTTGACGTCGGTGATGCTGGTGATGCTCCTGGGCCAATGGGCCAATCGCGGGTGTTCTATTCGATGTCGCGGGACGGCTTGCTTCCTAAGCTGTTTTCCGACCTGCATCCGTCCCACCGCACGCCGTGGAAGTCGAACCTGTTGTTGATGTTGTTCTGCGGGCTTTGCGGTGCGTTCATTCCGATTGACCAGTTGGGCGACCTCACCAACATCGGCACGCTCTTCGCGTTTGTATTGGTGTGCATCGGCATCATCATCATGCGGCGCACCCAGCCCGACCTGCCGCGCCCGTTCAGGACGCCGATGGTCCCGCTGGTTCCAATCCTCGGCGTGATCGTCAATCTTGCCCTGATGGCGAGCCTCTCCGGGATCACCTGGATGTCGTTCGTGACGTGGATGGCTGTGGGGCTGGTCGTTTACTTCAGTTACAGCAAGCGCCACAGCGTAGCGCAGATGCTAAAGTGAGTCAGCGTTTCGTCACGCCGTAAACCGCGGATAGTGACGCCAGCAGTCCCACGAATTGCAGCAGCGCGGTCCGGCTCATCCGGCCAGTCCTTGCTGAATAGCCGGTAGACCGCGCCGAGCGCGATCAGCAGGAGCATACTCTCCGAGGTCAGCATCCAAAGCAGGAGCGCGGCGCCCAGGACGATAACCCGCTGGTGGCGCGTGAGCGCGCGAAAGCCGCGTCCGCCGTCCAGTTGCCAGACCGGAATCAGGTTGAAGAGATTGATCCACGCGCCGGTCTGCGCGATGGCTCCCCAAAGTCTGGAGCGGGTCGCCAAAAACACGCTCAGGGCCGCCAATGCTGCGCCCAGACCCCATATCGGGCCGGCAAGCCCAACGCGCGCGTCTTCACTCGGACTGGCGGGGTATGCTTTCATGCGCACGATCGCGCCAAACCCCGGAATGAACATCGGCGCCGTGGCCGGGATCCCGAAACGCGCGAGCGCTGCGACGTGCCCCATCTCGTGCACGTAAATGGAGAGCACGAAACCAGCCGCGAACTTCCAGCCGAAGAGCGACCAGTACAATCCCATCGAGAGCAGCATCGAGGCGAGCGTGCTTAGCTTCGTGAGCCCCAAAAGAAGCAGCTTGCCCTTGGTTAAAGCGAGCAGCGCGAATGTCTTGAACTTCCACAGCATCGCGCCGGCAGCCCCCAGCGCGCCCATGCGATTGCGCGTTGGGTGTCCGGGTTTTTGCGCAGGGGCCGCCAGATGCGGCGCCAGTTCCGCGATCTTGCGCCGGACGCTCGCATACTGGACCGTATCGGGCGGAAGCAGCATCAACGCCTGTTCCCACGCGTTACGGGCTCCGGCCAAGTCGCCGGCTGCCGACGCTGCTTGCGCCTGAGCTGACAGCGATGCCAGCCGCTCCGCGTGAACCAGCGCGTGACAGGAAGGACAGCTCAGCGCCGCCTCGGGCAGAGCCACTCCACATTCTGTGCAGTAGGGAATCACTAGGCGGATTCTAGGTGGTACGGGCCCATGATAGAGGTGTCATCGCCCCGGGTTTGCCGCCATGCTTGGAACAGGCCAAACACGATGATTAGAGCGTTCAGGACTCCGCTCACCGGGCTCGTGATCAGGATCAGGACGGGTGAGATGAGGGCGATTCCGAGGAGGATGGCCATCGCTACCGCGGCTTGCACGGCTGCCGGCCGGTGCGCCGGGGATTCGGGCGCCTTCCCGGTGGATGCGGCGTTTGCCTGGCGCGGCGTCCGCTGCTGCTGCGTCCGCGCGGCTTGCAGAAGCTCCGGGATGAAGCTGGTGGTGATCGCGCCATAGGTGAGGATCACGGCCAGTACCTGGTACCTGCGCCCGCCATGTCCCCGGGTGGCTCGCATGATCGTCTTGCCAACCATGATGCCGACGAGAATCGATATCAGGCTGAACGTGTGCCCCGTGGCCATAGCAACCACCGCGAACAACACGGAGCCTGCGACCGCCGCGCCGAGCCCGTAAAGGAGCGCGCGGGCGAAAAGGCCCGCCTCGGCCGGCTTTTGCAACGCTGCGCGCTGAGTGGCGCACCCCTCGCAGATCACTCGTCCGGCGCAATGATAGTATGTATTTGCGATCGGAACCTGGCAAAGCGCGCAACGCCTGCGGTCATCGGCGAACTCGGCTTTTTTGAACTGCAACTGGTCCGTGGCTGGATCTTCCATGAATGGATTAGTTTATTCCAAAATAGGCCCGCATTACCAGCAAATTTATCTCTTACTTCGAAATGACCCGGTCTGAAGGCCGGCGCTGCCGTCATTCGACCGCCACGGTCACGGTGTTCGACATCACGTTGTTGATCGTCACCACGACCGGGACAGCGCTACCTGGCGCCACTCCATCCGGAATCTGAGCATTCACTTGGTACAACCCGGCCGCTCCCGGAGCGAGTCCGGAAAAGTTCACGTTCGCCGGAAGCCCCCCGATGGTTACCGTCGGGGTGAGGATGGTCCGGGCCGGTGTGGTCGCGGGCGCCGCGGCTCCCGCTGCGATTGCCGGCGTTACTCCGCCGAGCCCGGTGCAGTAGATCTCGATGAACTCGCCGTGCTGGGCGGGCCGCGAATCGGGGAACGCGCCCACTGGCGCCGCAATGGTGGCCGAGTTCGCGATGCGGATCGCGCCCTGGCCGCTGCCTTGCTGGTTGGTGCTGAACAGACTTGGCGATACCGCCGCTACGGTGAGCGAAGCGCTCGCGCTCACTTGCGTGCCCTGGCTGACCGTAACCTGCTGGGTCACGCCGAATCTGACGCTGAACGGCACTTGAAAAGCGAGTTGGCCCGGAGAAACGTAATAAAGGGGTGCGAGCGCCGCGCCGACACTCACGCTGACGCCACCCAGCGTCTGCGGCCACGGATACGTGCCAAACTGCACCAGCGAGGCCGCCAAGTTTGCTCCGTACAGCGAGACGAGCGCGCCCGGAGAGGCCGTAATGGTGGTTGGAACATTGGTTCCGCTGATCATAGCGTTGATGACCGGCGCCGGGCCGATGACAAAATTGGCCGGAATCGACGCCCCTCCGCCGGGGGCCGGATTGAACACGGTTACCGCAGCGCGCCCCACACCCTGGATGTCGCCGGCGGGGATCTGCACGCTGAGACTGGTTGCAGTGGCCGCCGTTACGGTGCGATCCTGTCCGTTCCAGAACACGTGCATGCCCGGGCCGAGGTTTGTGCCGGCGATGGTCAGCGTGAACGCGCCGTCTCCCGCATTTTTGGTGGAGGGTGAGATCGACCCGATCACGGGCCGGGAAGACGGCACGAAATCGAGTGAATAATCCCACATGCTGCGGCCATGCGTGGCGGCTCGCAGCGTGCGCGAAGACCGATGCAACGCCAGACTGAACACCGCAACCTTGGGCAGCCCCGCGCCTAGCGGGTTCCAGGTAGTCCCGCCGTCGGTGGTTACCATCACGCCCAGGTCGGTGCCGGCATAAAAGGTGTTGGGCAGATCGGGATCGATCGCCAGATCGTTGACCGGAATGTCCGGAAGATTTCCGCTCATGTCGGTCCAGTTATTGCCGCCGTCCGTCGATTTGTAAATGTGGCCCGAAAGCGCGCTGCTCCCGGCAAATCCGGAGAACGTTATGTATACGGTGAACGGGTCTATGGGATCGGCGGCCACCTGCGTCACGGCGCGGATGGGTAACGCGAGGCTGCGATCGTTCCACGAATTGCCGCCGTCGGTGGACTGAAACACCGCCCCCGTGCTCGCGCCCGTGTAGATCATGTTAGGATTGGCAGGCGACACTGCGATCGCCGAGATCAGTCCAGCTCTCGAGTCGGTCAGGTCAGCCGAAATCGGAGTCCACAGCCCCCCGCCATCCACCGAGCGATACAGCCGGAAGGTTCCGTAGTACATGCGCCGCGGATTCGAAGGGTCGATCACGAACGACGCGATGAATGAGTGCCGGTCGCTTTGATTGATGCCGTTGGTTACGGAAATAAAATCGTTCCCGGCGCCGAAGTGCAGTGTTCGCCACACAGAGATGTTCTGGAAAGTGGCGTAGGCGATATTGGGCGATGATTGGTCGATCGCAGCCCAGCCGCCGTCTGCGAAAAGGAGCAGATCCCACTGCAACTGCCCTCCGTATCGCTGCGATCCGTTGTCTTGCGCCCCGGCGAGTCCGATTTGAGGATTGGTGGGATGGATCGCCTGGCCGCCATAGAATTGCGTAAGGCCGAGCGTCGCATTCAGGT
>QHXU01000349.1:0-3006 GCA_003223065.1 Acidobacteriota bacterium | reverse complement strand
GAAAGACGTCCGTGCTCCACACGCCGCCGTCGTTGCTGTTATATAACCGGGTGCCATCGTTGGTGAAGACCATCACGTGCTGGTCGTCGTGCGGCGTCCCGTTGCCGCTTGGTATCCAGCTCAGTTGTTGCCAGCTGGTAGCACCGCCGTCCAAGGAGCGGTAGGGTCTGATGCCTCCGGCGAACAACAGGCTCGGATCCTTCGGATGCGGCCGGATAACGAGGTCGTACCAGCACTGCTGGTTTGAGCCGCAGATATCCGGAACCGGCGAGGCGAGCTTGGTCCAGGTTTTCCCGGCGTCGTTCGTGCGAAAGATGCCATTCAGCGAAGCGCCGGAGCCTGTCGCGGGGTTGGAAATCGCCGCGTAAACGCTGTCGGGCCTGGTCGGATTGTTGGCGATGGCGATGCGTCCCATCGAGGAAGGGGAAGGCAGTGCGTTTGGAGCCGTTCCTGATGCCGGCGCCCAGGTGGCCCCGGCGTCGGTCGAGCGGTATACGCCGTTCGCCACGCTGCCCGCAACGTTGCCCAACGCAGCCCAGGCAATGTCCGGCTGATTCGGATCGAAGAACACCCCGGTCGCTACCCCCGCGAGCGCGCGTGTCCACGTCAGGCCTGCATCCGTGGAGCGATACAGGCCTGTGGCCGTTCCGGCCGGCGTTCCAAACCCCGCGGACGTAGTTGCCAGGATCGTCTTGCCGTCGGCCGGGTGTACGGCCAGCTCACCGATGCGCTGCCGCAGGAATGGCCCGACGATGTTGGTCCACGTAGCGCCGCCATCGGTGGACTTGAGAATTCCCGCGCCGTAGTAGCTGTCGCCGGAGAAATTCTCCTCGCCGGTTCCGACATAGATTGTGTCGGGGTTGGACGGATCGATCGCAATGGAGCCTGTGGCAAGCGACGGTTGGTCGTCGGTCAGCGGGATCCAGGTCGTGCCGCCGTCGGTGGTTTTCCAGACGCCGCCCTGCGCGCCGCCGGCATACACGACGTCATTGTCCCGAGGATCGACGGCCAGCGCGGAGACTCGTCCGGAAGAGATGTAGCCGGCTCCGAAACTGATCGGCTGCGGCCCGATAAGCTTCCACTGTCCCTGTATACCGGCAGCGGGCGCGGCCGACAGTGCGGAGCGCGGGGCGCGGTTCATCCGCTCGAGCGCCCGGAGCGCCTTCAGACGGGCGCCCTCCGGAATCTGCGCGTAAGGAAAGCGCCGTTGATCGTAAAAATACCTCCAGCGCGCTTCGGGATCATCCTGCCCGTATGCGGCGCACACCGCTGCACACCACAAGACTCCCCTGAGCGCCCCCCAATTCATCCCAGACCCCCTCGGACAATCTTACTCGAACCTTGATTGACGCCGCGAGAACGCCTGCGTCACTGCCGGTTGCGTTAAACTCAACCTACTTGATACGTGTTCGCTTCCTCGCGCCCTTTTTCGGCCTCGTGCTCGTGGCCGCGTGCAATCGCGGTTCGGAGAAAACGCTCACCATTGCGGTCAACGCCGGCGTCGAGGGAACCGCGCTCAAGGCCGCGGCGAAGGAATGGGGAGAGGCGCGCGGCGTCCGGGTTGAGGTTGTCGAGCTGCCATATTCAAACCTTTTCGAGAAAGAACAGCTCGATCTGACCAGCCGCACCGGCGCCTACGATGTGATCATGCTCGACGATCCCTGGTTCGCGCGGCTGGTGCAGGGCTCGAGCCTCGCGCCGCTGGCGCGCGAGCCCGACGCTGATTTCGTCTCCAGTTGCCTCGACGTATGCAGGAATCCTTACCGTACCGGGACCTACTTCGCGCTGCCCTACGTCGGTAATTCGCAGTTGTTTTTTTACCGGGCAGACCTTTTCGCGAAGTACGGTCTGGCGCCACCCAAGACCTGGAGCGAAGTGCTTGCTGCGGCCAGGAAAATTGGCAGTGGCGAGAAAATGTACGGCTACGTGATGCGCGCGGCGCCGGGAAACGCCGTGGTGACCGATTTCATGCCGCTGCTGTGGGCGTTCGGCGCCGATGTACTCGACCTTTCCGGGAAGCCCGCCTGCGATTCGCCCGCCGCCATCGAATCGCTGCGTTTCATGCTGGAGCTGGGCAAATACTCGCCGCCCGGGTACGCCGGCTTCAACTCCGATGAAGTTTCCGCGCACCTGCTGCAATCGACGGCCGCAATGAGCATCAACTGGCCGGCCTGGATCCGGGCTATGGACGATCCATCCAAATCCAGAGTGGTGGGAAAGATCGATTTCATTCCAATGCCGGGCGAGCGCGTTCCGGGTGTTGGAGAACTGGGCACGTGGCTTCTTGCCGTGCCATCGGCCTCTAAGCGGACGGCGGAAGCGTTCGAATTTGTGTACTGGGTCACGGACCCCGCGCAGATGAAACAGGCCGCGCTTCGCGGCAACCCGCCGACGCGCCGGAGCGTGTTTCAATCGCCCGAACTCACGAGCCGGTTCCGCGCGTTCCCGGCGCAGCTTGCATCGCTCGAATCCGCGCGGCCGCGGCCCCGCTCGCCGCTCTGGAACGAAATTGAGAACGCGTTCGGCATTTATCTATCGAAAGCGAACGCGGGAGCGATGGGGCCGGACGAAGCCATGCGCCAGGCGGCGCGTGAAATCGGGCAAATCGTCGAGCGGCCACGATGAAGCGAGTCCCGCGGGCGTTTGTTTGGATAGCGCCGGCGGTGCTGGTGTTGCTGGCGCTTTCGGTTTATCCGCTGATTTTCGCGGTAAAGGTAAGCCTCACGGATTCGAGCGGCGGGTTCACGCTGGCCAATTTCGCGAGACTCTCCCAGGACCGCCTGTTCGGCGTAGCTCTCCGGCAGACGGTGGTCTTCACGCTGGCCGCGCTGGCGTTCGAATTCGTGCTGGGTCTGGCGCTGGCCCTGCTGGTCGACTCTCTGGCTCGCGGGCGCGCTCTCTTTCGCGCCGGACTGCTGACGCCGATGCTGCTCCCGGCGGTCGTGGCCGGGGTCGCCTGGAGGCTCATCTACAATCCGCAGTTCGGCGTTTTGAACGGAACATTGC
>QHXU01000361.1:7406-7715 GCA_003223065.1 Acidobacteriota bacterium | reverse complement strand
CCATTATCAGCTGGGACTGTACCCGGGCTATTTGTTGGGACCGGTCGAACGGCTGCGGCGCAGAATGCTGGCCACGCTCTCGGTATTCGGCGGGCTGGTGGCCTGGGACAATATCGTCGCACGGGGAGTCTTGTCCCGCGGCGTACTGCTGGCGACCTTTGTGTTCGCCCTGTTGCTGCCACCGCTCGCTGAAACCCTGGCCCGGAAGCTCCTGGTTCAGCGCGGGCGATGGGGCATTCCGGTGGTGATGCTCGGCGCCGGAGAAACCGGGCGCGCGGTGGCTCGTACGCTGGTTCGCGAGCCGCATCT
>QHXU01000361.1:3169-7376 GCA_003223065.1 Acidobacteriota bacterium | reverse complement strand
TCCGGTCGTAGGCCCGCTCGGCCTCGCGACCGGCTTCGAGGAAACTGCCGAGGCGGCCATTCTGACTCTGTCCGACCGAGTCGATCTCCCAGGTCTCCTGCACGAACTGAATTTTCCTCGCGTGATCGTGATTCCGGACCTGGCCGGGATCGCGGGTCTCTGGGTCACCGCCCGCGATCTCGGCGGCTGCCTCGGCTTGGAGATCAAGAAGAACTTGTTGATCCGCCGCAATCACGTGCTAAAGCGCCTGATGGACCAATGCGTAGCCTTTCCACTTTTCCTGACGAGCCTTCCGTTAATGGCGCTGGCCGCGATCTGGATCAAGCTGATGAGTCCTGGCCCCTTGTTCTACCGGCAGATGCGCGAGGGATTTGATGGACGGCGCATCGCGGTGTGGAAGTTACGGACGATGTACGTCGAGAGTGACCGGCTCCTCAAAGAGTGGCTTGAATCGCATCCCGAGGACCAGACGCAATGGCACCAATATTTCAAGCTCCGGCGTGATCCGCGAGTCTTGCCGGGGATTGGGCGGCTGTTGCGGCGCACCAGTCTCGACGAATTGCCGCAGCTCTGGAATATCCTCCGAGGGGAGATGAGCCTGGTGGGGCCTCGCCCCTTCCCCGACTATCATCTCGAGCAGTTTCCACCCGACTTTCGGGCGCTGCGGACGCGCGTGCTGCCGGGTCTCACCGGCCTCTGGCAGGTCTCGGCACGCAGCGACGGCGACGTGAAGGTGCAGCAGGCGCTGGACACTTACTATATCCGCAACTGGTCGCCGTGGCTGGACCTGTACATCTTGGCCAGGACAGTCGCTGCCGTTCTATTCGCTCGCGGAGCGTATTGAGACCAGGCGGACTGATGCCGCCGCAGGAAGTAGAGGAAAAACAGGCCAACTGGCGGCGAGAAGGAACGAAAGCGGCTCTGGAACCTCGGTTGGGCTGCCCGTGAAATCCGTGTAGAGTCGGGCGGGGACATTACTTCCAGGTTTGCTGCCAAACGAGAATATGACATCGGAGACGCTCGTGCCCGGCGTGGCGTCCGTAATGTTGAAAACCCAGGTTGCCGAGACGGCGAAGAACGGGTTGTGAACGCTGCCCACAATGCTCGAATTAATATCGCTATACGCGTTGCTCCCGTCTGGACGCCCAAGGATCGTGTTCTTGGCCTGAGGCAAGCCAGTCGAACTGAGGTGGAACGAGTCCGTGAAGACGCCGTCTCCGAAGCGAAGCAACCACAAGTTTGCGCCGACGTAAGCGGTGTCGCTGAACTGGTTCGCGCCGATGCCCGTGACAGTCCGCTGGATTCCTGAGTTCGTGACCGCGGCTACCGACGAGAGACCGACAACCGCGCCCTCATTCTTCAGCGTAAAGAAGATAGCGCTGAGGTTCTGACCATCCGTAACCTGGTTTACCAGGTTGTTGCGCAGGACCAGCGTGAGGGCTCCCCTCCCGAAGGTGAAATCCGCCTCCGCATTGACCGTCACACCCCCGGCCGCCGCACCCGGCGCGGTGCTGTAAATCGTCGCCGCCTTAACTGCCGCAAGCGATAGCAGCGTGGGTACGAAAATGTAGCGGAAGATTTGCACCTGTCCTCCGATGCGCTCTTCGGGCTTACGCCCAAAGAGTAGAGTGCGGATTGCAAGAAACAATTCGCACATTTTTGTAGCTGCGGCCGAAAAAAGACGAACGAGAGAGCGCCATACGTAGGCGATACCGGGGTTACACGAACTATAATGGGATGTGTCCCAGGCCACCAACAGCTTCATCGAGCAACACAAAGACCGTCTCCTGGAAGAACTTAAGGAATTCCTTCGCATCCCAAGCATCAGCACTTTGCCTGAGCACGCCGGCGACGTGCAGCGCGCGGCCCGTTTCGTCGCTGAAAGCCTGAAGAAGGCCGGCCTCGAGAACGTCGAGATCATCCCCACGGCGAAGCACCCCCTCGTGTACGCGGACTGGCTGCATGCGTCCGGCAAACCCACTGTATTGTGTTATGGGCACTATGACGTGCAGCCGCCCGATCCCCTGGATCTGTGGAATTCCCCGCCCTTCGAGCCGACGTTACGCAACGGCAACATCTACGCCCGGGGATCGGCTGACGACAAGGGCCAGATGTACATGCATGTTAAAGCCGTCGAGGCGCTGCAAACTGTGAATGGAACGCTGCCCGTCAACCTCAAGTTCTTGATCGAGGGCGAGGAGGAGATCGGTGGCGAATCCGTGGCGAAATACGTTTCGGGAAATGCGGCAAAGCTGAAAGCAGACGTGGCGTTGGTTTCCGACACCGAGCTCTTCGCCGAAGGAGTTCCCACTCTGTGTATCGGCCTGCGCGGCCTGATCTACACCGAGATTGAGGCGCGGGGGCCGGCGCGCGATCTGCATTCGGGAATATACGGCGGCGCGGCTCCGAACCCGATCTTCGGCCTGGTGGAATTGCTGGGAAAGCTCAAGGACGCAAAAGGAGTGATCCGGATTCCAGGCCTGTACGACGACGTCGAGCCGCCCGCACCCGCGGAAAAGCATAGCTGGACCACGTTGCCCTTTGATGAGCAGGAGTTTTTGAAACACGAAGTCGGGTCGACCACGCTCACCGGCGAGGCCGGCTATACAGTACTGGAGCGCGTGTGGGCGCGACCCACCCTCGAGGTGCACGGCATTGCAGGCGGCTTCACCGGTGCGGGCGCCAAGACCGTGATTCCGGCGAAAGCGACAGCCAAGGTCAGCATGCGTTTGGTGCCCAAGCAAAACCCCGAGAAGATAATCGCGAATTTCAAAAAGTTCGTGCAGGAGAATACACCGGCCGGAGTCGAAACCGACGTGCGGATCCTGAGCGCCAGCCCGGCGGTCATGGTGAACCCCAATCATCCGGCAATTGACGTGGCCGCACACGCCTTTCGCGACATTCTGGGACGCGAAACGGTGTTCGTGCGCAGCGGCGGATCGATCCCGATCGTCGGTGATTTCGCGCGTCACCTAAGCATTCCCACCATCCTCATGGGGTTCGGTTTGCCTGACGACGGGCTCCACTCACCTAATGAAAAGTACAAACTATCGAACTATTATGCGGGGATCATGACAATTGCCCACTTCTTTGAACAATACGGGCAGTGAGGTCCCGGCACTGAGCGGACGATCAGGCCAGACCGAAAGCGTGGTTCGCTCAGCCGGCATCGTCTCGATCGCGGTGTTCATGAGCCGCATCACCGGTCTCCTGCGCGAAAGCGCGATGGCCCGGCTGTTCGGCGCGGGACTTACCTACGACGCGTTCATGCTCGGGTTCCGAATCCCCAACCTGACGCGCGATCTGTTCGCCGAAGGGGCACTGTCGAGCGCTTTTGTCCCCACGTTCACTGATTATCTGACCACGCGCAGCAAGGCGGAGGCGGCGCGGTTGGCGAACTTAGTGGCGACGGCGCTGATCATTGTGGTCGGCAGCTTGTGCGCGGCCGGGATGATATTCGCTCCGGCGCTGGTGCGATTGCTGGCGCCGGGCTATTCCGCGGTGCCGGGAAAATTCGAGCTCGCTGTCTCCATGACGCGGATCATGTTCCCTTTCCTGCTGCTGGTAGCGCTGGCGGCGCAAGCCATGGGGGTGCTGAACGCCTCGAACAGGTTCGGCGTGCCCGCGATGGCCTCCACCTTCTTCAATCTCGGTTCGCTGGGCTTCGGGATGGCGATCGGGTTCGGGGTGGGACCGATGCTGCACATTTCACGCATCGAAGGCATGGCGATCGGGGTCGTGCTCGGAGGCGCGCTGCAGTTGTGCTGGCAGTTGCCGACCCTCCACCGGCTCGGATTTCGCTTTCGGCTGGTATTCGATTACACGGATACGGGCTTACGCCGCATCCTGCGTATGATGGCGCCGGCGATTCTCGGTAACGCGGCGGTGCAGATTAACGTGATGGTCAACACCAACTTCGCCTCCACGCTGTTCGATCAGCAACGAGGCATGGACGGTCCGGTGAGCTGGCTCAGCTATGCTTTCCGCTTCATGCAGCTTCCCCTCGGCCTGTTCGGTGTCGCGATGGCGTCGGCCACTCTGCCCTCGATCTCGCGCAGCGCCGCCGCAGGAAACATGGACGAATTCCGTAAGACGCTATCGAAGTCGTTGGGCATGGTGTTCCTGCTCACTTTGCCATCGTCGGTGGGCCTGATTGTCCTGGGCAAGTCGATTATCGGCGCCATTTACCAAGGCGGGAAGTTCGAGC
>QHXU01000361.1:0-3036 GCA_003223065.1 Acidobacteriota bacterium | reverse complement strand
GGTTCGATCGCCATCAATTACGCGACGGCCGCTACCATGATCCGGGTGGCCAAGATGGGTCACGCCAGCCTCGCCATTTCAACCTCGGCTGTAGCGCTGTTCGGCTTTGTCGTGCTGTTCGCGATTCTGCGGACAAGGATCCACGGAGTGCACGGGCGTGAGCTGGCGGCGGGTATGGCGAAGGTGGTGGTGGCCTCGGTCGTGATGGGCAGTGTGGTGGCAGTCGCGAGCCATGGCATCGAAATGTGGCTTGGCGTTTCCCAGTTGGCGAGGTTGGCGGATTTGGCCGTCTCGATTCCCATAGGCCTGGCCTTGTTCTATGCCACGTGCCGCATGCTGGGAGTCAGCGAACTGGATATGGCGATTCAAGCCGTTGTCCGTCCGATCCGGCGGCGGATCTTCGGCGCTCAAGCGCCGCGAACTTGAATTCCACTAACTTGGCGCCGTGGTCAGAGTCCGAACAACTTAGGGAGTTCCGCGGGCGGCGTGCGCCGCCCCAGGTAGAACGAGCCGAACAACGCGTAAACGGCGCTCACTTCATCGAAGCGCATCTCATAAATCAGCCGTTTAAACACCAGGGGATCGTCCGCGAACAGATCGACGCCCCACTCCCAATCGTCGAACCCGATCGATCCTGAAATGATCTGTTTCACTGTTCCTGCGTAGCGGCGGCCGATCGCTCCATGGTCCTGCATCTGGCGCTGGCGCTCCGGCATCGGAAGCTGATACCAGTTCTTCTGCTCGCCCCGGCGCCGGTCCATCGGATAAAAGCAGATGTACCTGTGCGAGGGCATCTCCGGAAAGAGCCGCGGTTGCATGGCTTGCCGCTGCCGCGCAAGCGTCTCTTCGATCTCGGCATTCCACTCGGCTGAATGTGGCTCGACGCCGCGCTCGCCAAGCGAGGCGTAAACCTTCACCGTCGACTCGTATAACCCGAGTTCGACGACGGAAAGATAAGATGTGGCCAACTCGAGATAATCCCACAGACGCAGCCTCGCGAGACAATGTTCCACATCGCTGACCCCGTCGAAATCAGGGCGGAAATGCACCAGCATCAAGTCGCCTTTGTGTCCAAGCAATGAGAACGCCGCCGTGCCTTGGCGTTCGAGCGTCGAAAGTGTCGCCGTGGCCTGATCCAGGATGTCACGGTGTTCGCCTGCTGAAAGCGCGCGCCAGATGGGCCAGCGAACTCGCAGCATCTGGTGTAAAACGCTCGAGCCTTCGAGCGTCAGCGGCACGGCCGGAAGCTTTTCGAAAGAGTTCATAGAAGCTCTTTCCCTAATGTACAAGGATGGTACGCGCCGCGCGTGGTAAAATTAATGATTGAATGCACTCAGATACGCATCTGGTGGTTCAGCTCCAATCGCTAGATCAACGCATCACGGCCCTTGAGAAGGAAGTGGCCGCGTTTCCCAAACACATCGCCGTCATCGAGAAAGCACTCGAGTCCCACGTGCGGAAGCTTGAAGCGGATCGGGCCGCTCTTGCCGCCAACCTGAAGGACCGCAAGAAACTGGAAGGCGACATCCAAATGCACGAGCAGAAGATCTCCAAACTAAAGGATCAGATGCTCGGGGCGAAGACGAACGAGCAGTATCGCGCATTCCAGCACGAGATCGAGTACATCGAGAAGGAAATCCGCAAAGCGGAAGATCGCATTCTGGACCTCATGTCGGAATCCGAGCCGCTTGACGCCAACGTGAAAAAGGCGGAGGTCGCGCTGAAGGAAGAGAAGCAGGTCATGGAAGCCGAAAAAGCTCGTATCCGGGAGCGCACCGCCGCGGATCAGGCGCAGCTGAATGATCTTCGAGCCGAACGCGCGGAAGCCGTGGCGAAACTTCCCGCCGCCACGGTGAGCGCCTACGAGCGCATCCGTAAGAAATGGCACGGCATCGCAATCGCCGAGGCCATCGACGGACGCTGCTCCGCCTGCCAGATCGTTCTGCGGCCCCAATATATGCAGGATCTAAAGCGCGGCGACCAGCTGATGCTTTGTGAAAGTTGCGGACGGTTTATCTACTACAATCCGCCTGTGAGCTTCGAAGACGTCGCCAAGGTAGGATGACCCGTCAGACTTGCTCGCGCACGCATAAACGAAAACGGGGCGGCCCTCACGGACCGCCCCGAATCCAGCTTGAGTTACTGCTTCGAGCTTGAGTTACTGCTTCGGGCTTTCTGCTTTCGCGGGGGCCTTCGCGCTCTGCGCTGAACCCGGCGTTGCGGTCTTGGCCGGCTTCTTGTGACGGCGGCTCTTCTTCACCTTGGGCTTGGTCTGGTTTTGCGGGGCGGCCGGAGCACTCCCGGAAGCCGCGGTGGTACCGGACTGCGCCATCAGGGCGCCTGCGGCCAGCATCGACGTCAAAATCATTCGCTTCATTTCTTGTCTCTCCTTTGGGGGGTGCTTTCGTTCACCCTTACAACCCCATCATGCGTCCTTACAGCTCCAAAAACGATAACCTCCGCACGGGAGGCAAACAGGCGAACTTCAGGCATAGGCGGCGAGCATTTCTTAATGAAAAAACGTTAGTGCGAGAATGAGCTTGGAAGTATGAGTACGCTGTTAAGGGTCCTGGGAGTCGGGTTCGCTGTTGTGATCGTGCTGCTCGCCGCTGCCGCGGCAATCGGCGTTAACCACGCGCGCTCGATCGCGGCCAGCGCCGCCGGGCTGGTGGCGGATCAACTCGTCACCACGCGCCTGCTGGATGAAGTGGAGCGCGAGCAGGAAGTGCTGAACACGGCATTTTACCGCCTTTCGCGCGCGCCGGAGATCGTCGACCGCGAGCGCGTACTGGCCGACCTCGATCAGACCGACAGCCAGGTCGAGCGGCTCTGCTCGCAAGGCCGCAGCGGTCCGGACGAAGCAGCTTGGAAGAGTCTCCAGCGGGCCGTGCTCGATTTTTCCTCGGAAGCGCGGCAGCTTCTCTCGCGGCGCAAGGTGGCCGCATACTCTTCCCGCGATCTCTTTTTCCGGCACGAGGAAGTGACGGCCGTCGTGGCGCGGCTGGTCGCGTTGAGCTATGCCCGCGCGGCCGCAAC
>QHXU01000360.1 GCA_003223065.1 Acidobacteriota bacterium | reverse complement strand
CTTCCGTAAAGGCGGGTGCGGGAGGCCGGTCTCTTACATCTCCCTCAACCGCGCCCTGCTCTGCCCATTTCCGGATAGTCTCGATTTGGCGAGCGCTTAACCTGCGCTCGCCGGCGAAATTGCCATAACCCGGCTCGGGCAGCCACGGGGGCATGTAGCGGCTCTCGGTGACCGTGGCCATCTGGCTCGCGCGTTTCTTCACGTCCTCGTAACTCAGCAGAGAGAAGGGCGCCGCTTCGCCGGGCCGGTGACACGGCGCGCAGTATTCGAAAATAATGGGTGCCACGTCTCGATTGAACGTGACTTGCGATGGAAGCGCAGGCAACGCTGTGGCAAAAAACGAGAAGATTGACGCGCGAGTCATCTCAGGTCGGACAGAAAGCAGCCGACTGCCCGCGTCGCCTTGTTCGGCGCCGGCTTTCCTGCCAGCACCGCTCCAAGCGCTAACTCAAGATCGTGCGTCGTGGGAGCGGGCCGCGCCTTTCCGAAGTCGACATAGCGGTCGTCGATGCGCCCGTGGTAGAGCAAGTTTCCATTGGGAGCAAACACCGCTGCTTCGGGAGTGACCTGTACTTCTGCCTGCTTAACCAGGGAATGCTCGGGATCGCGCAGCGCTGTTGCGGGGTAACCGTAGTCATGGATGTGTCTGCGGATCGCTTCGACGGGCTCGTTCGGATCGGGATAGACCAACCAAAAGGCGACCCCGCGAGGTGAGAATTTCGCGTCCAGGCGCCGGATCTCCGGCGCATACCGGTTGGAAATCGGGCAATCAGTACGGACGAAGATAAAGACGACAGCCTTGGCGCCCGGCGCCGCAAACGGATTCACGGGCCGGCCGGCGAGATCGAAGGGCAGCGTCTCCGCACTGAGGGAGGCCGCCAGAATCAACAAGGCCAATCGCCACAACATCCACGTTAATTGTATCGCCTGCCGGGAAAAGCAGCCGAGGGCGAATCTTCGCCCTTCTCGGCTAAAAGTCCATCCGGAAGCCGAATTGCAGGCGCCGCATCTGGAAGTTGGGCGCGAGGCCGGTGATCTGGCCGGCGTTTGGATCGGTCACCGTCGAATTCGGGTCACCGAGATTCGTGTGGTTAAACACGTTGAATGCTTCGGCGCGGAGCGAGAATCTGGCCCTCTCTGTCACGGAGAAGTATTTGACCAGCGAGAGGTCCTGATTCACGAACTTGGGTCCGTGCAGGGTGTTGATCGGATAGTTGCCGAAAGTATTGTCAGCGGGCTTTCCAAACTGCGGACAGTTGCCCGCATTGAACGCCGAGACCGAGCATCCGGCGTAAAACTGATCCCGGTTCTGCTTCGCGCCTTCGAATGGATCTTTAGTGCCGACGTTGGGGCGCCCGGACGGCCCCGCATTGGGCCGGCTGCCGGTGATTGTGGCACCCGGCGTGAACGGCCGGCCGCTGTAAAGTATCGTGACGCCGTTGAGGTTCCAGCCGCCGAGAGCGTAGTCGATTCCCCGGTTCAGGTTCTTTCCAAAATAGCGGCCGCGTCCGAACGGAATCTCCCAGTTCTGGGACAGCGTGAACTGCTGGTGCGTCGCCCAACCCTGCTCACCGTAACCGAGCGGCCGGTTATACAAGAAAGAAAAGCCGTCGGTGTCACCCTGAGCCTTCTGATATGTGTAGTTACCGATGAGTGTATAACCGTGGGAGTATCGCTTTTCGACCTGGATCTGCAGCGAATCGTAACGGTTGTTTCCGCAATTACAGTAAAAGTCGATACCCTGGCTCCAGCCATATTTCTGAAAGAACGGCTTGCGGAGATTCGCATCGGCAACGCCGGGGACGAAGGCCGCCTCATTTACGTTAAAGGAGGGTCCGTCACCAGTGAAAACGTGCCGGCCCTGGTTGCCCACATAGCCGACGGAGACGGACAGATCTTTCAGCACCTGATGCTGAACCGTGATGTTGTAAGCCATCACGCGCGGCATGACGAGTGTCAAAGGACGAGCCTTGCCGTTGACGTTATTCGGAAGCGGAAAGCGGCCGTTCGCATCGGGTTTACCGAAATCCGTGAAAGCCGGAGGGCCCTGCGCCAGCGTGAATACTCCTGAAAAAGCATTACTCGAGTTCAGTTCCTGAAGCGCAAGCACGGGAAGGTTTTGGGTCACATTGTGTCCGAAGATTGAACCGAAGGTGCCGAGTTCGTAGCTCCAGCCGTAACCGGCGCGAACCACGGTTTTGGAATTGAGCTGGTAGGTGACGCCCAGTCGTGGCGCGAAATTCTTCCAATTCATGTCCTGGATGCCGTGATCTGAGACTTTGCCAACGCCGAACACTGCGATCTCGCCGGTTCGAAGGTCGAGCTGGCCGCCATTGCCCTTTGCGTTCACCTTCTCCGGAAAGACCATTTCCCAGCGGAGGCCGTAATTCAATTGCAGCTTAGGGGTCACGCGCCATGTATCCTGCGCGTACCAGAAGAAGCGCTTCTGCCGCTCTTCCGCGTCCGTCGACTGGCTGACGTAGCGCCTAAAGTGGGTGGACTCGCCGAGCAAAAACGTCGCCAGGCCCAGACCCGTTCCCGCTACACGGGATCCATTGGCGTCGACAGCTCCGGTGTAGCCCTCGGCGAAGGTCAACTCGCCGGCACGATGGCTGTCGCTCGGGACGCGAAGCTGCAGCGCGTAGCGCAGATCGGCGCCGAACTTGAAGCTGTGATTGCCAACCACTTTAGTCGTGTTATCAACGAACTGATATTGCTGCTCCCGCTGCGCCAGAGGGCAGTTGCACTGGTTTGTGCCAAGAGAATATCCGAGGTTCGTGCCGCCGTCGCCGTTGATGAAAAAGGCAGGTAGTCCCGAGGTGAAGAAGTTATCCAGGTTGAGTCCCGGAATCCCTGCGTCCTTCGCGGGGCTGGTTCCTAATCCGTTGGGGAGCACGTTCACGCGATACCGCATGTAACCGAACCGGACGTCCGTAACAAGCGTTGCGTTGATCGTGCGCGTGTAGCCAATCGCCACGCTCTGGTTGAGCACGTCGGACGTACCGGCGAACAAGATGTTGTCGAGCGCGGGCCCGCCCGCCTGGATGCCGAACGCACCCGGCGCCGATTTATTGAAGCTCGCGTTGCTGTAGCGCCCAAACATCGACTGCTTCTCGTTCACAAACCAATCCCATCGTGTGTCCCACTGATTGCTGTCAAAGGCCTCAGACCCGGTCGCCACGAAGTTGTTGCGGAAAGAAGCGCCCGGATCGCCCGGCGCATTCGATGCCGGAACAAACTTCAGGATGTTGAGCGCCTGCTGGCTAAGCATCCCTTTCGGAATCATGTTCGAGGCGAAGGGCTTGCGGCCCAATCCCGTATTCGGATCTCCTGAGGTGGGATCATACAGGACGTTAATCGGGCCCGCCAGAATGTACTCGCCGAAGTCACCGTCCCGGGCTCGCTGGGTTGGGACAGAAGTCTTGACGGAAGATCCCGTCCGGCGCCGCGTGAGCTGCGCATCGCCGAAATAGAACAATTTGTTCTTGATTACCGCACCCCCGACCGAGCCGCCGAATTGGTTCCACTTCACCGGCGGCACCTGCGTGTTCTCCGCGCTGTTGAACGGGTTGCGAGCGAAGCTTGCGAACCCCGGCGAGTTGTTCCGGAGATACTCGAACGCCGAGCCGTGCATTGCGTTGGTGCCCGATTTCGTCGAAACAATTTGGATGCCTGCACCGGCGTAGCCGAACTCGGCGTCGTAGTTCTGGCTGGCGATCTTGGCCTCCGTGATGGAAT
>QHXU01000175.1:21180-26962 GCA_003223065.1 Acidobacteriota bacterium | reverse complement strand
TTCATGGTCATCACGCCCATGTTGACTAAGGGTGTCAGCGTGGATCTTGTGCGCGCCAAAAACCCGATCGCCATGCAGAACGCGGACAAAGAGGACGCGATCCTGGTGGCTGTGACGCGCGATGGGAGGCTTTATCTCAGCCCCGGAAACAAACAATTGAAGATCGAGGATCTGCCCGGCAAGGTCAAGGATCTGCTCACTAACAAGCTTGATAAGACGGTTTACATCAAGAGCGACCAGCGCGCCAAGTATGAGGTTGTCATGGACGTCATCGACAATCTCCGGGCCGCTGGCGTCGATCAACTCGGCCTTCTCACCGAGCAGGTCCCCCAGGAGGCGGGCCGTGGAGCTAGCGCGCCTCCCGGTGACCTCGGGCAGTAGCGCGTGGCGTTTCAGTATTTGGATAAGGAGAATTCGTTATGGCAATGAATGTGGGTGGTGCCCCCGGCGGGGGAGCGAAAGCGGATATCAACGTCACGCCGCTCATTGACGTGCTGCTTGTGCTGCTCATCATCTTCATGGTGATCACGCCCCTGACGCCTCACGGCCTCGAGGCGATCGCACCGCAGCCGCCCAATCCGAATCAACCGCCGCCCGATCCCAGCCAGGACCGCACGGTGGTGATCGTGATCGAAAAGGACAAATCACTGAAGCTCAACCAGGATCCAATCGAGGAGCCCAAGCTGCAGGCGCGGCTGGAGGAAGTCTTTAAGACCCGTGCCGAGCGCGTCGTGTTCGTTAAGGGCGATAAGGATCTCGATTTCCTGACGGTGGCTCACGCCATCGATATCGCCAAGGGCGCCGGCATCGACAAGATCGGGATCATCACCCCGAAGATCGAGGCGGGACAGTAAAGCTGGTTAAGAAGGATAGAATCGTATGCGCAAAGCTTTTATCAACGGTGCGGGCCTCTTGGCCATCGTATTGATTTTCTTTGCTTCCGGCTGCGACAAATTAAAATCGCGCGACCATCTCAACCAGGGCGTCGGCGCCTTCAAGAGCGCCAGATACGGCGACGCTGTGGAGCACTTCAAGCAAGCCATCGCGCTCGACCCGGAAAACCCCAACGCCCGCCTTTATCTCGCCACCGCGTATATGTCGCAGTGGATTCCAGGCGCGGAGTCCCCGGAAAACATCGAGTTCGCAAAAAAGGCCAAGGAAGAGTTCATGGAGGTTCTCAAGAAGGACCCCAACGAAAAGACCGCGCTGGCTTCGCTCGGCTCGCTTGCTTACAATCAGGCCCAGTCGCTGTCGCCGGAACAGAAGCAGGAGAAGTTCGACGAAGCCGCCCAGTGGAATCGCAAGCTCATTGAAGTCGACTCGAAGAACAAGGAAGCCTATTATATGCTCGGCGTCATCACTTGGGCCAAGTGGTACCCGGCGCTTATGACCGCGCGGGCCAACCTCCGTATGAGGCCCGAGGATCCCGGCCCGATCAAAGACAAGAAGGTGAAGCAGGAGTTGCGCGACAAGTACGCGGCGATGGTCGACGAGGGCATCCAGGATCTGCAGAAGGCGCTCGACGTGGATAAGGAATACGACGACGCCATGGCGTACATGAACCTGCTCGTGCGCGAACGCGCCGACCTGGTCGACAGTGAGGCGGAGTACAAGAAGCAGATCGAAGTCGCCGATTCCTGGGTGCAGAAAGCTCTCGACACCAAGAAACTCAAGGCTGCCCGCCAGCCGACCACCGGCGGCATTGTGCAGGAAACCAAGTAGACAGGCTACGGCACGCCCTCTTCAGGTGGCCTGCGGTGCCAGTGCGTGACAAGCTAAAGCATGTCCCACTACACTGGTATTATTGATGCCGTCAAATTCGGCCGAGGTTGTCGAAGCCCCTTCGGCCATTAACGTCGACCAACTCTACCGCGAGCTCGAAGCGCGGCTCCGCGAACTGCGTCCCACCGAGGACTTCACAGCCCTCGAGAAGGCCTATCGTTTTGCTGCGGAGCGCCACAAAGACCAGAAGCGCATCTCCGGCGAGCCGTACATGGTGCATCCTCTCCTGGTAACGCGCCAGTTAGCAGACATGCATATGGAGATGACGTGCCTCCAGACTGGCCTGCTGCATGACGTGGTCGAGGACACCGCCGCTACTCTGGACGAAATCCGCAAGAATTTCGGAGAAGACGTCGCGCGCTGCGTCGATGGCGTAACTAAGTTGAGCAAGCTCGACCTCGCTTCGCGCGAAGAACGCCAGGCAGAGAGCGTCCGCAAGATGCTCCTCGCGATGGTCAGCGATATCCGGGTGATTCTGGTTAAGCTGGCTGACCGTCTGCACAACATGCGGACACTAGGCTATTTGCCGCGGGAGAAGCAGGAGCGCATCGCCCAGGAGACCATCGAGATCTATGCCCCCATCGCGCACCGCCTCGGCATGGGCAAAATCCGCGGCGAGCTGGAAGATCTCGCGTTTCAATATCTCGAGCCCGACGCTTCAGCCGAGCTTCTGAAGGAGTTCGAAGCCACCCGTGCGGCCAACGAAGCCTTTCTCAACGATATTAGGCACATCGTCGAGGTCAATCTCGCCCGCGAGGGCATCCCCGCGCGCGTCGAGGGTCGACTGAAGCGCGCTTATTCCGTGTTTCAGAAACTCAAGCGCCAGAAGATATCGCTCGATCAGGTCTACGACCTCCTGGCCGTTCGCATTGTGACGGATTCCGTAAAGAACTGCTACGCGGCCCTCGGCGTCATTCACAACGAGTGGCACCCCATCCCTGGCCGCATCAAGGACTTTATCGCCATTCCGCGTCCCAATCTCTACCAGTCGCTGCATACCTCCGTCATGGGACCCGGTGGGCGCCACTTTGAAGTGCAGATCCGTACCGAGGAGATGCATCGCATCGCCGAAGAGGGCATCGCGGCCCACTGGAAGTACAAGGAAGGCCGGCGGGGTCCCGGCGAGGACGACCGCCGCGTCGCCTGGTTGCGCCAGTTGGTCGAGTGGCAGCGGGAACTCCGCGATCCCGGTGAATTCATGTCCACCCTCAAGGTGGACCTTTATCCCGAGGAAGTCTACACATTCACGCCACGCGGCAAGGTCATCATTCTGCCGCGCGACGCCACGCCCATCGACTTCGCTTATGCCATTCACTCTGATGTCGGCAATCATTGCGTCGGAGCCAAGGTCAATGGCCGCATCGTGCAGCTAAAGTACGCTTTGCGTAATGGCGACGTCGTCGAGATTCTCACCCAACCGGGCCATCTTCCGAGCAAGGACTGGCTCGCACTCGTCAAAACCTCCAAAGCGCGCAACAAGATCAGGCACGTCATCAACACGACGGCGCGCGCCAAGGCAATCGAGATCGGCCAGAAATATCTCGAGCGCGAAGCGCGCCGTCTCGGCGTGCAGTTGATGCGGGTTCCAAAGAACCAGATCGAAGCCGTCGCCTCCGAATACGGTTACGGCAAGATTGAGGATCTGCACGCCGCGCTCGGGTACGGTAAGTTCTCGGCGCGTCAGATTCTCCAAAAAATGGCGCCCGGCCAGATCCCCCTCGAAATGCCGGAGCCGGCCACGCCCACCGTTCCGTCGCGTCCGGGCGGAGCCGCGCCGGCACAAAGTCAAAGGCATCGACGACTTGTTGGTCTACCGGGCCAAGTGTTGTAACCCGATCCGCGGCGAGGCCATCGTGGGTTATGTTACGCGCGGCAAGGGCGTCGCGGTCCATTCGGTCAGTTGCGCCAACGTTCAGAACCTGATGTACGAAGTCGAACGCAAGATTGACGTCGAGTGGGCCCGCACGGCCGTCGAGACCTTCCCGGTAAAGATGGTCGTCCACACCGCGGATCGCCCCGGAATGCTCAATCAATTGACCACGGTGCTGGTCAACGAACAGACCAATATCCGCAGTTTGGAAGCTCGTGCCGAGGATGGGCGCGCTTCGGAAGGAGCCGTGGTCGACATGACCCTCGAGGTGAAAGATAAAAAGCAGCTCGAGCGCGTCGTCTCCGCCATCCGCCGCATCTCGGGAGTCCGCGATGTGGAGAGAGTAAACCATCAGTGAATACTCTGACCGCGGAGCCCGAACACATCGCCATTTCCAAGTCGAAGGGCATCAAAATCGATTGGAAGGACAAACACCAAAGCGAATACCAGCTTGCTTACCTGCGCGACGAATGCCCGTGCGCCACTTGCACCGGCGCCCACGGCACGGAACCGCACAAATCCAGCTATTCGGCGCCGTCCGGTCCTTTCCCGATGTACAAGCCCGCGCTCAAAATGCTAAATGTCGAGCCGGTGGGACACTATGCTATCCGCATCGAATGGAGCGACGGGCACAATACGGGAATCTACTCCTTTGACCACTTGCGGAAAATCTGCCCCTGCGCCGAGTGCCGTGCGTCGCGCCTGGATTAGCGCGATTCCGGGTCCTCAAGCCCGCCACACCACCGCTCCTCTCACTACTGTCGCCACCGGCCCGCCGCGAAACGTTCTTCCGTCAAACGGCGAATTCCGGCTCTTGGAAAACGACTTATTCACGTCGTAGGTCCACTCGCGATTCGTCGAAAAAATCGTGACGTCAGCCGGCGCTCCCTGCGCCAGCCGGCCGCGATTTATACCCAGAATCCTCGCCGGTCCTGTCGTAAACAGCTCCACCAGCCGCCTCAATCCGATCTTGCCCGGATGCACAAGATTCTCCAGCGCCACCGCGAGCGCCGTCTCAAGTCCGAGAACTCCGAACGGGCACCTTTCGAACTCCTGCATCTTCTCGCTGCCCGCATGGGGTGCGTGGTCGGTCGCGATCGCATCGATCGCACCGCTGACCACTCCGCCCTTCACCGCCTCGACGTCGCAATCCGACCGTAACGGCGGCTTCATCTTGTAATTGCTGTCGTATGGCGCCATGTCCCGATCCGACAGCGCCAGGTGGTGCGGAGTCGCCTCCGCCGTCACCGCGAGTCCCCGAGCCTTCGCGAACGCTACCATCGCCACTGAGTGCCGCGATGAGATGTGCGCGACGTGATACCGCGCGCCGGTCACCTGGGCCAGCAGAATATCGCGCGCCACCATCACGTCCTCCGAGCATCCCGGAATGCCGCGCAGTCCCTGCCGGACCGACTCGAGACCCTCGTGCATGTCGCCGCCCGCGCTCAGGTCCAGATCCTCGCAGTGATCGATCACCGGCATCCCGAAACTCCGCCCGCACTCCATCGCCCGCCGCATCACGCGTGCGTTCATCACAGGCCGCCCATCATCAGAGATCGCAACGGCCCCCGCCTGCCTCATCGAGCCGATTGCCGCCAGCTCTTCGCCGGCGCTGCCCTTCGTAATCGCTCCGATCGGCCAAACGTTGACTGCGGCATGCAGTTTCGCCTTCTCGATGATGTAGCTCGTCACCGTGGCGTTGTCGTTCACCGGCGCGGTGTTGGGCATCGGGCAGATCGAGGTGAAGCCTCCGGCCGCGGCTGTTCTCGACCCCGTCTCGATCGTTTCCGCGTGCTCGAATCCGGGCTCCCGCAAATGCACGTGCATGTCGATGAAACCCGGTGCAACAATCAGCCCTGTCGCGTCGAATTCCTCGGCTCCGCTTGGCGACAGGTCCGCTCCCACGCCCTGAACCACGCCGCCTTCGATCCACACGTCCGCGATTCCGTCGTGACCCGAAGCCGGATCGATCACCCTGCCGTTTTTAATGATCAGTGCCGCCACAAAGAACCCTGTCGAGAACCGCCATCCTGACTGCGATCCCGTTCTCCACCTGCGTCAAAATCACCGAGCGTTGTGAATCCGCCACCTCCGATGAGATCTCGCGCCCGCGGTTGATTGGACCCGGGT
>QHXU01000175.1:0-21121 GCA_003223065.1 Acidobacteriota bacterium | reverse complement strand
AAAATATTCGCTCGCCGGAAATGTGGCTTCGTGTTGCCGCTCGAGCTGCACCCTGAGCATCATGATCACGTCGGCATCGCGGATCGCTTCGTTCATATCCGTCGTCAGCGTCACTCCGGGCGCGATCTGCGTCAGTTCCTCGGGCAATAGCGACGCCGGTCCGCACAGGACAATATCGGCTCCGAATTTCGACAACAAGTACACATTCGATCGCGCTACACGGCTGTGCGCGATGTCGCCGATGATCGCGACCCGCAGTCCCTCGAGCGACGCGCCGCGGTCCAGTATCGTTCGCGCATCGAGCAGCGCCTGGGTCGGGTGCTCGTGGGTGCCATCGCCGGCGTTGATGATCGGTGTTTCGAGGTAGCGCTGCAGGAAATGGGGCGCGCCTGACGCCGAATGCCGCATGACGATCGCGTCCGGCCGCATCGCAGCCAGCGTATTCAGCGTATCCACCAGCGATTCGCCCTTCGACACGCTGGACGCTTGTGCCGTGATCGATATCGTATCCGCGCCCAGGCGCTTGGCCGCGATCTCGAAGCTGGTCCGGGTGCGCGTCGACGCCTCGAAGAAAAGGTTCACCACCATCCGCCCCCGCAGCAGATCGAGCTTTTTGAAACTGTGTTCCGCTCGCGGTTGAAAGTCGCGGGCCCGGTCCAGAATCGCCTGGACCTGCTCGCGCGTCAGGCGATCGATGCCCAGAAGGCCCTTTTCTCGCACATCGGGGAGCATCTTATGCTCCTTGCTCGACGACCTTCTCCACCATCAGCACCTTTTCCATGCCGTCGATTTCTTGGAACTTCACTTCGATGATCTCGTTCGACGTGGTCTGCACCATCCGGCCCACGTACCGTGCCTCGATCGGCAGCTCGCGGTGCCCCCGATCGATCAGGACCAGCAGCTGCACCCGCGCCGGGCGCCCGTGATCGAACAACGCGCCGAGCGCGGCCCGAATCGTCCGCCCCGTGTACAGAACGTCGTCTGTCAGGATAATATCCTTGCCCGTGACCGGAAAGGGAATATCGGTCGAGTTGACTACGGGCTGATGCGAAACGGTCGAAAGATCATCGCGATAGAGATTGATGTCGAGAACCCCGACCGGTATCTTGCGATTCTCCAGGCTCTCGATTTTTTTGGCCAACCTCTGCGCCAGCGGCACGCCCCGCCTGCGGATGCCGACGAACGCCAGCCTGGCCAGGTCTTCGGTCGTCTCGAGAATCTCGTGTGCCAGACGGACCAGCGTGCGGTCGATCTCGGAGGCGCTCATGAGCTGGGATTTTTCACGCGTAGCAAGCATAGAAGGTAAACGCTCAAAGAGTAGCACACCCGCCGCGCCGCGTTGCGCGCGTTCGAACGGGTCAGTATCGCTTCAGACGGCCCCGAATATTTTTCGCCAGTTTCTCGATGTCCTCCGTTTTTTTCAAGGTCCTTATCGAAACCACATACCGGTCGTTCTTTTCGAGATCCGCCTTCAGTTCCCCCGCCAGCTTCATCAGTTCCGCCGCGTCCTTGAGGTTTTGCTTGTAGTCGGCTTTGAGAATCTCCTCCTTCTGCGACTTGCCGTTTGGCAGCTTCACTTCATCTTCATTCGGCGCGGGAGGAAGGCGCGGCGGCCCCTGCGGAACCTGTGCCAACACCGTGAACATCGCGGAAACAAGGAGGAAAGAGTGCTTCATCACTTACAATGATACAAACGCGCATGATAAACGGAGATTTCCGGTCCCTGAGCCCTGCCCCCTGACCTTGATTTATGGATCCCATCAATATCGGAATCATCGGCCTCGGCAACGTCGGCATGGGCACCCTCACGATCCTCACTGAGAACGCCCAACAGATCGCGATCAAGCTCGGATTCCCGCTCTGCGTACGCGCCGTGTGCAGCCGCAACGTCGCCGGCAAGGCACTGCCGCCGGGGCTCGATTCCGCCGTCAGGACCAGCAACTGGCGCGAAGTGGTCGATCACCCCGATATCCAGATCGTGGCCGAACTGGTCGGCGGCTCTATCGTAGCCCGTGAGATCGTAGAAACCGCCATCTCCCGCGGGAAATCCGTCGTCACGGCGAACAAAGAGTTGATTGCTCTGGCCGGCGCCGAGCTGTGGGACCGCGCTATTACCGCCGGGATCAACCTCGCCATGGAGGCCAGCGTCGCCGGCGGCATCCCGATCCACGCTGTTCTTCGCGAAGGCATCTCCGGCGACCGCATCGGCACGCTTTACGGCATCCTCAACGGTACCTGCAACTATATCCTCACCGAGATCGAGTCTCGCGGCGCGTCCTTCGATCAGGCGCTCGCCGAGGCACAGCGGGCAGGCTACGCCGAAGCCGATGCCTCCGCCGATCTCGATGGCTTCGACGCGCGGTCCAAGCTCGCCATCCTCGCCGCGCTCTCGTTCGGCGAGCGTATTGTGCCTTCCGATATTTATACCGAGGGTATTCGCCGCATCACGCCGGTAGACTTCGAATACGCGCACCAGTTGCGCCATACCATCCGCCTGATCTCGGCTGCGCGGCAGACGTCCGACGGGCTCATCCTCTCCGTGCGTCCGTCGCTCATCCCGCAGTCCACCATCCTTGCCGGCGTTCGCGGTGCATACAACGCCGTCTGGGTGCAGGGCCGATATGGCGCGGATACGTTTTATTACGGCCGCGGCGCAGGCTCGCACCCGACCGGTGTCGCCGTGGTCAGCGACTTGATGCGTGTGGCGCGCGAGATCCGCTGTGGCAGCCCCGAACGCGTCTCCCCCTTCGCACACGCCCGTCTCGGCGAGTATCTCCCCATTCCGGTCACGCTCCACCAATCCGCCTACTACTTGCGCTTCCGGGTCCAGGACCGCCCCGGCATCATCGCGCAGCTCGCCGCCGCGCTCGCTGCCGAAAATATCTCCATCGATTCCGTCCTCCAGTTACCCAATGCCAATTGGCGCGATCTTCCCTTCGTCATCACTGTGGAGCCCACCACGGAACAATCCGTGCGGGCCGCCATCGCCCGAATGGCGGAGTTACACTTTTTGATTGAGCCACCGCTCGCCATGCCGATGGAGCAATCCTTATGAAAACCGCCGTTTTGATTGTGTTGTTCGCTCTTCCCGCCTGGCCGCAAGCCGCCGCCAAGGCTAATGAGGGATACAAAACCAAGGAAGGCCGCGACCGCGTCGCCGCTACGCTGTCCAATCCTCATCGCGACGAGACACAGAAGCCGGACGAGCTCGTCGCCGCGCTGAACCTCAAACCCGGCATGACGGTCGCGGATATCGGAACCGGCGTCGGCTATATGCTCCCGTACTTGAGCCGCGCGGTTGGCCCCGCTGGCAAGGTATTCAGCGAGGACATCCAGACCGATTTCCTGGATCGCGCCAAAACTCACGCCTCCGCTGAAAAGTTGACCAACGTCCAATTCTTCCTCGGGTCCGAAACCGATCCCAAGCTCCCCCCCGGCTCTGTCGATGTTGCATTAGTTCTCGATACCTATCACCATTTCGATTACCCCGGGAAGATGCTCGCCAACATCTCGCATGCGCTCAAGCCCGGAGGCCGCCTGGTCATCGTCGATTACTACAAATCCAGCCGCCCGGACCATGTCCGTCTCGAACGCGATGACGTCGCCAAGGAGATTGAAAGCAACGGCTTCCACCTCCTCTCTCAGCACGATCACATCCCCAAAAGCCAGTACATGCTCACGTTCGATAGGCCTTGAATCGGTCTGAAGCCGAATTGTGGAGGTCGCCGTCTGGCTGGCGCGGTATGCTCGCGATCCTAACCTTTCACAACCTCAGACGTCTCGGTATTATGATATCTGAGTATGCCGAAGGCTGATTCGCTGCAAGGCTCCCTCGATCTCCTGGTCCTCAAGATTCTCTCGCGGCGTCCGCGCCTCCATGGGTATGCCATCATGACCGCGATTCAGAGCATGTCGGGCGAGGTGCTCCGCGCGGAGGAAGGTTCGCTGTATCCGGCGCTTCACAGGATGGAGGAGGCCGGCTGGATCCGGGCCGAATGGGTCACGACGGAGACCGGCCGTCGGGCGCGCCTGTACGAGTTAACCAGGGCGGGCGCGAAGCAGCTGGACTTGGAGGAGTCCCGGTGGCGCGCCGTGACATCTGCCGTCAACCGTGTGCTTAGGATGGCCTGATATGTCGATCTGGTCGAGAGTTGCAAACGTATTCCGCCTGGACCGTACCAGCCGGGAGATCGATGAGGAATTCGCTGCCCATATGCAAGAGGCGATCGATGAGGGCCGTGATCCGGAGGAGGTTCGAAAAGCGTTTGGCTCCCTGCTGCGGCAGCGGGAGGCGAGCCTGGATATTCGGCTCCTCGGGTGGTTAGATTCGTTGCGCTCGGATGTAGTCTTCGGGTGGCGGCTGCTTTGGAACGCGAAGGCAACGTCCGCTGTGGCGATCCTGTCGTTGGGACTGGCGATCGGCTCCTCTATGTCCGCGTTCCGGATCATCGACGCCCTGCTGCTGCGCCCTCTGCCCATCCGCGAGCCAGAGCGGCTGTACGCGCTTTTCCGGAAAGGCATTGGACCTGACGGGAGGCCGAGAACCACTGCCAGCACCGAATATCCTCTGTACCGCCAAATGCGCGCGGCGGTCGAGAATCAAGCTGATTTAATCGCCATTTCATACGCAGCCCGTCGAGATCTGAGCTACAGTTCGGATGAGGAGACCGAGAAAGCGTATGTTCAGTACGTCTCCGGTTCGATGTTCGACAAATTCGGCGTGAGGCCCGCGCTCGGGCGACTCCTCACGGGAAACGACGACCTCAGTCCCGGCGCGCATCCTGTCGCTGTGCTCTCTTACGATTATTGGGCGCGGCGCTTCGGATGCGACCCGAACGCCAACGGGCGCAGGTTTCGTATCGCCGCTGTGGAGTACGAGGTCATCGGCGTCGCCGGCCGCGCGTTCACGGGAACCGAGCCCGGGACGATAACGGACATATTCCTTCCCACCATGATGAACGAAGGAGTGACCCAGCCGAATTCGAGCTGGTTCCGCACCTTCGTCCGGTTGAAACCGGGCGCCTCGGCCAACCAGATCCGCGACGCGCTGAGCCCGATCTTCCAGGCTTACCAGGAGGAACTTGCGAAGGGGTTCAAAGGGTGGCCGAAAGATCGCCTGCAGCAACTGCTCAGCAATCAACTAGTGATCGAGCCGGCCGCGGCGGGCGTGTCCGGCCTGCAAGAGGAGTACCGGGTCGCGCTGGTCGCGCTTGGGGCCTTGGTAACGCTGATCCTGATGATTGCGTGCGCCAACCTTGCGAATCTCATGATGGCGCAAGCCTCGGCGCGCGCGAGAGAGATGGCGTTGCGAGTCGCCATCGGCGCTGGACGCTGGCGTCTGATACAGCTCGTGTTGGCCGAGAGCGCCTTGATCGCGCTCTCCGGAGCGGTGCTTGGAGGCGCGTTGGCATGGTGGTCCGCGCCGCTGGTCGTGAGCATGATCAATCCGCCCGATCATCCCGTGCGCCTCGTCCTTCCGGCGGACCTCCGGGTCCTCGGATTCGCAGCCGCGCTCGCCGCGTTCGTCACGATTTTATTCGGCCTGGGGCCCGCTGTGCGGGCCTCGGCCGTTAAGCCCGCCAGCGCGCTCAAAGGAGGGACCGGCCCGCGTTCGCGCCGTCGCATGATGCATGTGCTGATCGCTGCGCAGGTCGCATTTTGTTTTCTGGTGCTCTTCGACACGGGGCTGTTCACGGCCACATTCGACCGGCTTTCGAATAAGCCCACTGGCTTTGCCGCGGACGGGGTTATTAACGTAATCACGGGCGCACGGCCGCCCCAGTCAGTGCTTCTTTGGCAGCAGGTTGCCCGGCAGTTACGATCTCTTCCACGCGTTGAGACAGTGGCGCTGGCGAGTTTCCCGCCGCTGAGCGGTTCCATGGAGGGCGGCTTCGTCGCTGTCAACGGAGGACAGCCCGGCGGCGCGCTGGTGAGATTCTTGTCCGTTTCGCCTTCCTGGTTCGGCGCCATGAAGATCCCGATTCTCGGCGGGCGAGATTTTGAAGAGAGCGATGCGTCACCGGGCGTTGCTATTGTCAACCAGACCTTCGCCAATGTGTATTTCAACGGCGAGAGCCCGGTCGGCAGGAGCTTTGAGACGAATCGGGATCATGGGATGCGCTGCAGGATCGTTGGCCTGGTGCTCGATTCGCGTTACGACGATATGCGAGGACCCATGGCGCCGGTGGTCTACCGGCCATTCCGATCGGTTGACGCGAATGGCCAATTCCGAACGGCGCGCGGCGCGGCATTCGTATTGCGTGTTTCCGGATCGAATCCGCTCGCCCTCGTGCCAATGCTGCGGCGCGAAATCACGCGCGCCGGGCCGGGGCTTCTGGTCAGCCGAATCGTGCCCCAGACAGAATTGGTCGAACAACAAACGATCCGGGAACGGCTCCTCGCCATGCTGGCTTCGTTCTTCGCCGTCGTGGCGCTGCTGTTGGCGGGAATTGGGCTGTATGGCGTGCTCAATTATTCGCTCCTACAGCGACGGCGGGAGCTCGGGATTCGCATCGCGATCGGCGCTCCAGCCCGCGACATTGTACGGCGCGCCACTGTGGATGGATTTGCAATGGTGCTTGCGGGTGCCGTGACCGGGCTCGCCCTCGCGTTGCTTTCGGTGCGCTATATCGAGTCATTGGTTTACGAGGTGAAGGCAACCGACCCCGCGCCTCTCATTCTGCCGGCGCTGATCCTATTCACCGCGGCGCTGCTGGCGTCCGTTCCCGCGGCGATCGGAGCTGTGCGGATCGATCCCGTTGAGATGCTGCGTGCCGAATAAGGGCGCGACCCAGCCTTTTTTCGGGCGATGCTGCTCATCTAGCGAGTCAATCTTTGAAAAACTCGATTGGGTCGAGCGAAGTGATCTTCCACTTCTTGCCCTGCCGCTCGATCCGGCACTTCAGGATCCCGCGCTTCGGCTGTTTGCCTTCGATCTCGAGCAGCCAATCGAGCTCGAGCGCCCGCTTCCTGTCGTCGCCTTCATCGCTCACGATCTCGATCGTGGAGCCGACGGCGCCTGACGCCAGCAAGCCGTCGATCTCATCGCGCAGCTTCGCGTAGCCGGGCATGTTGGGGTCGAAATTCGCCATGAACTCGCGGGTGTCGTTGTCGAGCAACGCCTCGACTGTCGTGCGGAAGAACTCCAGCACATCGGCCGGCGGATCGGCCAGCGCCAACATCATCAGAAGCAGCGCACCACTCATATCATGTCCGATAACTGGCGTTAATCCGGACGTATTCTTCGGTCAAATCGCAGGTCCAGAACCGGGCGTGCCCGCTCCCACGCCCCCGGATCGCGAATCGGATCACGCACTCGGTCTCGTCCAGTTTCTTCTTGAGCTCTTCTTCTGAGAAATCCGCCGCCAGCCCGTCCCTGCACACCGCGACGCCCTGCATATGGATTTTCGCCCGCCTGGAATCGAACGCCACGCCCGCATTTCCTGCTGCCGAAAGAATGCGCCCCCAGTTCGGGTCGGAGCCTGCGATGGCCGTCTTCACCAGCGGCGAATTCGCGATCTCCCGGGCGATCCTTTCGGCTGCCCTGTCGCTCTCGGCTCCTTCGACCTCGATCGTGACCAGCTTCCGGGCGCCCTCGCCGTCCTTCACGATCTGCCGGGCCAAGGATTCGAGCACATCCGCCAGCGCCTCTTCGAAGGCCCGCGGCGGCGGCGCCAGGCCCGACGCTCCATTCGCCAGCACCGCCACCATGTCATTGGTCGATGTGTCTCCATCCACCGAGATCCGGTGGTAACTACGCTCGATCGCCCGCTTCAACGCCGGCCGAAGAGCCGCGGGCGTTACGGCAGCATCCGTCATTACGAAACCGAGCGTCGTCGCCATTCGTGGATGAATCATGCCTGAGCCCTTCGTCATCCCAGCAATCCGTGCGCGCTTCACCGTTGCGAACGCCGTCTTCGCGCGCGTATCAGTCGTCAGGATGGCCTGTGCCGCATCTTGAAACCGCGCCGGATCGAGTCCCTGCACCAGCTTGGGAATTGCATCCACAATCAGCCTCGCGTCTAGTTCCACCCCGATCACGCCCGTCGACGCCGGCAATACTTCTTCGACTTTGGCTCCGATGGCCTCTGCCGCCGCCCGCGCGCATCCGGCCGCCACGCGCTCTCCAGTCCGCGTCGCGCAGTTCGCGTTGCCTGCGTTTACGATTAAGGCCCTCACCCGGCCACGTGACAACGCCAGGTGCTTCCGCGCGACCGCTACCGGCGCTGCCACCACGCGGTTTTTCGTAAATACTGCCGCCGCGGCCGCCAGCGTGTCAGAAACGATGAGTGCCAGATCATCCTTGGCCACTTTACGAATGCCGGCGAACGTCGCAGCGTACCGGTATCCCAGCGGCAGATTCACTCCAGCACCTCGTCTCCGCGGAGCGGGTATCCGTTCAGAAACGCGCCAGCCGGCATTCTTTTCTTCCCCTCCAACTGCACCTCCACCAGTTCGATCGAACCTGCATAGAGCCTCCGGTTCACGCTGCGCAACGCGCCCGGCGGAAATCCGGCGTCTGCTACGGCGGCCTTCCATATGTGAAACCTCTGCCCGCGCAGAAACCCATAACATCCCGGCCATGGCACGAACCCACGAATCCGGTTCAGAATTTCCCGCGGCGGCAGCGTCCAGTCGATATGCCCATCTTCCTTCTTGAGCATCGGCGCGTATGTGGCCTGCGAATCATCCTGCGGCTCCGGCATGATCCCCGGCAGCTCCGCTAACGTTCGCACCAGCAAATCCGCGCCGGCCGGCGCCAGCCTCTCGCTCAGGTCCACCGCCGTCTCCTCCGGTCCGATTTCCGTCTCCCACTTCAGCAGCATGTCGCCTGTATCGAGTCCCGCGTCGATCCGCATTGTCGTCACGCCCGTCCGCGTCTCCCCATGCGCGATCGCCCATTGGATCGGCGCTGCCCCGCGATACTTCGGCAACAAAGAAGCGTGCACGTTGATGATTCCCGGCGACGGAATGTCGAGAATCGCCTGTGGGATGATCTGCCCATACCCGACGACTACCATCACCTCCGGCGCCAAAGCACGCAATTGCTCGACCACCTCTGTTTGCCGCACCTTTTCCGGCTGATGCACCGGGATGCCCAGACGCATCGCCACCTCTTTCACCGGCGGCGCTTCATGCTTCTGCTCTCGCCCCCGGGGCCGATCCGGCTGCGTGAACACAGCCACAACCTCATGCCCCGCCGCCACCATCCGCTCGAGCGACGGCACAGCGAACCGGGGTGTTCCCAGAAACACAGCTTTCATGCACATCGCCCGGCGCAAACACCGGAACCCGGCTTCTGAACCCTTCCGCCTGCCCTTACCACTCCCCCGCCTTCTGCAATTTCCGGATTTTTCGCCGGATCAGGTCCCGTTTCAAGGGACTGATGTAGTTGATATATAGCGTTCCGTTCAGATGATCCGTCTCATGCAGCAATGCGCGCGCCAGCAGATCCTCGCCGGTAATTTCGAATTTCGCGCCTTTCGCGTTGCTAGCCCGTACTGTGACCTTGCGCGGCCTTCTCACGGGTTCGCGGAATGTCGGCAGGCTCAGGCATCCCTCTTCGCTGGTCTGTGAACCTTCCTGTTCCACGATCTCCGGATTGATCAAAACGATCTTCTGCGCCGGGTCCTCGCCGCTCGTTACGTCGATCACCGCGACCTGCTTTCCGATCCCGATCTGTGGCGCCGCGAGGCCGACACCCCGTGCCGCATACATCGATTCGAACATATCGTCGACCAGCTTTTGCAATTCCGGCGTATCGAATTCCGAAACTGACTCGGATTTCTGTTCCAATACTGGTTGTCCGTATTTCACAATCGAATAAATCATCAAAAGTTCTTCACCTGTTCGAGATATCCTTCAAAATTCCGTCTTGTTTCTCCGAGCGAATCCCCGCCGAACTTTTCAAGCGCAGCCCCCGCCAGCACCAGCGCTACCATTGCCTCGCCGATTACTCCCGCCGCGGGGACCACGCATACGTCGCTGCGCTCATACGCGGCGAGCGCCGGTTGGCGCGTCGCCAGGTCCACGCTTTCAAGCGGCCGCCGCAGCGTCGAGATGGGTTTCAGCATCCCTCGCACCACTACGTCCTGCCCATTCGTCATCCCACCTTCTAGTCCGCCTGCCCGATTTGCCCCGCGCGTGAACCGTCGTTCTTCCCGTTGATAATGAATCGTGTCTTGGACCTTCGATCCAAACGAGGCCGAGCCCTCCGCGGCGAACCCGACCTCCACTCCCTTCACGGCCTGGATCGACACGATAGCCTGCGCGAGCCTCCCGTCCAGCCGCAGATCCCACGCCACGTGCGAACCGAGCCCCGGCGGAACGCCGTGCGCCACCACCTCGAACACGCCGCCCACCGTGTCGCCTGTCCGGTACGCCTGATCCACCACCGCTTTCATCCGCTGCTCGGCTTCCACGTCCACACAATTGAGCAGGACTTCTTCGCGGCGGCTGAGCGCCTCGATTTCCTGCCAGGGCGCCGCCCGCTCCAGCCGCGCTCCGCCCACCGCGATCACGTGGCTCAGCACTGAAATCCCCAACTCGCCCAGAAAGGCCTTCGCCAAAGCCCCCACCGCCACTCGAGCTGTTGTTTCTCGCGCGCTTGCGCGCTCCAGAATGTATCGCGCGTCCTGGAAATTGTATTTGATCGCTCCGGCCAGGTCCGCGTGTCCGGGCCTCGGCCGAGTCAGGGGCTTCTTCTTGTCCTCGGCGCCGTCTATGTCCTCCACCGGCAGTGCCTCGTTCCAGTTTGTCCAGTCTTTGTTCTCCAGCAGAATCGCGATCGGCGACCCGATCGTCTGCGAGTGGCGTACCCCGCTTACGACCCGCGCGCGGTCCGTCTCGATCTTCATCCGTCCGCCGCGTCCGTATCCTTGTTGCCTCCGCCACAATTCCCGATTGATCGCTTCGATCGACACGGGCACCCCCGCCGGCAATCCCACCAGGGTCGCCACCAGACACTCGCCATGCGATTCTCCGGCCGTCTCGAATCTCAGCATGCGAAAGCAATATGGTAACAAGGCGCAGTGCCTCCCCCTGACCCCTGCTTCCTTTTTTTGTGTGAGTATGAATGGTATGAGAAAAGCAACCGTCACCCTCGTCGCTCTATTCTTTGGAGCCGCGGCTATCCACGCCGCGAGCAAACCCGTTACCGTCGAATTGAAGGACGCGAAGGGACAAAGCGTCGGCACCGCCGTGCTCTCCGAGGGGAAGGGAGGCAAGGGCGTAAACATAAAGCTGAATGTCAAGAATCTGCCGCCTGGCGAGCATGCCTTACACATTCACCAGGTGGCGAAGTGCGAAGGACCCGGCTTCACTTCCGCAGGTCCGCACTTCAATCCCGACAAAAAGAAACACGGTACTGAAAACTCCGAAGGTCCTCACGCCGGAGACATGCCCAATTTCACCGTGGACGCGAAGGGAGCGTCGAAGGCCACCATCATGGATCCTCGAGTGAATCTCGGTGAAGGCGATCACTCCGTCTTCGCCAATGGCGGCACGGCGCTGGTTATCCACGCCAAGCCCGACGATATGAAGACCGATCCCTCGGGCAACGCCGGAGACCGCATCGCATGCGGCGTCATCTCGAAGTAGCGCTCGCGCTGGCGCTGATCGCGCTGGCGGGCTGCAACCGTCAATCAAAGAAGGTCATTGCGGTCATTCCCAAGGGGAACGCGCACGTTTTCTGGCAAACGGTCCACGCCGGGGCTGTTGCCGCCAGCCGCGAAGGAGCCGTCGACATTATCTGGAACGGTCCGGCGACCGAAACCGACTACACCGGCCAGCTCAAGGTTGTCGACGCAATGATTAACCGACGCGTCGACGCGATCGCGCTTGCCCCCATCGATCGCCAGGCGATGGTCGGTGTGGTCGAACGCGCCAACTCCGCGGGCATCCCCGTCATTATCTTCGACTCCGGCATCGACACCGACAAATTCGTCGCGCAGGTGACGACCGACAACTATCACGCCGGCGAGCTCGCCGGTGAACGAATGGCGAAGCTGCTAGGCGGGGCCGGCCACCAGTCCGGGCGGCCAAAGAGCAAGGTCGCGATTCTGGCTGTGCAGCCCGGCGCTGCATCCACCACCGCGCGCGAGCAGGGATTTCAAGACATCATCAAGAAGAATTACCCGTTCATCGAGATCGTCGACAAACAATACGGTATGGCGGAGGTCGCGACTTCCCTCACCAAAGCCGAGAACATTCTCACCGGCCATCCTGACCTCGATGGGATTTTCGCCTCCAACGAATCGAGCACCGCGGGCGCGGCGCAGGCGCTACGCGATCGAAACAGCAAAGTGAAACTGGTCGGCTTTGATTGGAGTCCCTCGATTCTGGATGACCTCAAATCGGGCATTATTGATTCGGTTGTGGTTCAGGATCCATTCCGGATGGGCCAGGAGGCCGTCAGGTTGGCTATCGACGCGCTTGCTCGCAAACAGGTAGCCAAAATCAACAATCTTGCGCCAAAGCTGATCGATCGTGACAATCTGAATACGCCCGAAGTTCAGGCGCAGCTCAATCCCGACCTCAAGAAGTATTTGTAGACGGCGGTTGTTGTTTCGCTAACTCGCGTTGAACCCGGAGATAACTTTCGAAAAAATCGTGCTCACCGCCGGCATCACAGTCGGCGGAAGGAAGCCTGCCACTACAACGGCAAATGAGGCTGCCAGGAGCGCGTATTCAATTAAGTCTTGTCCGCGAACGTCGTTCCACAGCCGGTGCGCCGTGTAGTACAGTTTGGCCATATTTCCTAGTCCTCACGTTCTGTAACCATCTTGCCGGAAATACTACAAGACGGGCAAGCATAATTTGACCGTAGGTCACACGAACGAAGGCCCTAACTGTTCGTACCGGTCGCCGATACTGAGTATGTGACTAGGCGCTTCACCCTAGGGATTCGTCTGCGCAGGATATTTCACGACTGTGAAATTTCGCAGATTCACGCTATCGCTCGTCGTCCCCGACATTCCCGCGCGGAAGTCGATAGTCAGTGCTTGGCTCGTATCCGCGCCAGCCGAACCCACCGCGGCCGCGAAAACAAGAGCACTCCCCCAGCTTTGCGTGTCCCAGGACTGTGCCCCCGCGTAGATCCCGAACGTAATTCGTCCCGCTAGCGCCGTCTCCGCGGATGCGGTGCTCCGTGAGATCACCGTCGTCGTGTCCCAGTGAATCTCACCAGTAAAGCCGGTCGTCGATCCGGTGTGTGAATATTGATACTGCACTTCGATCCGGTCTCCCGTTCCCAACAAGCCCGCTGGAATCGTGCAGCTCCCCAAGCTCACCAGTGATGTCGAGCTGGTGCTCGATCCCACGCTGCTGCAGATCACCTCTGCCGGCGACAGCGTTCCCAACGGATTGTTCGGATTAGCGTACCGATAGCTCGCCAACAGCAGGTCCCCGGCTTGCGGCGTCGAGGCCAGGAAAAACGTGATCGTGTGCCCGCTGAGCGTGTAATCCACGCCTTGCTTCATCAGCAGTCCGTTCCGGAACAGGTCGAGGCTCGCCGCGGGTGACGGCGCGAAACTCAAACTAAACACCGTGTTCGAGCCGTTCACGATTCCTGCCGGAACTTCACCGTCGGAAAAACTCGGAACCACGCCGCCCCCCGTGCCGCACGGTCCCGAGCTTCCGTCCACACGCACGCAGTCGCTCAAATTTCCAGGCACGCCGTCGATCTGTCCCGCTTGATTGATCCCCGCCGCCCGGCCGATCGCATATCCCACCCCTTTCATCGGCCTGACCGCCAGCTCGTTCGTCAGGCCCGCGACGTCCGAGATCTGGATCTGCGTAGTCACGGGCGGCGGTCCCACCACCGTACCAGTTGCGATTCGCACGTCGCGTACCCGCAGCGGCAAGTCGCTCGGAGGAACAGCCCAGGTTTCCGTGAACAGGTTCTTGCCTTTGCTGTTGTATGTCACGTTGTACTGAGCACCGGGAGATGCGTTCGTCGTCGGCACGAGTTGCACCTTCAGCGAGCCGTTCACGATCGGAAGCGCCAGGTCGGCTGTCGCGATGTTCGATGCGTCACCACCCTGGAAGCTGTTCCACTTGATGAAGATGGTTCCGTTGTAGCGCGTGCCGTCAGCGCGGTAGAGGATATCCTGAATCGTCGTCAGAGCAGGTTGCCCCTCCGCCATCGCCCCCGCCCACAACAGCACCAGCGCCCACTGTCTGAAACCGCACATCGCACTTGCCTCCCCAGCGGCCCCAGTCTATGCTCGGCGCGTCCGGACACACGTGGCCTTAGATGCCAAATGTTTGATTTTAAGAATGAACTCGACCTCAGGGAGCGGTCATCGTGGGAACGGTCACTCGCACTTCCGGATCCGCTCCACCCCTAAGTACGGTCGCAGCGCCTCCGGTACCACTACGCTGCCATCCGATTGTTGGAAATTCTCTATGATGGCCAGCCACGTCCGCCCGACGGCGAGTCCGCTCCCGTTCAATGTATGGACGTAGTCGGCCTTCCCTTTGCTCGATTTCGCGCGAATCGACGCCCTCCGCGCCTGATACGCTTCGAAGTTCGAGCACGAAGAGATTTCCTTGTACTCACTTCGAGATCGTACGTCTTGGCGGAACTCGGCCCCATATCGCCCGTGCACAAAACCACCACACGATAGGGCAGCTCAAGCCTTCGGAGAATGTCTTCGGCATCGCGAGTCAGTTTCTCCAGGTCCTCATAGCTCGACTCCGGCCGCGCGAACTTCACCAGCTCCACTTTCTGGAACTGATGCTGGCGGATGATTCCGCGCACGTCGCGCCCGTAGGATCCTGCCTCGCTCCGGAAACAGGGCGTGTAGGCGCACAGGCTGATCGGCAGCCTGTCCATATCCAGCGTCTCGTCGCGATAGAGATTCGTCACCGGAACCTCCGCCGTGGGCACCAGCCAGTAATCCGTGCCTTCCAGCTTGAACAGGTCCGCGGCGAACTTCGGCAAATTACCCGTCCCATACATGCTTGCCGAATTGACCATGAAGGGCGGCAGCACTTCGGTGTAACCATGCTCGCGCGTGTGCACGTCGAGCATGAAATTGATCAATGCCCGTTCGAGCCTTGCGCCCTGTCCCCAGTACACCGCGAAGCGTGCGCCCGTGATCTTGGCCGCGCGCTCGAAATCGAGAATGCCCAGCTCCGGGCCGAGGTCCCAATGCGCTTTCGGTTGGAACGAGAACTCCGGAGGGGTGCCCCACCGCCGCACTTCAACGTTGTCCGCCGGGCTTCTGCCCACCGGCACCGATTCGTGAGGAACATTAGGCACGCCCGCCATCAAGCGCCGGAACGACTCATCGAGCGCCTTGGCCTGCTCATCGAGCGTCGCAATGCGCTCGCCGGTTTCACGCACCTTCTGCTGGCGCTGAGCCGTGTCCTCACCGGCCTTGCGCAACCGGGCGATTTCCTGGCTCTCCGAATTACGCTGCGCCTTGAGCTGCTCGGACTCCGTCACCGCTGCCCGCCGCTCCGTATCGAGCTTCCGAAAAGCCTCGACCTCGAGCGTGAACCCGCGGTCCGACAGTCTCCGCGCTATGGCGTCTAGATTGTTTCGAAAAAAGTTGAGATCGTGCACCGGCCCCTGGCCCCCAGCTGGCCTCGCTTACGCGCGCGTCAGCGCGCGTCGATGTCCACCCACGGCTGCCCCACCGTGGCGCCCGTATACTCGGCGCGCGGCCGGATCAAGCGGTTGTTATGATACTGCTCCAGGATGTGCGCGGTCCAGCCCGACATGCGGCTCACCGCGAAGATCGGCGTGAACAGGTCGATCGGAATCCCCAGCGAATAGTACGTTGACGCGGAGTAGAAGTCGACGTTCGCGTTCAGGTTCTTGGATTCCTTCATGTGCTGCTCAATCAGCTTCGAAGTTTGATAGAGATCGACCTGGCCCGTGCGCTTGCCGATCTCTTCTGAGAGCGACTTGAGATGCGTAGCTCTCGGATCCGTGGTGCGATACACGCGATGTCCGAAGCCCGGGACTTTCATCTTGTTCGCCAGCCTGTATTTGACGTGCTCGATCGCTTTGTCGGCCGAGCCCGCTTCGAGCAGCATCTTGATCACGTCCTCGTTTGCGCCACCGTGCAATGGACCCTTCAGCGCGCCGATCGCCGAGGTCACGGCCGAATAGATATCGGATAGAGTCGCTGCCGTCACGCGCGCCGCGAACGTCGAAGCATTCAGTTCGTGATCAGCGTGAAGGATTAGAGCGATATCGAACGCCCGCTCCATTACATCGTCTGGCCGCTTGCCAGTAAGGGTGTAAAGAAAATTCGCCGCTGTGCCCAGCCTCGGATCGCCGGCTACGACCTCTCTGCCGTTGCGCAAGCGGTCGAATGTCGTGACAATCGTCGCCGTCTGCGCCATTAGTTTCACGGCTTTCTTCGAGTTGGCTTCCGGCGAGTTGTCGTGCGCCAGCGGGTCGTACAACGCGAGCATCGACACCGCGGTCCTCAAAACATCCATCGGCAACGCTCTGGATACGTTTTTGAGGAACGCCGCGACTTCTGCCGGAATTGGACGATTCTCGACCAGCGCCGCCTTCAGCGCATCCAGCTCGCTCCGCTTCGGCAACCGCCCGTGCCAAAGCAAATATACGACTTCCTCAAAAGTCGCATTTTCTGCAAGCGTGTGGATGTTATATCCCTGATAACTCAGAATCCCCGCGCCGCCGTCGATGTAACATATCCTCGACTCGGCCGCAACCACTCCCTCGAGACCCGCACCTGTGACTGCCATTCCTTTTTTCCGCTCCGGCTTGAATCGTTATACGAGAGATTTAAGCCTCATTCTATCAGGATCTTTTCCCTCCTGACTCCTGGCTTCTGCCGCTGTTACACTTGTAGAAGCTAAGCATGCTCACTACCGTTGTCCCCGGTCTCAACGCCCTCCCAACCAGGCTCGGGCGCGAGGATTTGATCCGGGCGTTTCGAATCATGTATCTCTCCCGGCGAATCGATGACCGGGAGATCCTTCTGAAACGCCAGAACAAGATTTTTTTTCAGATAAGCGGCGCCGGACATGAAGCCGCCAGCGCCGCCGCTGGTTTCGCGGTCCGTCCCGGCCACGACTGGTTTTATCTTTACTATCGCGATCGCGCTTTCTGCCTGACCGCGGGAATCACGGCCGAGGAAATGCTTGAGCAGGCCGTTGGCGCCGGGGCTGACCCTGCATCCGGCGGCCGCCAAATGCCGTCCCATTGGGCATCGCACCGCCTCAACATCGTCAGTTGCTCTTCACCGACCGGCTCGCAGTTCCTGCATGCCGTGGGTTGCGCCGATGCCGGCCGCCGCCTCGACCCCGGCTCGGACGCCATCACGCTCGTCACAACCGGGGATGGCGCCACCAGCGAGGGCGAGTTCTGGGAATCGCTCAACATCGCCTGCCTGGAGCGCCTGCCCATCGTCTATCTGGTCGAGGATAACGGCTACGCTATCTCCGTACCGGTCGAAAACCAGACCGCGGGCGGGGATATCTCAAAGCTTGTCTCCGGCTTCCCCAGCCTCAAACTGTTTAAGTGCGATGGCACGGATTTCGTTGCATCCTACGCGACTATGGTCGAAGCGGTCGAGCACTGCCGGCGGCACCGAACGCCCGTCTTCGTCCACGCCACCTGCATTCGTCCATATTCGCACTCACTGTCGGACGACGAGAAGCTGTACAAAACGCCTGCCGAGCGCGCCGAGGAGGCGCAACGCGATCCGATCGTAAAGTTTCCTGAATGGCTGATTTCCGAGGGCATCCTGGACCGCCATGCGCTCGAGCTGATCACCCACGAAATCGACCTCGAAGTGCAGGAAGCCACTGCTCGCGTTCTCAAGGCCGCTCCACCCCCCAAAGGCTCGGCGCTCCGTTTTCTCTATTCAGATCGCGTCGATCCGGCTTCCGCTGAATTCGAGGCTACGCTGAAGCTTTCCGGCCAACCGCGCACCATGGTGGATGCGATCAATCTCACCTTGCACGAGGAAATGCGCCGCAATGAGCGTATCGTCGTCTTCGGTGAGGACGTAGCCGACGCCAGCCGCGAGTCGAATCTCGGCTCGGTTAAAGGCAAGGGCGGCGTTTTCAAAGCCACCCAGGGTTTACAGATCGCCTTCGGCTCCAGCCGCTGCTTCAATTCGCCGCTGGCGGAAGCCGGTATCGTGGGGCGAGCCATCGGTATGGCCACGCGGGGTCTCAAACCGGTGGTCGAAATTCAATTTTTCGACTACATCTGGCCCGCGATGATGCAGATTCGCGACGAGCTCGCCACCTTGCGCTGGCGCTCGCATAACGGTTTTTCCGCGCCCGTGGTCATCCGCGTTGCGATCGGCGGCTATCTCAACGGCGGCGCCATCTATCACAGCCAATCCGGCGAGGTGCTGTTCACGCACATCCCTGGCCTGCGCGTTGTGTTCCCATCGACGGCCCTCGACGCGTGCGGCCTGCTCCGCACCGCCATCCGCGCGGACGATCCGGTGCTCTTCCTCGAACATAAGCGGCTTTATCGAGAACCTTACAACCGCTCGCCGCATCCCGGTCCCGACTTCACAATCCCTTTCGGAAAAGCGAAAGTAGCCAAGACCGGCAAGCATCTAACTATCGTGACTTACGGCGCCCTGGTGCAGAAATCGCTTCAAGCGGCGCTTCAAATCGAGCAGAGACGGCCGGACACATCGATCGAGGTGATCGACCTGCGCTCGCTCTCGCCTTATGATTGGGAAACGATTCGCGCGTCGGTCGAAAAGACCAGCCGCGTGATGATCGTCCATGAGGATGTCCTTTCCTGGGGGTACGGCGCCGAGATCGCCGCGCGCATCGCCAACGAGTTGTTCACATCGCTAGACGGGCCTGTGGGCCGCGTCGGCGCGCTCGATACCTGGGTGGGATACCATCCCCAGCTGGAAGCTGAAATTCTCCCGCAAGTGGATAACATTGTCCAGGAGGCTGACCGCATCCTGGCGTTCTGAACCGCCATGAGCCAAGAAAACCGCCGCGATTTCATGAAAACCACCGGCGCCGCCCTCGCCGCCGGCTTCCCATCGCTCGTCCGCGGAGCGCAAACCGCCAACGCTGTCAAAGTCGGACTTGTCGGCTGCGGCGGCCGGGGCACCGGCGCCGCCTCACAGGCCCTCAAGGCGGACGATTACGCCGAGCTGACGGCGGTCGCCGACGTGTACCAGGATCGCATCGACCAGTGCCTGGCACAGCTCAACCGCGTGAACGGCGCCAAAGTGAAGGTCGAGGCGAAGAACCAGTTCATCGGGCTCGACGCTTACCAAAAACTGATCGAAAGCGGAGTGGACGTGGTGCTGCTCGCGACGCCGCCCGGTTTCCGTCCCGGGCACCTGCGGGCCTGCATCGAAGCCGGCAAGCACGTCTTCTGCGAAAAACCGGTCGCTGTGGATGCGCCCGGCGTCCGCCACGTGCTCGAAACCGCGAAAATGGCAAAAGAAAAGAATCTCTCGCTGGTCGCCGGTTTCTGCTGGCGCTACAGCAACTACGTCGCCGCCACCTTCGAACAGATTCATTCCGGCGCCATCGGCGACATCGTGGCTTATTACGCGACTTATTACACCAGCCCCGTTAAGCCGATGCCGCCCGAGAGCACCCGTCCAGCCGGCATGAGCGATGTCGAATGGCAGATCAAGAACTGGTACAACTTCGTATGGCTGTGCGGGGACAGCCTGGTGGAGCAGGCGGTGCACAGCGCTGACAAGGTCGCCTGGGCCATGAACGATCAACCGCCCGTCAGTTGCGTTGCCGTCGGAGGCCGACAGATCCCCGCCGAGGGCGGCAATATCTACGATCATTTCGAGGTCAACTACCTCTACCCGAAAGATGTCCGCGCGTTCCTCGGCTGCCGGCAAATCGACAACTGCTGGAATGAAAATTCCGACTACATCCTCGGTACCAAAGGCTCGTGCACCATCGGCCGAGGCCCGCTGCCGCGGATCACGGGCGAAAAAACCTGGACCTTCGAAGGCCAGAAAAACGACATGTATCAGCACGAGCACGATGTGCTCTTCGCCTCAATCCGCCAGTCCAAGCCGGTCAACGACGGCGAGCGCATGGCCTACAGCACGCTGCTCGCAATGATGGGACGCATGGCGGCTTATACGGGCCAGCAGATCACCTGGGACCAGGCGCTGAACTCGCAGGAGCGTATTTTCCCCGACAAACTCGAGTGGAGCGGCACACTCGCCGTGCCGCCCATGGCGCGTCCCGGCGTCACCCGGCTTCTTTAAGAAAAGTGATTCGCGTTTGTTCGCGTTGGTTCGCGGCCTTCTCATTTCTGTGCGCGGCGATCTCAGGCGCACGCGCCGCCGGCGTCGATTTCGAGGGACAGATCGCCCCCATCCTCATCACAAGCTGCGTCCCCTGCCACGGCGGCTCCAAAGTGATGGGAGGGCTCCGTCTCACCACGCGCGTCGGCGCATCGAAAGTAATCGTTCCCGGATCGCCCGAAAAGAGCCTGCTGTGGCTGAGCATCGAAACTCCCGCCGAAAAGACTGGCGCCATGCCTCCCGGCGGACCGCAGCTTTCCAAACAGGAGCGCGATCTCATCCGCAACTGGATCCTGGCCGGCGCTCCCTGGCCGAACGGCGCAGCCGTTTCCACGACCGCATCGTTCAAAACACTAAAGAGACTCAAGCATCCGAAATGCAGCCGTACAAGATGGCCATCCCCGGCACGACGGTTTCCTTCGAAATGGTCCCCATCCCCGCCGGCGATTTTGTCATGGGCTCCCGCGATCACAAAGACGAATCGCCGCCGCACAAGGTCCGCGTCGACGCCTTCTGGATGGGGAAGTTCGAAGTCACCTGGGATGAGTACCGCCTGTTCATGTTTTCGCGAGACGAAGGGGTCGACGCCGTCAGCCGTCCCACGCGACCTTATGTCGAGATGTCCTTCGGAATGGGCATCGAAGGCTTTCCTGCCATTAGCATGACGCAGCACGCCGCAAACAAGTATGCGGAATGGCTGAGCGCCAAGACCGGCCATTTCTACCGGCTCCCAACCGAAGCCGAGTGGGAGTACGCCTGCCGCGCCGGTACGACCACCGCGTACTCCTTCGGCGACGATGTTTCCAAGCTCGGCGAATACGCGTGGTATTCGGCGAATAGCGGCGGCAAATATCAGAAGATCG
>QHXU01000379.1 GCA_003223065.1 Acidobacteriota bacterium | reverse complement strand
CTCGTCGACAAGATCGTCAACCTGCGGATCTTTCCCGACGATGCGGGCAAGATGAACCGCAGCCTGATCGAGACCGGCGGCGCGCTGCTGGTGGTCTCCCAATTCACGCTTTACGGCGACTGCCGCAAAGGCCGGCGGCCGAGCTTCGACAACGCGGCGCCCGCGGAGCAGGCCCGCACTCTTTACGAACACTTCGTGGCGGCGGCCCGGCGCGGCGGCGTGCACGTCGAGACGGGAGTGTTTCAAGCAATGATGGCTGTGTCGCTCACCAACGACGGTCCCGTAACACTACTCGTCGAGAGCGCGTGACCAGCTGAACCTTTGGACGATTTCGTTCACCGTACCCTCGCCGGCGACACGGCCGCGTTCGAAGAACACGGCGCGCGTGGCCAGCGCGCGGGCGAACTCGACATCGTGCGTCACCAGGAGCTTCGCTTGCGGCAGGCCACGCAGCAGCTTTACCAGATCACGCTGTCCGGGCGGATCGAGGGACGTGGTCGGCTCATCGAGCACCAGGACATCCGGATTCATCACCAGCACTCCGGCCAGCGCCACACGACGCTTCTCGCCGCTGCTCAAGTGATAAGGGGCTTTATGAATCGCACCCGCCGCGCCGACCTTTTCCAGGGCCGCGCAGGCGCGCTCGGCCGCTTTTTGCGGAGAGAGGCCGAGGTTCACCGGCCCGAATGCGACGTCCTCGAGCACCGTGGGCATAAACAGCTGCTCATCGGAATCCTGGAAGACGATGCCCACTTTGGCGCGAACCTTGACAAACGTATCCTTCGTCACCGGCATGCCGCAAACCTCGACCGAACCCTCGCCGTCCAGCAAGCCATTGAGGTGGAGGACGAACGTCGTCTTGCCGGAGCCGTTGGCGCCGAATAGCGCGACGCATTCGCCCGCGTCAAGGTGGAAGTCGACTCCGTCGAGCGCCTGCGTTCCGTCCGGATAGCGATAGCGCAGGCCGCGCACCTGGATGACAGGACTCATAAGGCCAGCCGAATGGCAGTGGAGGCTGCCACGGCGGCACAGAGAAAGGCGAAATCTCGAGCGCCAAAACGAGCGGGCGCGAGCGGGGAGAAGCGGCCCGAGAAGCCGCGCGCGAGCATGGCGCGATAAATCCCGTCGGCGCGCTCCCACGAGCGGGCGAAGAGAACACCGAGCGCGCCTGCAGCGGCGTAAAAGCGCGACCGGCGGTCGAGCCCCAGCCCCTGGCGGCATCGCGCGGCGAGGCGCATGTGTTGCGCCTGTTCAGAAATGACGAACAGATACCGGTAGAGAAACTGAACAACCAGGATCAGCGGGCGAGGTACGCCTAGCGACTCGAGGGCGTTCAGAAGCTGCGTGAGAGGGGTCGTCGCGACCAGCAGGAGCGCTGCCAGTCCGGAGATAAAGCTTTTCACGGCGAGCGCTATGGCGCGCGCCGGATCGCCGGACCACCATGTGACCGCGGCGAAGGTCGCCGACAACGGCAGGACCAGGGCCGCGCGCCCCAGCAATCCCTGAAATGGCAGCCGTGCGGAAACGATAGCGACCGCCAGCAGCGCAGAGTAGGCAACGAAAGCCCGGGCTGCTTGCGGCGGCGTCGTGGAGATAGCCACCAGAAATGCGAGCAATGCGCCGAGCTTCGCCCGGGCGTCACGGGCGTGGAGCGGGCTCGAGCGGCGGCTCCAGCGCTCGACCACAACGTGGTGCAAGACTAGATGCTCCTTTGCCTCGCGATGAATTTGCCGGTGAGGAAACACGCCACGTAAACGAGAACCAGGCCGAACAGACCTGCCGTGGCCTTCCTCAGCCACGCCGACTCGAGACCGTTCACCTGGTAATCCGCAAGCGGGGCGTGCAGCCACGGGGCGGTTTGTGCCGTCAGGCCGAGTTTTCCCACCAGACTCCAGATCCCGTCCGGAGCGGCTGAGGCGATCAGCACGCCCCCCGCAACCAGCGTCACTGCCGCGATCGCGACTGCGCCAAGCACGCGCGAACCGGAATCCTTGGGGCTCCTGATCCAGACCGGATTGAGGCGCTCGATTGCGCGGACGGCAGCGAGCGTGACCGCGCCTTCGATCAGGCCGCTCACAAGAAACAACCCAAGAGATACCAGCATCAGCCGCCGCGGCATCGGCACGCCGGAAATCAGCAACTGCGCCAGTGCGAGGCAGGCGCTGGTGAGGACGCTCAACACTCCGCCAGCGAAAATCGCCGCCGAGCGCCACCCGCTGCCGGCCCAAAGCCGATAAGGCAGGTAGCCGGCCAGTACGCTGGCAATAGCCATGTTGAACACGTTGGCGCCGAGCACCACGATCCCGCCGTCCTGGAACACGAACGCCTGAATCGCGAGAATCGCGGTCATGACGACGGCAGCAGCTGCGGGGCCGAGCGTCACCGCGAGCAGCGTTCCGCCGACGAGGTGCCCGGTGGTGCCCGGTCCCACAGGAAAATTGATCATCTGGGCGGCGAAGACGAAAGCGCCCATTACACCGAGCAAGGGAATTTTCCGGTCCTCCAGGTCGCGTTGCGCCTTACGCGCCAGCAGCCCGACGGCGGGCACACTGACCAGATCCAGCGTGGCCCACACAGCAGGACTCAGAAACCCGTCCGGAATATGCATCAGTGCACCTCTATTCGTAACACGAAACCTGGAGCCGTGGCGGGCTTGCCGGAACGCGATTCGCTCCGTTACTCTTACATACGAATGAGCGACCTCCGGCGGATACGTGTTGCCGCGAGAGCCTCTTGCGGGGCCGGCCTGTGATTGTGGGTACGGGTATCGACCTGTGTGACGTGGCCCGCATCCGGCACGCGATTGAGCGCCATGGGCGGCGCATCCTGGACCGGGTGTTCACTGAGCGTGAGATCGCTTACGCCGATCAAAGAGCGAACCGCTATGAGCGCTACGCCGCGCGCTTCGCGGCCAAGGAAGCCGCGATGAAAGCGCTTGGGATGGGGTGGAGCGGCGGCATCGGCTGGCGCGATCTGGAGGTAACCAATCTCGCCTCCGGCCGTCCGACGCTGGCCTTGCACGGCAAGGCAGCGGAAATTGCGGAAAAACTGGGCGTGCGTAATGTGTCCCTGTCCCTGACCCACACTGCGAATCAGGCGATGGCTGTAGTGATCCTGGAAGCGTAGAAAGCGTGTTTCAAACACCCGGCCACGGTTTCCTCGCGGTGCGGTAAGGGGTTGCGTTCTTCTTATAATTGATTTTGAAATGCGTAAGCGGTACCTTTACGTCTCCGGATTGGTCCTGCTGGCCATTCTGCTAACGCTGGTAGTGTGGCAGGTCTCGTTCGGTTTCGGGGAATATGGTCCCGCCACGACCGCGCAGGCGTTCGTCTTCTGGGCCGTCTCCACCCTCATCTTCCTGCTCACGGTGACGCTGAGCTTTATGCTCTTTCGCACCGGTGTGAAGCTGTACATTGAGCGGCAGAGTAACCGGGAAGGGTCGCGCATCAAATCCAAGCTCGTACTCGGCGCGCTCGCGCTGAGCCTGTTGCCAGTGGTGTTTCTGGTTCTGTTCAGCTACGTGATCCTGAACCGCAACGTCGAGAAATGGTTCAGCCGGCCGGCCGAGGGCGTGCGCTTCGAGCTAATCGACACCGGCAATGCCTTTCACGAAGAGGTGCAGGATCGAGCGCAAGCGCTTGCGAACTGGATTGCGTCCATGCCGGAGGCGCGCAGCGGCTCTGCCGATTTCGCCAAGCTCTGCGACGAGAATCGGATTACGGAGCTGCGGTTGGAGACTGACCGGGGGACCACAGAGAACCTGTGCCCACCGAGCCTGGGCGGCGGCGACCTGTTTACCGCCCGTGCTCCGCTCGGGAACAGCGGCACGTTGGTGTTGCGGGTGCGCCCGGCCATTGAGATTGCAAAGAAAAAAGCCGAGATCCAACGCTACGTAAGGGAGTACGACCAGCTCTCGGCGCACAAGCGCAGTATCCGGAATCTTTACCTCCTGTTCCTGCTGTTGATCGCGTTGTTCATCCTGTTCGTGGCGACCTGGATCGCTCTTCTGCTCTCGCGGCAAAT
>QHXU01000090.1:32566-34667 GCA_003223065.1 Acidobacteriota bacterium | reverse complement strand
GGCGCAAGGTGTTTTCCTCTCTAATGGTCCCGGCGATCCTGAACCGCTCCAATATCAGGCTGGAGAGATGCGAAAGCTGATCGGCCGGGTACCGATTTTCGGCATCTGCCTCGGCCACCAGATCCTGGGGCTGGCGCTGGGTGGCAAGACGTACAAGCTCAAATTCGGGCATCGCGGCGCGAATCACCCGGTTCTCAACAAAGTTACCGGCAGAGTGGAGATCACATCGCACAATCATGGTTTCGCGGTGGATCCCGATTCACTGAACCTGAACGAAATCGAGATCACCCATACCAACCTGAACGACGAAACCCTGGAGGGCTTTCGCCACCGCAGCCATCCGGTATTCTGCGTCCAATATCACTCGCGCTATCTATTCGACGACTTCGTAAAACTGATGCAGGCCGGCCGCTGGCCCCTGGCCCCTCTCTGATATGCCGCGCCGCAACGACCTCCACCGCATCCTGATTGTTGGGTCCGGGCCGATTGTGATCGGCCAGGCTTGCGAATTCGATTATTCGGGCACGCAGGCGTGCAGGGCTCTTCGCGCCGACGGTTACGAAGTGGTCTTGATCAACTCCAATCCGGCGACCATCATGACCGATCCGAACCTTGCGGACCGGACCTATGTTGAGCCGCTGAGCGTCGAGTTCGCCGAAGAGGTGATCCGGAAGGAACGGCCGGACGCGCTTCTTTCAACGGTGGGCGGCCAGACCGGCTTGAATCTCTCGGTGGCGCTCGCCGAGGCGGGCGTCCTCGACCGGTACGGAGTGGAACTGATCGGCGCGAAGATCGACTCGATCAAGAAGGCCGAAGACCGGCTGCTGTTCAAGGACGCCATGCGCAAAATCGGGCTGGACGTGCCTCAGTCGCAACTGGTGAACTCGGTGGAGAAGGGCCTCGAGTTTGCCGCGCGCATCGGCTACCCCGTGATCCTGCGGCCGAGCTTCACGCTGGGCGGCACGGGCGGCGGCATTGCTTACAACCGCGAAGAGATGGGCGAGATTCTTGAGCGCGGGCTCCATCTGTCGCCGGTGCACGAAGTCTTGATCGAGGAGAGCGTGCTCGGCTGGAAGGAGTTCGAGCTGGAGGTGATGCGGGATCTGGCTGATAACGCGATCATCGTCTGCTCGATCGAAAACTTCGATCCGATGGGCGTGCACACGGGCGATTCGATTACCGTGGCGCCGGCCCAGACGCTCACCGATCGGGAATATCAGATCATGCGCGACGCCTCGCTCGCCTGCTTGCGCGAAATCGGCGTGGACACCGGCGGCTCCAATGTCCAGTTTGCCATCGATCCCGCTACCGGCCGCATGGTCATCGTGGAGATGAACCCTCGCGTTTCACGCAGCTCTGCGCTGGCCTCGAAGGCGACCGGATTCCCGATTGCCAAAATCGCCGCGAAGCTGGCTGTCGGATACCGGCTCGACGAAATCAAGAACGATATCACCCGCAAGACCCCGGCCTGCTTCGAACCCACCATCGATTACGTCGTCGTGAAGATTCCACGATGGCAATTCGAAAAATTCCCCGGAGCCGAGCCGGTGCTCGGCACGCAGATGAAAAGCGTCGGAGAAGTGATGGCTATCGGCCGGACGTTCAAACAGGCTCTCGGTAAGGGAATGCGGAGTCTCGAAACCGGGAAATCCAGCGGCGCAACCAAGTATACCGACGATCTGATCGAGCCGAGGCTCATTACGCCGAATCCCGACCGGCTCGGCTATATCCGCCATGCGTTCGAGCGCGGCTATACCGAGGACCAGGTGCGCGCGCTGACCTCGATCGATCCGTGGTTCCTTCGCCAGGTGCGCGAGACCGTGGATCTCGAAACGGAGATGGCCGCGTTGCCGTTCGACAACGTAACCAGGCGCCAGTTCGCGGCGGCGAAACGCGACGGACTTTCGGATTCGCGCCTGGCGCGGGCCTGGGGCGTAGACCCGTTGGCGGTGCGCAGGCGCCGCAAGGAATTGGGTGTCGTAGCGGTGTTCAATCGTGTGGACACCTGCGCCGCGGAGTTCGAGAGCTTCACTCCATATCTGTATTCCAGTTACGAATCCGAATGCGAGGCCGCGCCCTCGTCGCGCAAGAAGGTCATGAT
>QHXU01000090.1:26167-32524 GCA_003223065.1 Acidobacteriota bacterium | reverse complement strand
CTTCGCGCTGCGCGAGTTCGACGTCGAGTCGATCATGGTCAACTGCAATCCTGAGACCGTCTCGACGGACTACGACACCAGCGACCGCTTGTACTTCGAGCCGTTGACGCTCGAAGAGGTTCTGAACATCTGCGACACCGAGAAGCCGGACGGCGTAATCGTGCAGTTCGGCGGCCAGACACCGCTTACGCTGGCTCTGCCGCTGAAGCACGCCGGCGTGCCCATCATCGGCACAGATCCTGAGAATATCGATCTGGCCGAGGATCGCAAGCGCTTCGGCAAGCTGCTCGATGACTTGCAGATTCCGGCCCCTGCCAATGGTTCGGCGACAAATGTGGCCGAGGCCTGCGCGGTGGCGCGCTCCATCGGTTTCCCAGTGCTGGTGCGGCCAAGCTACGTGCTCGGCGGCCGCGCCATGGTAATCGCTTACGACGAGGAAACCGTGCGGCGCTACATGCAGGAGGCCGTCGTGTTTTCGCAGGCCCGCCCGGTACTGATCGACCGCTTCCTCGAGGACGCGACGGAGATCGACGTCGACGCGCTCGCGGATTCGAGCGGCGCTGTGCTCATCGCCGGCATCATGGAGCACATCGAAGAAGCGGGCGTCCACTCGGGCGACTCGAGTTGCGTGCTGCCCGCGACCTCACTCACGCCGGCCGTGCTCGATTCCATTCGTGCGTACACCGAAAAGCTGGCGCGGGCGCTTAACGTGATCGGCTTGATGAACGCGCAATACGCGGTCAAGAATGGAACTGTGTATGTACTCGAGGTGAATCCGCGCGCCTCGCGGACGGTTCCCTACGTGAGCAAGGCCACCGGCGTTCCGCTGCCGAAGATCGCCGTGGGCGTGATGCTCGGCGGAAAAATCAAGGATTTTACGGATCGCGAGGGCGTCCTTCCGGTGCCGCAATTTTTCGTGAAGTCGCCCGTATTCCCCTTCAACAAATTTCCGGGCGTGGATCCGACCTTGGGTCCGGAAATGCGGTCGACCGGCGAGGTCATGGGCGTGGGAGAGAATTTCGGGGAAGCGTTCGCCAAAGCGCAGTTGAGCGCCGGCACACCGCTACCGGATAAAGGCCGCGTGTTCTTGAGTGTGAACGATCGCGACAAGCTCCTGGTAGTCGCGCTGGCCCGCCGGTTCACCGAACTCGGGTTCGAGGTGACCGCTACGCGCGGCACGGCCGACGCGATTCGCGCCGCCGGAATTCCGGTGAAAACCGTCTTTAAGGTCAACGAAGGCCGGCCGAACGCAGTGGACTTACTCAAGGCGGGCTCGCTCGATCTGGCCATCTATACGGCGACAAGCGAAGCCCACGCGTTCAGCGATGAGAAGGCGATCCGGCGCAACGCACTGACCTATCGCGTACCGTGCATTACAACCATGAGCGGCGCCAGGGCTGCCATCGAAGCCATCGCCTCTCGCCGGCGCGATCCGATCCGGGTGTGGAGCTTGCAGGAAATCCACCGGGAGGCCACTGCCAAGGTCTCCGTGCTGTAGGAGCGTCCGGCGGGTATACGATATCATCTTGTCTTCACGGATCATGGGAGACATCCTTCCAGTCGAAGAACCGTTACAGCCCAAAGTGTCTGTCATCCTGGTGGCGTACAACCGTGCGGGCGCCCTGCGTCGATCCATCGAAGCCCTGGAAAAGTCCAAAGACCGCGGGCGTTTGGAAATCTTGCTGGTCGATTGCGGCAGCCAGGACGAAAGCCCGCAACTCGATAACGAATTTCCCGCGATCATCATGCTTCGCTTGCCGCACAACTTCGGCGCCACCAAGGCGATGAACATCGGCGCGCGGACCGCGAAAGGTGATTGGTTGCTGTATCTGTCGCCGCAAGTCGAGGTGGCTCCGGATACGGTTATGAAACTGGCCGGACACTTGGAAACAGATAACGACGTGGTGGCCGTATGCCCCCTGTTGGTCGATCCCGAGGGCCGCCCGGTGTCCCGTATCGCCAGGATCCCGACCCGTGAAACGTTGGCCGCAGTGTGCCGCGGCGAAGAGGGGCCGCGCGTGGAACTCGATCTCGCGGCGGAGAGCGTGTCGGTCGAATACGCCGGACGCGACGCGATCATGGTGCGAAAACAGTTCATCAAAGGCATGAACTACTTCGACGAGCGCTACGGCCAATATTGGGCTGAGGCGGACCTGGCGATGCAGGTCCGACGCGCGCAGAAAAAGATCCGGCTGTACCCGGCGATTCGGGCCGTTTACCGCGCCGGGCCAGACCCGTTCGAACGCGATCCGCTATTCGCCGCCGACCGGGCGCTGGGGGCAGCGCGATTCCTCTCCAAGTATCACGGCTTTTTCGCCGGACTCGGGTTCCGTGTCAGCGCGATCCTGCGGGCGTTGGCCCGATTCGATTTCCGCCAACTCGCCGCACTGGTCAGCGGCCAGAAGGTGGACGGATCTCAGGCAGCTTAGGCCGCGACTCTACTCTGGCTAAGATTTTTCGCCTAATACCCTAACTTTCTTCCCATGCGCTTCCGATAGAAGGGGCAGGTAACACTATGCACTTGGACGCCTTTCTGTGGATGTTCCTCCCGGCCTTCGTGGCCGGCGGGCGCGCGCTATTGTCGTTCTATGTTATGCAGGCAAGGATGGAAGTCGCCCTGGCCAGAGAGCGCGAATCGCTGGCCGAGGCGCGCGCCACCATCAGCTCTCAGAAAATCACCATGGAGGAACGGATCAAGGCTGCCGAAGAGGCCACCAAACGGCAGGCCCTGGAGGAGTTCATGCAGGAGTTCCGCGTCGAGGAGCGCAGTTACGTGCGTGAGAGCAAATCCCTTTCAGCCTCGCGAAAAAGCATGGTGATGCAGGAGCGCTTGTTCTTCCGCAATATTCCGCTTTCGAACTGGATCGAGCGGGAGATGGTGCTCGAGGAGGGCCAGGACCTCGACCGGTTGCCCCAGGCCTCGGTTTTCGCGACGCCCGCCATTCCGGGAGAAGGGCGCCTGGCAATTTCCAAATTGCTCGATGAGGTGACATTGGGGCGCGGCAGTCAGCCGTCCGACCGCGGCGCGCTAATTAGCCCTCGTGTCGCCGCCTTTGGGGCGCAATAAAGACGCGTTTAACTCCTTCTATTTGAATGCGGTCGCGTCTCTCTTCGCTTTTCCGCGCCGTCGCGTGAAAGATGTAAACCACTGGAAAATCGGGCCGTCCTGAAGAGTATGATGGGGCTTATGGCCGAGCCTCTGTTGGCCGAGCACACGGAGCCGGGACTGCTGCGCGACTTTGGCACGTGGATGACGTCCGAACAGCGGCGTATCTATGCTTTGTGCCAGCGCTTCCTCCAAGATCGTGATGAGGCGGATTCTGCTACACAAGATGTGTTTCTCAAGGCCTTCCAGGCGCTAAAGCGAGCCGGAACACAGGAACTGGACGACCCGGCGCGGTGGATCACACGGATCGCGGTGAACACCTGTTTGGATCGGCTGCGTTCACGCAAGTGGCAGTTCTGGAGGCGGCGTCCCTCGCACGCGGACGAAGCGGCGATACTGGCAATCGCGGCTTCCCCGTCGCCGGAAGCCGAAGACCGGTATTTTGCCGCCCAGATCCATGCCAGACTGAGTGGAGCTCTCGAAAAGTTATCGCCCCGTCAGAGGGCGGTGTTCACTTTGCGTCATTATGAGGATAGGAGCCTGGAAGAGATTGGAAATATTCTGGGCCTGGATGTGGGGACCGTGAAGGCGCACATGTTTCGCGCGGTGGCGAAGCTGCGCGAGGATTTGCGGGATCTTTACGAGGGAATACGATGAACCGGCATTGGACGAATGACGAATTGCTCGATCGGCTGTACGGGCTGGCCGAGAAGGACTCGCACATTGAGAGTTGCGCCGATTGTGCCCGGCGTTGGAATGAACTACGCGCGAGGCGCGCCATGCTGGCCGCGCCCGGACAGGTTTCGAGCGAGGTCCTGGCTGCGCAACGGCGAAAAATCTATGCCCGCCTCGGCCAAGAGCCGGGTTCCCGAAAAGTGTGGGCGCCGGCCCTGGCCGCGGCAGCATGTGTACTGGCAGTGGGACTGTTCATTTACAAGCCCGCGCCGGTTCCCCATCCGGAGGCGGCGGACGCGCAGCTGTTCTCGGAGGCTTATTCGATGGAGCAGTCGGCAGAGCCCCGGGCAGCCGCTCCTATCCATGCCCTGTTCGAGGACAATCCATAACTATGGGCAAATGGTTCTTTCTGATTCTGGCGCTGCCTTGGATGTTGAGCGCTCAGCCTCCGCGCGGGATAGGTTTCTGGTGGGATGGCCGGATCGCTAAGGACCTCAACCTGAGCGATGAGCAGAGCAGGCAGATCTATGCCACCGTGGGGGAGTACCGCAGCCGGGTGTTCGACTTGAGGCAGACCGTTGACAAGGCCGAGGCGGACCTGGAGCAGGCGTTCAATGAAGATCCGGTCGATCAACGCAAGGCCAACGACGCGATAGAACGCCTCGCCGCCGCGCGCGCCGACCTGACCAGGACGCTGTCGCAAATGACGCTTAAAATGCGCAGCGTGCTCACGGCGCAGCAGTGGCAGGACTTGCGAAAACGCCAACCGACGTGGCCCAACCGTCAGGGTGGGCGGCGGCACGGACCTCCGGGGTCTGGCAAGCCGACGAGCCAAGAGCAACAAAAATAGTTATCGTTTCTTGAACGGAACTCACCGGGCCAGGCATGCGCCCACGGCATGATCGTGAATGAGCGCCGCGTGTGTTGAGCGGATGGCCGGGACGTCGAGAATCCTGGTTTCCTCGGGGGGATGCTCTACCGCCCAGACCATTGCCGCAACGATTTCCTGGAGCGTGACGAGGCCCAGTCGGCGCGCACCGTCACGTGTCGAGGCGAACAATTCTAGCAGCAAATAGACGGGTTTCAGCACAATCGGCCAGCGGTGCCCCGGGCCCAGCACGTACCAAGGCCGCAGGATCGTGGCGGTCAGGCCGGCATCCTTGAGGATGTCTTCACACTCACGGCGCACGCGAATATACGCCTTCATCACCGGCGCAGGATGCGCCACGCTTACGTAGATAAAGTGACCGACGCCGGCGGCTCTGGCGGCTTTGGCCGAAGCTCGCAGGCTGGCCAGATCGATGGCGCGAAATGCACGCTCCTTCCAAGGGGCCGGATGCGAGACGCCCACCAGATGGACGACCGTATCCGAGGGCGGCACGCGATCGGCGAACGTTTCCGCGTCGAGCGCGTTGCCTGGGACGACATCCCCTCTGAGGGAAGCCTTGCGCTCGCTGCCGGCCCGAACCAGCAGGCGCACTTCGTGGCCGCGGGCAACCAGTTGCTCGACCAGGGCGCGTCCCATGTACCCTGTTCCGCCGCTTACAAAGATTCTTGCCATCTCATCCTGTAGATGCTACGAGCCGGGGCGTGGTATCAGATGTTTCTCTGGTCATGACGTCTTCCGGGCGGCGCCGTTTACTCGAGCGCTATGTATTTGACTTTTATGTCAGCGGCAAGGTATCAGTTGAAAGTAGGTCTTCCGCAAGGCGCGGTAGCCAAGTGGTAAGGCAGAGGTCTGCAAAACCTTTATTCACCGGTTCGACTCCGGTCCGCGCCTCCAACACTTTAGTTAGTTTTTCTATCACTTAGAACCTTCCCGACCGTCCCGCCCGATCCCTCGTTTTCCTGGTTTTCAGCGCCTTCGACCGGACGGAAACCGGACGAACGTTTCTTGGCGGAAATGTTCAGCGCGTTTTCGTGCCTCGGTAGGCTCGGCCTCGGGCCATTGCGGACCTGAACGGGCGCGATTGGGATGGACGGCGCATCCGGGTTGAGCGGGCGCGGTCCCGAACGGAAGACGGAAAGGGTCGCAGGTCGGCATTCCCTACGGCTCGAATCCCGAGACCTGCCCCATTCGCGTTCTGCAATCGTGGCTCGAACAGGCGGGCATCGGCAGTGGGCCGGTCTTCCGCTCGCTCAATCGCCACGGCCAAGTACAGCCGGGCCGGTTATCACCTATCGCCGTTGCGCGCGTCGTGAAGAAACTCGCGATGCGTGCGGGGCTCGATCCGGCGAAGTTCGCAGGGCACTCACTCAGGGCGGGCCATGCGAACTCTGCGGCCATCTCGGGTGCATCGGAGCGATCCATAATGAATCAGACCGGCCATCGGAGCGTGCAGATGGTGCGGCGGTACATCCGGGATGGCAGCATGTTCCGCGAGAACAGCGCTGGAAATTTGGGTTTGTAGCGCCCGGACCGGGAACGGAGCTGATTCAATTTTTCCCGGATAAGGCGTGATACGACCAAGTGCCGCACGCCCACTTCAAGTGTAGGAAATTCGTTCGCTGGGCCGCTCAACGCTGCAAGACAACCTTCCGCGCCCCAGGGGGCGGCTTGAACTGGAAAAGCCTGT
>QHXU01000090.1:14350-26152 GCA_003223065.1 Acidobacteriota bacterium | reverse complement strand
TTGATGGCGGTGTAGACCGTGCTTCCGTCGGCCGTAACCTCCCGCACAATGTGATAACGCTCCTTATCGAACCACCACGTGTATGGCCCCGGCCATTTCTCCGGAACCGACACGACGTAGCAGCCCACCTTCGCTCCAGCGACTTCGATCTCGTCTTCCCGAAGAAACTTGGCAGCGTCGGCAAAATCCGCAGCAACGCGATACTTCTCCATGGCGACCCGATCCGTTGCCTCCGGCGTATGAGTACTCCCCTCACGATCGACGGCCAGTTTGTCTGCGGGGATTGAGCCGTACTGATTCGACTTCGGAAGGTAAAACCATAGAGCAGAGCCATCATGAATCATGACGACTTCCTCGAAGTTCGAATCGTCCGACAGCAGGCCAGGAATCATTCCTTCCAGTCGGTACTGATTCGGTGCCCTGAACGCGATGCGTACGTGTGCGTGTAGCGGGGGCGTATTGTCGCCTTGCTCCTTTAACGTCTGCTCGGCGACAAAATCATACTGCGACACACCCTTGTAGGTCTTGCTGACCTTCTTCAGAATATCCGCCACCTCGGGCTGCTCTTGCGCGGGAGCCGCGCCCAATAGCAATGTCAGAAGGCCGATCAGAATCGTTGGCCGCATTCAACACAAGCCTAGCAAAGCCGAACTCACCAAGGAATCCACGAGGCCCCGAACAGTGATAGTTCCCCTCCAGACAATCTGAGCGTATGTTAAGTGGCTGGGAAGTCGGCCTACTCGGACAAATGCCAGTAGCGCTCCAGGACGCATGGACGCATCGGACGCTTTTTCAGGACTTCGCATGCGGGGCTGTGTCCTCTTCCCAGTGAGGCCTATACGGCGAAGATAAAATCTAACCGTCAACGATCCTGCTGCTTTTCGGACTTCTTCGCTGACGCCGGTTTCCCCGCCGGTGGAGCGTTGACTTGCGCAGGCCGGTAAGTCTGTGTATCGAACCAGGGGATGGTCCCAATCGCGCCCGTGGGACGACGCCCAACCGAGCCAGGCACCGATTGCGGTGCTGCCTTCATCCGCCGGACCTGCTCCAACTGCGGGGCAAACAAGTTGGGCTGCGGGGGCCGCATCGTCTGCCCAATGGCGACGGCTTCGTTTGCCAAACGCTCGGCCTCATCAAACTGCCGTTGGCGGGCCAACGCGAGAGCGACCTGGACGCGAATGAAGCCGCGCCGCGCATCGTTTGCGCGGAAAACCAGGTCGGCGATGGAAACAGTCTGCCGCCGGAGCGGCAGCGCGCGTTCCGGATCACCGGCGGACTCGTACAACTCAGCGAGTGTCTCGGCGGCCCGCAAGTACGGCTCGCTGGTGTTTCCGCTGAGCGACTCTTCGAGCGATAGCAGGTCCTGCGCGGCGCTGAGGGCCCTAGCCTGTGAACCATGCGTGCGTTCGAAATCGATATTCAAGCGCAGAACCTCTTCGAGCCAGCCGGTGCCCGCGCCGCGCGCAGTCGTGAGAGCGTTGCGGTAGCGCTCGATCGCGCCGGGCGCGTCGGCCCAACGGTCCTGCTGTTGCATCAGGAATCGCGGGTAATTTTGCAACACGTTCAAGAGAGGTTGCAGAGTGTCGGCCGACCAGCTCTCGACAAGCCCGAAGAGACGTTGATAGAGTTGCTCCGCCTTGTCGGGCGCTTTCTTATTGACAAGAGTGCCGGCGAGCGAGGATACCTGCCAGGCAACCTGATCGCGATCAACGGCATGCCCAGCGGCATCCATCGCTTGCAGGGCAAGGCCGAAGGCCTCGTCAAGGTTTCCCCCATTGGCCGCGGACTGCGCCTTCTGGAGGTCCTTCCCGATAAAGACTTGTCCGGCCGGTGTCGGCTGGGCGGCCGGTTGCTTCTCCATAGCGGCGCGCTGGTATTCTTCGGCGCGCTTCGGCTGGCCGGACACGCGCGCCACGTTGGCGAGTGTGGAAAGAAGATTGATTTCCTCCCACGGCTGCAAGTTCGGGTGATTGGCCATGTAGTCTTTCAAAAAATCCTCAGCTTGTGCGCCGCGTTTCGTCGCGGCGAGATAGTTCGCATAGTTGCTGAGCAGTCCAGTGGGCAAGCCATCCCGGCCATCTTTGGTTTCGGCCAGCAACTGCTGGTAGACCTCATCGGCGGCTTGGGTCTGGCCCGCCTGATGGAGGATGCTGGCGAGGCTTTGGCGGATCGAGATCGTTTGGTTGTGCGCCTCCGGTTTCCCAGAAGCGTCGAGCGCAGCAACGGCCTGCTGGAGGGCAGCCGCCGCTTCGCCGTATCGTTGTTCCCGCTGGTAGAGATTAGCGAGCGACTGGAGAGGACCGGCCACTTGCCAGGGTTGGGATTGCGGATTGGCAGCGGCCTGCTCCGCCAGTTTCTTGTATATGGCCGCGGCCTCGTCGAGTTGGCCCTGACGTTCGTAGATCGAGGCGAGAGCGGCGTCGTTATTGGTGGCGAGTGTGCGCATCTTCGCCAAGACTGCGGCGGCGGCATCCGGACGACCGAGCTGCTGGTAGAGATCGGCTAGCCGCGGGTACACAAAGTTGTTGTCCTGAACTGGGTCCAGCCGGGAGGCTACGTTTCTGCCGGAGAACCCGACAAACGCCCGATTAGAATAGGGTTGGCCTTCGGCACCAGGCACCGGGGACTTCGCCAGCGGGGCGGCATCCACGGCAGCGGCGGCCTTTTCCAGGCAGGCCAGAGCCTTCAGCAGGTTCCGGTCCTGCTGCCAGGAACTCGCCAGCGTATTGAGAAGCTGGATGCGTGTCGGATGCGATTGGCCTAGCCCTCCGGCGCGAGAAAGAGCCTCCTCGGCAATGGAGCGCGCCTGTCGGCTCATGCCCCCGCTTTCATAAAGTTGCGTGACGCTCAGGACCCGGTTGCCGAATTGAGGCGCGTCCACAGCCGTGCGCTCCAGGAGCTTGCGCGCTTCTTCTCGCTTGGCGGCGGCCTCTTCGAAGTGACCTGCGCTGCGGGCTGTCCAAAAGGCCTGGAGGGCGGCGTCGAAGGGGTCCCGCTGGGCAATCTGTGCCACAGCGGGCAACGTTAACAGCAAGCACACCATCCCGCGATTCATGCTCGTATAGACTCTGCGCGCGGTCGCCGGGTTCCATCGGCACCTGCCCCGTCCGGAGGACGTGCCAGCCCGCTTCAGACTTGTCCAGGCTACCCCGTACCGCCAAACCCCAGCTCGCATTAAGCTTCAACTACTAGGCGGCCACCAACTGTTGGAGACGGTCTCCGACTCTCGTGGCCGGTTTGAGTCTCGACCAAGAAACTAAGGCTATCGCCTGGAAAGCCCACGGTTGTGCACCCGCTATAAGAACTGGCTCAACGTGACGCTTGAGAAAGTCGCCCCATATCAAAACTGGTACTTCAGCGCAAATTGGACAATGCGACCATCATTGCTGGCGCCGGGGCCCTGGTTGCTGCTCGTGATCCGGCCGAAGCTGTTCGGTTGCCGCAGGTCCAGGCCAGGTGTGCCAAGGTTCACGTGATTGAAGAAGTTGAAGAATTCTGCCCGGAACTGGATGTTGTGCGACTCACGAAGGTGGAAATTCTTGTTCGCCGAGAAGTCCACCTGGTTCAACCCGGGAAGGTGGATCGCCTGTCTGGCCGCGTTTCCGAAACTGCCGAGCGGTGTTTGGGTGAAGGCGGCCGTGTTGAACCACTGGTCTCTCGAACGCTGTCCCCGGTCTAACTCGCTCTTCTGCCCCGGAACAACCGTAGGGCGCGAGCCCACGCCTGTGCCTGTGGTATCGCCGACGCCCGCCAACGCTGCGGCGAAGCCGGTCTGCGCAGTGATGATCGTTCCGGCCTGCCAACCGCCCAGCAGCGCGCGCATCGCTGCGTTACGTGCCGAGCTGAACAGGGGAACGTCGTAAAGCACCGCCACCGATAGCCGGTGGCGGATGTCGAAGATGGAGGGCGAGCGGCTTCCGCGCAGATCAAAGTAGTTCTGGATGCCGTTCAGGTTGAATCCACCGCCCACGGTGCTAATCCGCCTTCATCTGAAGGGAATGAAACGTCGAACTGCCGATGGACTTGGCGACAGTGATGCCGCTGAAGCCTTGCAACGGTCTGCGAGCGGCGAGCGGCGCCACGTCGGGACCCGGCGTCACTACCTGGATCGCGCGATTGCCGTCGAAGGCCATCGTCAGGTTACTGCCTTTTGATCCCACGTATCCCACGTCAAGATAGACGTTCTGTGGCAGCTTCTTCTGTATGGTGAAGTTCCACTGCTGCGTGTAGGTATCCCGCAGGTTGGGATCGAGGGCGCCGGAGTCAAAGAGGCCAACTCCAGGTCGCCCGGCGGCGCCAAAGGCGGTTTCCACCTGGATCGGCTTGTCGAACGTCCCTGCAAAATCAAAGGTCTTCACGATCGGTGGATTCAGGGTCAGGGTCGTCCAGGAGTTGGTGATCTCGGGGGTGTAGTAAATGCCGTAGCCACTGCGCACCACGAAGTCGCGGATCTGCGGGACCGCGTATGCGAAGCCCAAACGAGGCCCCCAATTGTTGCGGTCCGGGTAGACCAGAGAGGCTGGACGATCCGAGGTGTCGGCAATATCCGGAAAACCGTGGAAGGTCTGCCGCGAGGGGACGAATCCCGGAACCACCCCGTTCAAGTCGAAGTTGGTCGCCTTGCCCCGCTGCACCGGTGGCGCGAAATACTCGTAGCGCATGCCCAGGTTCAACGTGAGGTGAGGCGTGAGCTTCCAATCGTCCTGGAAATAATAGGCCTGTGACCAGTTGTTCATGCGCGTGGCAAACGGCTCAACGCTCACCTGAGCACCCGTGGCTAACCCCAGCAAAAAGGCGGCGAAGCCATGCTCGCGAACCGGGTCAGCGCCACCGGAACTCGTGCGGCCGTCAAAGCTGAACGAGCCCCGCGGGTTCACCGATTCATCGAAGGTCCAGTTGCGCCGCGCGATCAGAGCGCCAATCTTGAGGAAATGATTGCCCTTGCGAAATGAAGCGTTATCGGCACCCTGCCAGAGTTGGTTCAAGCGGTCGCGAGGGCCGATGCCACGGGTTGTCGGGAAGTCGTAGCCGGCGCCACCGAACGTCGGGTAGCCGAAATTGCGAGGATCTTTCGAGACGCCGGGAATCCCGATGATGTTGGCTACATCCAAGTCGGAACGGTCGGTGGTGCCGAAGAATTCGTGCTCGAAAAAGCGGTGCCAGCCCAGCCGCAACTCGTTCACCAGGGCAGGCGAAAAAACATGCGTGTCGGTGAGGCTCAGGTTCTGTGCCCGTCCGCGATTGCCACGCGTGTCGAAACCGAATGTAGGAATGGAATTGTCCGCCTGAGTGTTGAACATGTAGCTGCCATAAAGGCCGTTTCGGTCAGAGAAGCGGTGATCGATGCGCGCGACATACTGATCTTGATCGACCGGAGCTGAAGCTCGGGGCCCGCGGAAGTTGATCGACGGTTCGTTCGCGTTCGGCCGGGGCACGAACTCCAGGAACTTGCGCGCATAATTGCGGATACGGGCTACCGGGATCGCGTTGTTCGGGAACGGTTGGCCGGTTTCTAGATCAAAAATGGTGACCGGTGCGCTCGAAAAATCGCCACTGCGATATGGAACGGGCGGCAAGAACGCTGTTCCGCCAAAAGATCCGGAGACCTGGCGACCAGATTCCCAGTTGAAAAAGAAGAATGTCTTATCCTTGCTGGCGTAGATTCTTGGAACGTAAACCGGGCCTCCGAGATTGGCTCCATACTGATTGCGATTGAGCCGCGGCGGCTTCGCGTCGGGCGTGAACGGTTGAAACGGCGCTAGCGCGGCGAAAGCGTCATTGCGGTTGAATTCCCACAGCGTGCCGTGCATCCGGTTGGTGCCGCTCTTGCTCATGAGGTTGACCTGGCCGCCGGGCGCGCCGCCCACTTCGGCCGAGTAGGTGCTGGTTTCGACCCGGAACTCCTGGACAGCATCGATAGAAGGGGAAAAGCTGAAGCTGTAGCTGTCGAGATCCATGGCCTCGATGCCGTCGTAATAAAAGCGATTCTGCGTGTCACGCGCACCGTTGGCCGACATGCCGACCTGTTGGCCCACCGCTCCGCGGCTCCGTCGCACGGTGATGCTGCCTGGCGTGCCGGGGTTGACCCCTGGTGTCAGCAGCGCCAGTTGAACGAAGGAGCGCCCGTTTAAGGGCAGCTCCACTACCTTCTGGCTGTCAATCACCGTTCCCACGGTGACGTTTTCTGTCTGCAAAGCGACTGTGCTAGCTTCGACGGAGACCTTCTCGGCTACTTCGCCGATGTTGAGCTGCACATTGATGCGGGCCACCTGGTCCACACTCAACTGAAACTGGCTCACCTCGGCTTTTTGAAAGCCCGTGGCTTCGACGCCAAGCGTGTAAGCGCCGATCGGCAAGAAGGAGAACTCGTAGTTGCCAACCTCGTTCGTTTTGGTAGTCCGGGGCTGGTTGGTCTGGACGTTGGTTATGCTGACCAAGGCCGCCTGAACGGCTGCGCCGCTGGGGTCGGTCACCGTGCCCACGACTTTGGCCGTGATGGCCTGGGCAGAAAGGTCGTTGGGCAGGCTGAGAAAGACCAATACCGCAAAAACGAGCAAACGCCACCACAGAGTCATAAACGGCCTCCGTAGGTGTAGCAAGTATATGCCGTCCCGGCTATTGGTTCAAGCTTCTGGCGCTCCGTGTCCAAGGACTTTCGGTCGCGCGGGTAGACCGCATATTGTGCGGCATTGCGTTTCGGTCTGGTCGATGCGCTGATCGCCGCCAGAGACTGCCGCGCCGCGCCGTTGGTTCAGACGGCGCTGTGCTTCGCCATGCGATAGGAGGCATAGATCACCGTCTTCGTTCGAGGTGCGGAGACCGGGTCTCTGAATGGAGTGATCGCCGTGATTTCGAGGCCCGCGACGAACTAGACTTCGCGTCGATCAAACGAAACGCTTCGCGGATCAATGCGCCTAATTGTTCATCATCCACTTTGGAAAGGTCGACGCCAATCCAGCCGCTCACACCAACATAGGGCGGCCGGAAATAGGTTTCGGGGGCCTCTTCGATCAACGCTGCTTGCACTCCGGGGGCGGCCGGTAGCCACAAGGCAACACGCCCATCGCCATGGTGGCTGTTCGCAAACATGGCGAAAACCCGCTTCGGTGTGAAAAATGTCGGCTCGCCATGGGAGAGCTTTTCGGTTGTTCCGGGAATTGAACTGCAAATACGGCGAACGCGGGCCAACTGCGTTCCGCGATCTAGCTTCGGAGCCGGTTCAGCTTTGGATCGAGTGGACTTCTTTTCAGCCATCTGACTATTTCTCCGGTTTTTTGATAGAGCTGACCCAGCCTAGCAGAGCGAGCCATCCCAAGGAGTCTGGCTGATCGCCCTTAAGGATTCATACTCGGCACACCCGTGATGTGTAGTAGAGTCTTACACTATTGCCGGAGGACGTTATGGAAGCAATGATTTGGAATCTGGTGAGCCGCTTCGAAACGGGGGCGCTCACGCGCAGGGAGTTGGTTCAGGGGCTTGCTATGTTGGCCGCGGCGGGTGGCGCGTCATCCACCGCTCAAGCGCAGGATGCCGGCATCAAAGGCGCGAAGATCGACCACGTGAGCATTCAAGTTAGCGATTTGCCGCGCTCGATTGCCTTTTATCAAACCATGTTCGGACTGACTGTTGTGAGTGAGGACAAGCCTAATGAAATCGTGCGCCTCGGGACCGGGAAGGTTCTGGTCTCTCTGCACCACAAGAGCCCTACCGGTTTGGTGGATCATTTCGCGATCGGCGTCGAGAAATTCAACAAGGAAACAGTGACACGGGAACTGAAAGCGCGCGGCGCAAATCCGGAAGACAACCTGGATGCGGGTTTTCATATCAAAGATCCGGAAGGAATCAGCGTCCAGATTGTCGGGGCCTGAGGTTGCCGTTGCGTGTAGCGCGCAGATAATCGTTCGTTGCGGAGCGGGTTTAGGAAGGCCGCTTTACTCTGCTTTAAAGCCGATCGATAAAGCTTCGGTGAGCTGAGGCCGTTTCTTCTTCGTGTAGGTCCGGCGGTTTCGCCGGATCGTTTCGATGGCTGCCAGAAAATACTGTTCCGGAGCCTTCAGCTGCTTTCCGTTCGCTTTGTCATGAGCGAACAGGAGTTTGCCGTCTTCGACCGCGGCCTTGAGATCTGCGCCGGTGAGCCCACGGCTTGCAGCCGCCAACACCGCCACGTCCGCGGCGCCGATCGTCGCAGGCAGACAGGAAATCTTATCGCGGAAAATGGAGGCGCGCGCGGCTTCGTCCGGCAGTCGCGTCTCTAGCCACAGCTCCACTCGGCCGGAACGGAGGATGGCGGCCGGAAGGCTGCTAGCCTCCATTGCAGTCATCATCACGCACACGCGTCCGGCGCTCTCGCTTTCCAAGCCGTCGAGCATAGTCAGCAAATAGCGGTACAGGCCGCGCTCGCCGTGCTCCCCTTCGAAGATTACGTCGGCGTCGTCAATGAACACGATTGCAGGCGCGTTGCGCTTGGCGGCTTCAAATACCCGGTTCACCGAGCTATAAAAATTGGCCGAGCCGGCGATCATCGTACCGTCGATGAGAAAGAATTTGCTCTTGAGGCGGTGCGCAAGCGCGCGGCCGATCGTCGTCTTGCCAGTTCCGGGCGGTCCGGCGAGCAGGACGCCGCGTTTCGGTTTCAATCCCAGCTCTGCAGCCAATACGCGATCTTCGAGCGGCAGCGCGATTTTCGCCTCCAGCGCCTCAATAACGTCGTCGACGCCCCTGAGATCGTTCCAATCAACTGGTTCGACTTCTTCGATTTCGACGTTGCTTGCCAGATTGTGAGTGGTCAGATATTCGATGAACCGGGCGGTATCGGCTCCCAGCTCATGCGACAGCCACACGGATGCTTTTCGCAACTGATGGGCGTTGAGATTTGGCGCGAAGCGATGAATCTCGCCAAAATCGAGCCGGCGTGCGATCGCGGGGTCAAAGTAAGCCGAGCAGATCGCCTGGTAATCGGCTGGAGTGAAGTCACAGATGTCCCAAGTATGGGCGCGGTTCGCCAGCGGCGGCGGCGCGTTGTCGGTGGAAAAAGCCAGTCTCTGCCCGGCTGCGTGCGCCTTCGACAACAGCGCGACGATGACCGCGTTGAACAGGTGGCGCCGCTGATAATCGCAGCTTTCGACGATGTCTTTCACCAGGTGCAGATCGTCGACGATCACCAGATCATGTTATTCAAGCACCGAGTCGATCAGATCGAGAAATGCTTCTTCAAGCGCGATTGGATCGCGCGTGCTGAGCTTGCCGAGGAAGTCGCGGATACCGATCCAAGCGCCGCCGAGTTCGCGATGAATGTGTTCGAGAACGGTGGTCTTTCCATCGCTCGCCTGGTCCTGAAGCACAACGAATTGGCCGCGCTCGAGTCCATACAGCACTCCCTCGGCCGCTTTCCGTTGCACTGGAGAAAGCACGACTTCAGGCGGCGTCCGTCGTTCCGATGCTGAGACGAGGTCCAGAATTGGCATAAATTTCGAGACAGTAATCGTGATCCATGCCGGAATTAATCTCCGGCGGCTGTGAGGTGGGACCGCCTAGACGCGGGCGAACGAGCCCGAAAGCAGGCCGCTTTGCAGCGCGTCAGTCATCGATGAGGTGATGTGACTTGATCGAATCCGTGTAAGCAAAAGTGTGCCTCCTTTCGTGGAAAATGGGTTCGGATAAAGATTATCACGACGCTGCCGGTTGCCACCAGAGGATTTTGATTAATTCCACATTAACTTCCCCCGATCGCAACAAGTGCTCACCGGCCCCGCCAGCGCCAGATACCTTCTTTCCAATGCAGCCGGCGGCCGATCCACGCCGCTCGCACCCAAAGCATTCCATACCACAGGCCGAGCGGTGCGACGATCAAGACTGCCCAGTGCCCACGGCGGAAGCCCAGCAGGATCGCGGTCACGCTCGCTCCGATCCAAGCGAGAGCGAGTCCCAGCGCGACGACTCGCTCAACCGTCGAAAACCGGGACCGAAGCCTTGACCATTGTTTCCGTGGCGCCACTCTTGAATCCCTCACGATTCCGCTGTTCTTGCAGCGGCGGATGACCGCGATCCCCGATCCCGCACCCGGAGATTGTCCCATAACCCTTCCCTGGAACATTGCACAATGGGAGGAGTGGCTGGAATGCATAGGTTTCGCTGGGGCTTGGCCCCGCTAATGGTGCTCATCTCTGGGATTCTTCCCTGTTATGGCTCCGAAGCCGACGCGCTCGCCATTTCGGCGTACATCCAAGCCAGCCACTTGCCCTTCGGAACCGTTCTCGATCCGATCTACGCCTCGCCTGCCAGCGACCAAGTCATCGGCTACACGCGCTGCGGCGATTCGGCCCTGTGGACCGGCGCATATCTGGCTGCCGAAGCGTTCCGCTATAAGGTAACCCAGTCCGCCGACGCGTTGAACAACGTCCAACAGGCCCTCGCCGGTCTTAAGGGCCTCGCCGACGTCACCGGTAACAACCTGCTTGCGCGCTGCATGTTTCTGTCGGATTCGCCGTATGCCGCCGGCATCCAGAGCGAAGAATCACACAACGGCGTGTACAAGAATCCGCCCTGGATTTGGATCGGCAATACTTCGCGCGATCAATTCGTAGGCGTTATCTTCGGGCTCGGGGCTGCCTACGACCTCATCGATGATGCCACTATCAAACGCTCCATCAGCGATCTTGTCACCCGCCTCCTCGGGTTTCTCACCGGTCACAACTGGTCGATCATCATGCCTGACGGCAGTTCCAGCGCCACGTTTCTCATACGTCCCGATGAGATTCTGGCCTTGCTGCAAGTCGGCCGCCACGTCAATGGCAGTAGATTCTCGACCTACTACGACGAGCAGCGCATCCTACTCTTGCCAACTGTCGCTGTCCCGGCCAGCGTGGACATTGCGACCGACGATGCTTACTTCAAGTTCAATCTGGACTACATGAGCTTCTACAATCTCGTCCGGCTCGAGAGCAGTTCTTTCAAGAGCTTTTACCAGACCGCCTACCGGGTGGTCCGCAGCCACACGGCATCGCATCAGAACGCCTTCTTTGACATCATTGACCGCGCCCTCGAAGGCGTCAATGCCACGCGCGACGCCGAAACCCGCACTCTACTCGAGCAGTGGCTCCAACGTCCGAAGCGTGACCTTTTCGTCGACCTCACGCGTTCTGTGCAGGTTTGCGGCGACCAGGCCTGCCAGCCTGTACCGGTGGCGCTCCGTCCGCCGACCGATTTCCTGTGGCAGCGGAACCCGTTCCAACTCATGGGCGGCGGCTCCGGCATCATCGAAAATCCCGGAATCGATTACATACTGCCGTACTGGATGTCCCGCTACTACGGGGTCCTCTCGTCCATCAGGGTGCAATCGTCGGCCGCCAGCAGCAGTGCCGTGGCCCCCAATTCGTTGGCTTCGCTCTACGGGTCGGGCCTGGCCTCGGGCAACGCGCAAGCCAACCTCCAACCGCTTGCCACTCTTGGCGGTGTGACCCTTACCGTGACTGATATCACGGGCACTCAACGCATCGCTCCACTGCTCTACGTATCGCCGGGGCAAGTCAACTTCGTGGTTCCGGACGGGACAGCGCCCGGCGCCGCGTCCTTCACGGTCAACAACGGTTCCGTCGCGCAGACCGCAATGGCGCTTATCGAACAGGTCGAGCCCACACTTTTCAGCATGAACGGAGCCGGCACGGGCGTCGCCGCCGCCACAGCTATTCAGGTCCGGGCGGTGAATCCGCAAGAGCAATACTCAGTCGCGGTGTTTCAATGCGGAGCGCCTGGCTGCGTTTCGGTCCCCATCAATTTGGGCATTGACACGCCGACCTACCTCAC